>CAZVAA010000069.1:5242-12970 GCA_964624125.1 uncultured Sphaerobacteraceae bacterium | reverse complement strand
CCCAGCAGCACGCTGATGGCGCGAGGACACGCCTTTTTGGGGCGGACGCCGGTTCCCGGATCGAGACTCGCATCTGGTCAGATGGAGATACGCTCTCGGGTGATCGCTGGGATATCGTGATCGTATCGGACCCGGATGGAACGGGCCTGCTCGAACGGGTACGAAAGGCCCTGGGAGACGCCGGGCGCGGGACCGTGTTTTACCTCGGCGATGGCGAGAAGGCGATCGAATCGCTGCGCGCGGAGATCACCGATGCCTTGCCAGACCTGGCGCCAGCCCTGGGACGTCACTTCGAGGAGTGGCGGTATGCGGCCGTGCGCGCGATCATCGACCAGACCTCGAAGGCGAACGCGCAGTTCGCGCTGGTGTCGAACATCCCGGCGGTGGTGCCGGTGCTCGGCGGATTCGTCTCTGCCAGCGCTGACCTGATCGTGCTGACGAAGAACCAGATCATGATGGCGTACAAGATCGCCGCGGCGCACGAGCGGGACCTGGACAGCCAGGTGGCGATCGTGCGGGAGCTTACGCCGGTTGTCGGCGCCGGGTTCCTGTGGAGGACGCTGGCCCGGCAAGCGGCGACGTTCATTCCATTGGCGGCAGGGACGATTCCGAAAGTCGCCATCGCGTTCGCGGGCACGATGACTGTTGGGCGGACGGCGGATTACTTCTACCAGTACGGCAGCAAGCCGTCGAAGAGCCAGCTCGATATGTTCATGAGCACGGCGATGAAGCTGGCGGGCAGGCTCCCGTTCGTCGGTGACGAGGAGGACGACCAGAAGGTCGTTGAGCAGACCGACATTGCGAGCGGGAACGACACGGAGAAACTTCCGGACACATCCGACAAGTCATGATCCGCGCTGGAAGACAGCGCCAAAACGCCCGGTCCATAACGGACCGGGCGTTTCTTGTCTTCTCACCCTGTTATTTGGCGGGCAGCGCCTCGATGTTCGCGGCCTTGACGCGCTTGTTGAAATCCGTGAGCGACAGGCCAAGGAGCGAAGCGGCCTCCTTGCGGTCATCGTTGGTCGCGGAGAGTGCTTCTTCCAGCGCCGTCTTCTCGATTTCACTGACGAGGTCGGTGAGGTGAGTGCCGCGGCGGACACGCTCCCCGATATCGAAGAGGCGGCGGCTGTCGGCACCGTGAAAGTGAATGTGATCTTCGGTGATGATCTCGCCCTGGGAGAGCACGGCGGCACGCTGGACGAGGTTCTCGAGCTCGCGGACGTTGCCGGGCCAGTCGTAGCTCATGAGCTTGTCCATGGCGCCCTGGCTGACCTTCGAGGCACTCGCACCCTGCTTGTAGCGGTGCTTGTCGACGAAGTGCTCCACCAACAGTGGGATGTCGTCGAGTCGGTCACGCAGGGGCGGAAGGTAAATGGAGATCACATTGAGGCGGTAGTAGAGATCCTCGCGGAAGCGGTTCGCCTCGATCTCCTGCGTCAGGATCTTGTTCGTGGCCGCGATGACGCGCGTGTCGATCTTCACCGTGACCGATCCGCCAACCCGCTCGAACTCGCGCTCCTGAAGGACGCGGAGCAGCTTTTTCTGCGTCGATAGCGTCATCTCGCCGACTTCGTCGAGGAAGATCGTCCCCTTGTTCGCCATCTCGAACCGGCCCTTGCGTTGGTTAAGCGCGCCAGTGAACGAGCCCTTTTCATGGCCGAAGAGCTCACTCTCCAGCAGCGTCTCCGGCAGGGCAGCGCAGTTGACCTTGATCAACGGGCCGCGGGCATAGCTCGACGTGCGGTGGAGGATGCTTGCGATGAGCTCCTTGCCGGTGCCCGTCTCGCCAGTGATGAGCACGGTTGCGTCGGATGCGGCGACGCGTCCGATCGTCTTGTACACCTCCTGCATCGCCAGGCTGTTGCCGATGAGCGGATCGTTTGGATCGCTGCGTTCCAGGAGGGCAGAGAGCTCGACGACCTGGTCGTTCAGGTGCAGGCGGTCGAAATAGCGCTTGACGGTGAGTGCGACTTCGTCCAGGTCGAAAGGCTTCGTGATGTAATCGTAGGCGCCCAGGCGCATCGCTTCGATGGCGATCCCCGATCCGCCAAACGCGGTCATCATGATCACCGGCAGCTGGTCGTCGTTGCTCCGAAGTTCCTGGAGGACTTCGATCCCACTCTTGTCCGGCATGCGGACATCCAGCATGATGAGCTGCGGAGCGGAATCTGCATCCTGCATGGCTTCGAGCACGGCTGCGCCAGATTCGACGTCCTGGACCTCGTAACCCTCATCCGTGAGGAAATCACGAAGCATCTCACGGATGGCGGCATCGTCATCAGCGACAAGAATCTTGGACATCAATCTCGGTAGCCTCTCATGATTAACTAGACAGTCGTGACGCCAACATAGCATTCGGCACTTTACAAGTATATGGTGTCATGCCGATTTTCAACCGAGATGACGCGGAATTGCGTCAAGATAGGACGAGACGGTCGTGCCGTCAACATCCGTGAAATGCAACGTTCAGGTCCGGGGTGGACTGATATTCGGGGAGTACTCAATGATCGCCAGGGCTGTGTTTATCGGATTCAGCGCCACAGGAAAAAGCACTATCGGTCGACTGGTGGCGGATGAGCTGGGGTGGAGCCTGGTTGACACAGACGCAGAGATCGAGCGTCGGGAGGGAGAGTCAATCCCGGACCTGTTCGAGCGACGTGGTGAAGCCGCGTTCCGGGCGATCGAGCGCCAGGTCCTGGTCGAGGCGCTCGGGCGCGACCGTGCGATTGTCGCGACCGGCGGTGGTGCCGTGTGCACCGACGAGATCTGGGACGAGCTACGCTCAGATCCCGGCACGCTGGTGATTCGACTCGCGGCGGAGCCAGGCGAGATCCTGGCCCGACTGAAGGCGCATGCCGCCGCTGCACCTGCCGGGGAAACAACTCGACGGCCAATGCTTGACGCGGCGGACCCCATCGGTCGTATTCGCCAGTTACTGGCAGACCGGGAAGGGTTCTACAGCCGGGCGGATGTCACGGTTCCTACCGGTAACCGGGATACGGGCAGAACCGCCACGGATATCGTCGAACTGGTCCGCCTGGCGGCCGGCGATCCGTCCGAAGTACATCTCGATCTGCCGAACGCGAGGTCACGCATCCTCGTCGGGCAGGGCGTGCGCGAGCAGGTTCCCACATTGGTGGCCGAACGGTGGCCAACGACCGAGCGTATCTGGGTCGGTGCGGATGCGGGGATGAGGGCGCACCACGAATCCTGGCTCGCATCCCTCAATGCGGATCCGGAGCGCGTCGCCAGGATCCGCGAGATCGCGAGCGGGGAGGGGAGCAAGAGCATCGCCGGCCTTTCCGATCTCTATGACTGGATGATCGGCGGTGGCGCGGAGCGCGGGGATGTCGCCATCGCGGCCGGAGGAGGCGTGACCGGTGACCTGTTGGGATTCGCCGCGGCGACGGTGCTGCGCGGAATCGGGTTGGTGCAGGTGCCAACCACGTTGCTGTCGATGGTCGATTCAAGCGTTGGCGGCAAGACCGGGATCAACCATTCGGCCGGCAAGAACCTGATCGGCGCGTTCTACCAGCCGTCCATCGTGGCGGTGGATCCATACTTTCTGTCCTCGTTGCCTGAGCGGGAGTTACGTTCCGGATTTGCCGAGATCATCAAGCACGGGGTGATCCAGGCGAGCACGCCCGGAGGCGAGGCGGGGTTCCTGTTCGACGTACTCGAAGGTAACGTCGAGGCGCTCTTGCGCCTAGAGGAGCCCCTTACTTCATGGGTTATTCGCCAGAACATCGCCCTGAAGGCGTCCGTGGTGCGGGAGGACGAGAAGGAATCCCGATTACGGGCGATCCTGAACTTCGGACACACGATCGGTCACGGAATCGAGGCAGCGGGATATTCACTGCTGCATGGAGAGGCGATCGCCGTCGGGATGGTGGCCGCGACGACCATCGCTGTGCGCAAGGGGCTGGTTGACGATGGTTTCCGGGAGCGGCTGGTTGCACTCATCGAGCGATTCGGCTTGCCCACAACCGCGAAGGAGACCCCTGCTGATGTCCGCGAAAAGATGGGCAGTGACAAGAAAAAGAGCGGTGGCGTGCAGAAATGGGTGCTGCCAATTTTGGCGGGAGGCGTCGAGATCCGGACGGATGTAACGGAGTCAGATATCGATGCCGCGCTCGAGAATGTGCTGCGTGGATGATCGTCACGTTCAGAAGCCGCTGTGCTATTCTCAGGGGTGCTGTCGGGTGATCGTGCGATCACCGGCCTAATCGTGTGCCGGGTACGGCACAGCTCTCGTGCAGCGCCCGCTGCCCGATGAGCAGGCTCCAATTGTCACGGACAGGAGTACATACAGCGTGACACCTACCCCCAAGGTCGTGGTGAGTGCGTCCATCGCATTCGACCACATCCAACAGTTTGGTGGTTCCTTCAAGGACCACATCCTCGAAGACAAAGCCCATGTCATTTCCGTCAGCTTCCTGCTCGACTCGCTGAAGCACCAGCGTGGCGGTGTGGGCGGCAACATGGCGTATAACCTGGCGCTCCTCGGTGTGCCGGTTGCGCTCGTTGGCGCGGTTGGCTCGGATTTCGATCCGTATCGCGAGGTGCTCGAAGAGCTCGGCGTCGATCTCACCTGGGTGAAGCAGGTGGATGACGACCTGACCGCCAGCGCGTACATGAACGCGGACATGGCGGGCAACCAGATCGCTTCGTTCTATCCCGGTCCCGGCGCACTGACGCAGGAAATGGACCTGACCGAGGTTGCCGGCGAGGCTGAATACGGCATCGTCAGCGCCGGTGACCCGATAGCGATGATGCGGCACACCGAGCAGATCGCCAAAAAGGGCAAGCTCGTCTTCGACCCGGCGCAGCAGATCGTCATCCTCGATGGCGACCAGCTCTCGCGGGGGATCGACCTGGCGGAGATCGTGATCGGTAACGACTACGAGCTTGGCATGATCGAGCGCAAGACCGGGCTTGGCGTGGCGGATATCGCCCGCAAGGCGCCGATGACGATCGTGACGTATGGCAGCCAGGGCTCCGAGCTGTTCGCCGGCGGCGAGTCGGTCAAGATCCCGGTCGCAACGCCGGATCCGTTCATCGACCCGACCGGTGGTGGTGATGCTTACCGCGCCGGGGTCCTCACGGGCCTGCTCCTCGGCAAGGACCTGCCGGTGGCAGGGCGGATGGGCGCGATGGCCGCGACCTATGCAATCGAGCACCACGGCACGCAGGAGCATTCCTACACCCGCGAGGGATTTGTCGATCGATTCGATGCCGCCTTCCCCGATTTCAAGGGACAGGTCACCGTCGAGGAACTCGATTCATTCAAGGCTACCGTGTAGCCAGCCAGACTCCCGAACAGGTAGTTCGGCGAGGATGCCGGGCTGCAACGAGTACGCCGGGCCAATGGCCACGGCAAGGAGACAGGAACACGTATGACTTCCGCAACAACCAACACGCGTGACTTCGATATCAAGGATCCGTCGCTGGCAGCGGCGGGCCATCGCCGCATCGAGTGGGCCGGCAGGGAGATGCCGGTGCTCCACAGCATTCGCGACCAGTTCGCGAAGGACAAGCCGCTCGAGGGCAAGCGACTCGTGGTTTGTGCGCATATCACGACCGAGACGGCGAACCTCGCACTGGCACTGCAGGCCGGTGGGGCAGATGCGGTGCTCTGCGCGAGCAACCCGCTGTCGACGCAGGATGATGTCGCCGCGGCACTGGTCGATGAAGGTATCCGCGTCTACGCCATCAAGGGCGAGGACGATGAGACCTACATGCGCCACATCCACACGGCGATCCAGCACAAGCCGCACATCGTGATCGATGACGGCGCCGACGTCGTGACAACAATCCACCGTGAGTACCCGGAGCTGCTCGACAACATCATCGGCGGTACCGAGGAGACGACCACCGGTGTGATCCGCGAGCGGGCGATGGAAGCCGATGGCGTCCTCAAGTTCCCGATCGTGGCCGTCAACGATGCCGACACCAAGCATTTCTTCGACAACCGCTACGGCACGGGCCAGAGCACGCTGGACGGCGTGATCCGCGCCACCAATATCCTGATCGCGGGCAAGCACGTGGTCGTGGCCGGCTACGGCTGGTGCGGCAAGGGCATCGCGATGCGGGCCCGCGGGCTTGGCGCGCTCGTGACCGTGACCGAAGTTGACCCGATTCGCGCGCTGGAAGCGGCGATGGACGGCTTCATCGTGTCGACGATGGAAGAGGCGGTCAAGGACGCGGACCTGATCCTCTCCGCAACCGGCAATATCAACGTCGTGGACACCCACCACTTCGAGGTGGCCAAGGACGGCGTGATGGTCGCGAACGCTGGTCACTTCAACACCGAGATGAACCTGAAGGCGCTGGCCGAGATGGCCGGCGAGGGTCGCAAGACGCTCCGCCCGTTCGTCGAGGAGTTCACGATTGGTGACAAGTCCGTGATCGTGCTCGGTGAGGGCCGGCTGATCAACCTTGCCGCGGCCGAAGGACACCCGGCGAGCGTGATGGACATGAGCTTCGCCAACCAGGCGCTTGGCGCGGCGTACATTGCGCGCGAGGGCGAGAACCTCGAGAACAAGGTCTACAAGATGCCGGAAGAGATCGACAAGGAAATCGCCGCGCTCAAGCTGAAGGCGATGGGTGTGACGATCGACGAGTTGTCCCCGGAGCAGGCGAAGTACCTGACCTCCTGGGAAACCGAGTAGGACGCCTTTTCCGGCCGTCGCGCGTGCGACCTGACCGGTCAGAAGACGTTCCATGAAGCGATATGGGCACGGCCCCGCGGAGGAACACATCCATGGCCAATACATTTGACTCACACCGGAAGCTGCTTTTCACGTCGGAGTCTGTGACGGAAGGGCATCCCGACAAGATCTGTGACCAGATCTCCGACGCGGTGCTTGACGCCGTGCTCGCGGAGGATCCGGATGCCCGCGTGGCATGCGAAACCTCGGTAACGACCGGACTCGTGCTGGTCTTCGGCGAAGTCACGACCAGTGCCTACGTCGATATCCAGCAGCTGGTTCGCGATGTCGTCACGGAGATTGGTTACACGCACTCGAACCACGGGTTCGATGCGAGCCAGTGCGGCGTCATCGTGGCGATCAAGGAGCAGAGCCCGGACATCGCCGGCGGCGTTGACCACGCGCTGGAGAGCCGCACCGCGTCGACGGGCGACAAGTACGATGAGATCGGTGCGGGTGACCAGGGCATGATGATCGGCTTCGCGTCCAACGAGACGCCGGAGCTGATGCCGCTGCCGATCGCGCTGTCGCACAAGGTGGCCCGCAAGCTGGCCGAGGTTCGCAAGAACGGCGATCTGCCGTACCTGTTGCCGGACGGCAAGAGCCAGGTAACGGTCGAGTACTCGGAGGGCAAGCCGGTTCGGGTCGACACCGTCCTGGTTTCCACGCAGCACCTCGACAGCGTGACGAACGAGCAGATCCAGAAGGATGTCGAGAAGTTCGTGATCCGCGCGGTGGTGCCGTCGGAGCTGCTGGACGAGAAGACCCGGTTCGTCATCAACCCGAGCGGCCGGTTCGTGATCGGCGGCCCGATGTCTGATGCCGGCCTGACCGGCCGGAAGATCATTGTCGACACGTATGGCGGCATGGCTCGCCACGGTGGTGGCGCGTTCTCGGGCAAGGATCCGACAAAGGTCGACCGCTCCGCCGCATACGCGGCGCGCTACGTGGCGAAGAATGTCGTCGCGGCGGGCCTGGCGGACCGGTTCGAGGTCCAGCTTTCCTACGCCATCGG
>CAZVAA010000069.1:2421-5142 GCA_964624125.1 uncultured Sphaerobacteraceae bacterium | reverse complement strand
TCCCAGACTCCCGGTATGGACGTACCGGGAGTCTGGTGTTTAATGCAGGGAGCACATTGTGGCCGGGTTCGCTCGTCGTGGGATTGAGAAGCTGCATACATGAAATTCGTTATCGCTATTGTTCAGGACTATGACTCGGATCGCCTCTTGCGCGCCATTACGGCCAGCGGTCTCCGAGCGACCAGGATATCCAGTACTGGCGGTTTTCTCCGGATGGGAAACGCGACGATTTTCATGGGCATCGAGAAGGAGCGCGTGCCGGAGGCGATCGAGCTGGTGCGCAAGAACTGCGAATCACGCGTGGAGGTCAAACTGGACGCGGAATCACCGGAGTATATGGAGTGGTTCCCGGCTGGTATTCACGAAGTGACCGTCGGTGGCGGCGTGGTGTTCGTGGTTCCCGTCGATCGCATGGTGCGCATTTTCCCGGACGGGACGGTGGACCTGTGACCTCCATGGGACTCGGGCACCGGCTACGCAAATACTGGCAGGGACTGATCATCGCCGCGGCGGTCTCGTATGGCCAGTTGCAGGACTCGTCGTGGACTGACGTCCGCGCGGCCCAGAAGCACCCGTTCGTCTACATGCTGCCGGACGAGCCGGCGGGATGGAGCCCGTTGGAACGCGTCGGGGATACGGTGCTGACCACACCGCTGGAGGCGTCCCGCCAGCGGGACTGGAACTAGCCGCCTCTCCGAACGATCTACGTGCACACAAACCGGGGAGGGATTCGCCTGAATCCCTCCCCGGTTCTCTTTTTGGCAATGCTGGTTAGCTGGCGGCCTGGACTGGCTCCTGGCTGGTGTACCGGTGATCGTCCTGGAGCATTCTGCCGAGAAGGAGTTGCATGGTCATGACATGGCTGCAGGTCTCGAGTACCTGGCTCTGGAAGGTGTGGCAGCTGCAGTTCCAGCCGTCAGGTCCGAGCGACACGACATACTCGCTGTTGTCGCCACGAACGGTTGCTTCGAAGGTCTTGAACGTCACGCGTTCCTGTTCCTGGGCGTATCGATGTGCCTTTTCGATCTTACCGATCATGCTGGAATTCATCGTTGATACCGCTCCTTTTTCTCGCGCTTTCGGCGCACTGCCTGTGACGTTGTGGGACCTCACCACCTCCCCGGCCGGCTACTGACTGCAAGCGGGGTACAAAAAACACCGCTCGGGGAATCCCCTGCGGTGCTGCAGTCACGTCTGCCGGTGGTTCGGTTGATGAGATGATCCATTTCCGCGTCCCTTCGGCGAATGGGACCACATCCATGTGGTACCCGCGGATCAGTTGACGTCAGTATACCAATACCGGGACGGTTGTGTAGTGTTCCCTCGAACATTGGCTGTGCCAATCAATGCCGCGTACGAACGCGGGGATGCAAAACGGGCGCTGGCCTGACGACCAACGCCCGTGAATGTGCCGATACCGGGACTACATTTGCTCTTCGTCGTCGTCCGTGTCGGAGACGGAGGCATTGTCGACGTACGCCGCGGCTTCCTCATCCGGCTCGTCCTCGACGTCTTCTTCTTCGTCGACCTCTTCCTCTTCGACGTCGTCCTCTTCACCGAAGTCGAAGTCGGCTTCCTCACGAAGCGAGAGCTGCTCGCGCTCGCGGAGGAGATCCTGCGTCGGGCGCGGCTGACGCGGGAAGGTCATGATCCGCTCGTTGTCCGGGTGGCGGAAGGTCTCGCGGAGGATGATGCGGAGGCTGTTGGCAGACATGCCAAGCGCGTACGCCTCGAACTCGTTGCCGGCCTCCGTCAGGCGGATGACGCGCGCCGCAATGCGCATGTCAAGCTCGCCGAGCTGGACGTTGTCGTTGCTGTAGACGAGCACGCGCTGGCCGTCGATCTTGAGCTGGACCTGGTCGCCGGGAGAGACCTCGGCGAGCTGGCCCGCCGGCGCGGGGTTGGCGAGCTCATCGATCCAGGTCTTGCCGATCTCCTCGACGAAGACGGTCGAACGGGGGATGGTCGTGTCGGCGATTTTCTCCCCCTCTGGCTGGCCTTCATCGCGCTGGTACAGCGTTTCGAGGCGCTGCAGGTTACGGCGGGCGATCATGTTCGCCGGATCGGCCTTCAGGGCTTCGCTGTACACCTCGCGTGCCTCGTTCAGGCGGCGAAGCTCGATCAGCGCGCGTCCCTTGCGATTCATGGCTTCGGCATCGCGCGGGAAGCGCTTGAGGATCTCGTCGTTGGTCTCGATCGCGTCTTCCCAGCGGCTCTCAAGTGATGCCTCGAGGGCGTGCTCAATGAGTTGCTTGCGGGTGAGTTGCTTTTGCTTCTGGTTTACCACGTATCCATTTCCTTCCAGTGGGGGTTTGATCTTCTTTAGCGTGGGGTGCCGACGGGTTCGCCCATGAGGTACCACGGGCTGGTCTTGGTGATCCTGACGTCGACCAGCTTGCCGAGCACATCGCGGTCGTCGTCGAAATGCACGAGCGTGTTGCCGCGGGTACGTCCCGTCCAGCGTCCCTTCTGCTTGCCCTCGACGAGGATTTCATAGGTCTCGCCGAAGCGCTTCTTATTGATCTCCGTGCAAATCTCTTCCTGGAGCTTCTCGAGCGCCTGGTGCCGCCGGAACTTCTCCTCGTGCGGAATATCGTCTTCCCAGCGTGCGGAGAGCGTGCCGGGGCGGGGCGAGTACATGGCAAGGTGCACCTTGTCGCACTTCGTGCGCTCCAGCATATCGTAGGTCTGCATGAACTGTTCTTCGGTCTCGCCCGGGAA
>CAZVAA010000069.1:0-2321 GCA_964624125.1 uncultured Sphaerobacteraceae bacterium | reverse complement strand
TGCGCTCCAGCATATCGTAGGTCTGCATGAACTGTTCTTCGGTCTCGCCCGGGAATCCGACGATGATATCCGTCGCCACGGTCACGCCAGGGATCTGCTCCCGCGTGTAGCCGACGCGTTCCATCCAGAGATCGCGGGTATAGGTGCGGCGCATGCGGCGGAGCACCTCGTTGTCGCCGGCCTGGACGGGCAGGTTCATGTGCTCGCAGGCGGAGTCGAAGTCCCGGATCGCGTGGATGACATCGTCGCCCATGTACTTGGGATGGGAGGTCAGGAAGCGCAGGCGATCGAGCCCGGGAACGTTATTGACCGCTTCGAGCAGGTGGGCGAGTGAGGTCTTCTCCTCGAGGTCATGGCCGTAGGCGTTGACGGTTTGCCCCAGCAGGGTTACCTCGCGCACGCCATTGTCGACCAGGCGCTCGACCTCCTGCACGATGTCCCTGAACGGGCGGCTGGTTTCCTTGCCGCGCCGGTAGGGAACGATGCAGTAGGAGCAGACGAAGTTGCAGCCATAGATGATCGGGACAAACGCGGACACGCCCGCCTTGCCTGGGGAGAGTTGCGGCTGGTAGTAGTGCGGCAACTGGTCGAGGTCGTCTTCCAGGTCGTTGAGCTCGGGGACGACTTCCGCCATCTTGTCGAAGTCAGACGGGTTGAAGAAGAGATCGACATGCGGGAAGCGCTGCTTCAGCTTCTCCTGCTGCCGGGTAACCATGCACCCGGTGAGCACCAGCGGAACTTCTGGCTTCGCCTTCTTGAGCTTGGCAAGATAGTCCAGCCGGCCGGCCACCTTGTCTTCGGCGGCCTGGCGGACAACGCAGGAGTTGAGAACGATGATGTCGGCGTCGTCTTCACCGTTCGCCCGTTCGTACCCGACCTCCTGCAGCATGGCCGCAACCTTCTGGCTGTCGGCCTCGTTCATCTGGCAGCCCATGGTCCAGATAAAGAAGCGTTTGCCGTTGGGCGGCAGTCGCTTAGGCGCGACCCCGACGGGCGTGGGAGATTCAGGCACCAGCGGGATGATTTGTTTGGTCGTCACGGGTTACTCCTGATGCATTTGGTGCTTGCCGCAGCGCTCCGCGAGCCCTCCGGAGAGGGCCGCTTGCTGCAACCATCCAGTATACGGCCAAATCGCCCTGCCTGTCGCGGAATCTGGACGCTTTGTGCTGCCGGTCGATATTGGGGTGTACGGACCCGTGACCCGCGGTCACGCTCCATTGTAGACTCAGGGTAGTCTTCGGTTCGGGGAGAGACGGCGTCCGCAACGCCTTCACAACCGAACCGACTCGGCCTGAAACCCTCGTCCGTGAGGAGCATCCCGGTGTTCAACCCCGCACGCGCCATCGTTTCGCGAACTGCATCCACCTACCATCGGATCGTTGCCTACCTGATGGCGCTTGTCATGGTGTTCAGCCTGTCTTCCGCGATGGCCGTGGCCGCACCCGAAACCCCCGGGAGCGCCGCCGCCGGGCGGGCGCAGAACGTTGACTGGATGACCACGGACACCGCGATCTCCCTCAACATCGGCATGGATGTCCTCGTGCCGACGTGGATTCCCGAGCCGTTCAGCGGCGTCGCTCCCAGCGTCTCTGCCAGCAGCGGGTATTACCGGCTGTACTGGATGATCGACGGGGCGTCCCCGACGTTCCTCTATATCGAGGGGATTGCGGGCGGTGGATTCCCGGCGGGCTCCCCGGCCGACCTGAACAAGGAACTGACGATAAACGCATCGGTGCAGGGGTGGAACGCGATCCATGACATCGGTATCCCGGCTGGCTCCGACACACCGATCTACGACCAGGTCTGGTGGATCGCCAACGGGGTTCTCTACACCGTCAGCAGCAACAACATGACCGGCACGGATTCGTTGTCACTGGCGAATTCGCTGATTGTGCTGAGTGTGCCGCAGGCGCCGGAACCCGCGCCTGCACCGACGGAGCCGCCGTATGTGCCGCCCGTCGAAGAAGGGCCGATCATCGAGACCCCGGTTAATGTTCCGCAGGACCCGGGCGTTCCGGTCGAGGAAACCGGTCCCGTCGATACCGGCAGCGTGCCGGTCGAGTCCGGCAACGATCCGGTCGACGCTCCCGTAGAGAATGTCGTTTCGGACGAGCCGGCGCAGGAATCAGCACCCGTTGGTGATTCCGGCACAACCACGCAGGCGGAGGCTGACAGCGTTGGTGGGCAGTCCACCGGGCCGTGGTCGCCTGATCCCGAGGATGCCGATCTGCCGTCGGATGGGACGAGCGGGCCACCGCCGCCTGTTATTGGAAGCGATGGAACAGGCGGGTTGTACGACAACGCCCTGCCGCGGATCAGGT
>CAZVAA010000068.1:0-13128 GCA_964624125.1 uncultured Sphaerobacteraceae bacterium | reverse complement strand
GACCCGGAAACATCTTCGTCGCGCTGGCGAAACAGCGAGTGTCCGGCGTCGTCTCTATCGACCAGATCGCCGGTCCCACCGAGACTCTTGTGGTCGCGGACGACACCGCGGATCTCGAATTCGTCGCCGCCGACCTGATCGCCCAGGCCGAACACGACGCACTTGCAACGGCCGTGCTCGTTACGACGAGCACTGACCTCGCCGATGCGCTTCCCGGGGAGATCGCACGCCAGGCCGCAGAGCTCGATCGCGAGGAAGTCGTCAGGACATCAATGGCGAACAACGGAGCGATCGCGGTCGTTGAATCGCTCGATGAGGCAATCGACATTGCCAACGCCTTCGCGCCGGAGCACCTTTGCCTCCTCGTCTCCGATCCGTGGAGCCTGGTGCCACGCGTGCGCAACGCTGGTGGCATCTTCGTCGGTGAATCCAGCCCGGAGGCGCTGGGCGATTACACCGCTGGCCCAAGCCACGTCATGCCGACCGGCGGGACAGCGCGGTTTTCCTCACCGGTGAATGTCGGGGATTTCCAGAAGGTGATTTCGCTGGCTGCGGGCAACAAGGCGGCGATCGACACCCTTGGCCAGGCCACGATGCAGATTGCCCGTGCCGAGGGCCTGGACGGCCACGCGATGGCGATCCAGCGGCGCTTGCTCAGGGATTGAACGCGTAAGCCGGCGCACGCAGTCACGACTCAAAGCAAACGACTGCTCCCTAGCTCCCAAGCTCCCGTAAGGCGGCGACGATGTGGTCTTCCACAGTAGCGTCGTCGCCGAGCTTGACATGGCCCAGCGCAGTCCTTGCCTCGGCCACAGAGTACCCGAGCGCCTGGAGCGCCTCGAGGGCATCCGGATTGGTTGACCCCGCGACGGCAAGCGGCGTCTCGAGATTTTCCGGCAGTTTTCCACGCAGGTCGAGGATGATACGCGAGGCCGTTCGCTTTCCCACGCCAGGCACCGTCACCAACAGGTCGACCTGCTCCCCGGCGATCACCGAGAGCAACTCGTCCGCGGAGAAGCGTGTCAACACGGCCAACGCCAGGCGAGGTCCGACCCCGTTCACGGAGATGAGCGTCTGGAACCACTGCAGGTCGGCGGGCGTCAGGAACCCGTAAAGCAGCTGTGCGTCTGCGCGCACCACCTGGTGCGTGTGGAACTCCTGCTCCCCGCTCAACTCGGGCGCAGCCGACACCACCCTCCCCGTCGTGAACACGCGATAGAGTACGCCCGCGACATTAACGACCACGGCGTCAGGCTCCGCCCGATGAATGGTCCCGATCAATCCGGCGATCATGTACGCACCAGCTCCTTCAAACCAAATACCCGCGCCGAGTTGCCGGCGAGCACCGCCGGCATTGCCGCGTCGCTGAGTCCCGAGGCCAGAACCCGTTGCAGGAATCGCCCCTGTGCGAGCACCGGGTAGTCGGACCCGAACAGCATACGCTCCGGACCGATAATCCGCTCCAGCAGCGGGAATATCGAGAAATCATAGAGATAGGTCGACGCCGCGCTGTCGTAGACGACATTGCGCGTCAGTTCCCGCACCTCTGGCATCAGCTCGTAGAACGGCAAGCCGCCGCCCCAGTGCGCCATAACGAACCTGACATCCGGAAATACCGCGAGCGATGTGAGCAGCCGGTCCGGAGTCGCACCGCCCTTGCCAGGATAGATATGACCCACCGGCTCCGACGTATGGATCAACACCGGCATGCCGCTCTCGCGAAACGCATCGAAGGCGTCGGCGATGTCAGCCGGCTCGGCCCAGTCGAAGCCCTGCCCATCGGCATTGATCTCCCCGAACCCGACCGCGCCATCCTCGATACAGCGAGCGATCTCGGAAGTCGCGTCCGAGAGCATGGGATTGACGATGCCAAGCCAGGCGATGCGATCGGGATTCCGCCGTGCAACATCCGCCAGGTAGGCATTATGCTCGCGACACAGTCCCTGGTCCCGCCAGGGCCAGCCAAGCACGACAGACATGGCATAGCCAGCGCGCTCCATGCTGGAGAGCAGTTGTTCCTCACCGATCATCTTCGCTTTCGGCGAGGCGAACGCCTGACCGAACCATGGATCGTACTGCAGCAGCTCTTCGCGCCGGATGATGAACTCCGGCGGAAAGAGGTGGGTATGCGCATCGATCGGCATGACGGGAGGCACGAGGACCTCGGCAGGCGGTTGGTTCATGGACTGAATGGTACCCGATGTGTTTCGATTCCCCTGCAAAACAGGGACCTCATCAATTGCTGATTACCTGGAGGAATCGACCATGATCGTGACGACAACCACACTCGTTGAAGGACGCCCGGTGAAGGACTACCTCGGCGTCGTCGCCGGTGAAGCGATTCTCGGCGCGAATGTCTTCAAGGACGTGTTTGCAGGCATCCGCGACATCGTAGGTGGCCGGTCCGCCGCGTATGAGAAGGAGCTCGTCCGGGCGCGAGAAATCGCATTACAGGAGATGCAGGACCAGGCAACCGGACTCGGGGCCAACGCGATTGTCGGTGTCGATATCGACTATGAGACGGTCGGTAGCGGCGGCATGCTGATGGTCACCGCATCGGGCACAGCGGTGAAGATCTAGGCGCCGCGCGGCGACGACTCCGGATAGTCGCCGGAATCGATTTTCTCAACAATCTGAACCGCGACAGCCGCGACCTGGATCAGCTCCTCCCGAAGATGATCCAGGTCGCGGTCTTCTCCCCAGCGGGCGCGAAGGCAGGCTTCGGCAACCTCGCCGCATTCCTCGGACAGGATCGCCGACCAGACGGCCCAATCGTGGCGCTGGGGGCCGAACTTGCGCTCCTGCCGCTCGCGCTCGTCATCAATATCGCGGTAGATGGGTTCCCGAATGTTCTCCATTACATGAAGAAGTAGATGCCGGCGGCGATCGCGATGATTACCACGATCAGCACCAGCGCTGGCACCAGCATCGAGCTCATCATGCCTGGACGCTGCTCGGCCAACTCGGCGGCGATCTGCTCCCGCTGGATAGTCGTTTGGCTCTGCCCCACGGCCAGAACTACCGCGCTGACGTTGTCGGTCGTCTTGCGCTCAACCGCAAGCGAGGTCAGCTGTTTCGCCGCCGCTTCCGGATCGTTGTCCGACATCAACTGCAGGTAGTCCTGGTTGTTGAGGACATCGAAAAAGCCATCGGTGCACAGCAGGAGGCGGTCTTCTGGCAGCAGCGCGAGCTCGTAGATGCTTGGCATCTTGCGATCGAGCTTCTCCTGCGTACCTAGTGAATGCGTGAGCATGTTGCGCTGCGGCGACTTGCGAGCCTGCTCCTCGGAAAGCTGCCCCTGCTGAACCTGCTCACCGACAACCGAGTGATCCTGCGTGACCTGGGTGACCTGCCGGGCCCGCATCAGGTAGGCGCGGCTGTCGCCGACGTTGGCGATGGTCACGTACTTGCCGCGCACCACCGCCGTCACCAGCGTCGTGCCCATCTGCTTGCCCTCGCTGGCGCCCTGTGAGTAGATCGCCTCGTTGGCGCGTCGATAGGCCTGCTTGAGTGCAAGTGCGACATCGTCTGGCTGATCGCGGGCAAAGAGGTCCTTCACGAGATCAATTGCGAGCTTGCTGGCGACCTCGCCTCCCTCGTATCCGCCCATGCCGTCGGCCACGGCCAGCAAGTATCCGCCGCCGGCCTCGCCACCACCCGCCGGCAACGGCTGCACAAGGACTGCGTCCTCGTTGTTCTCGCGGCCACCGACATCGGTCATACTTCCGACGGACAGTTGGAGTTCCTGTGATCCAGCGCTCAAGGTATGCCCCCGCAATTGCAATTCGCGTTCAGGTTCGCAGCGCCGCTGGCATTTCCGGACCCGCCAGGTCCGATGCGGCACGCGTCATCGTAACCGTTTCGTGACAAGGATACCCAACCCGGATGCTACACTCCCTGCCATTGAGCGAGCACGCTCCGGCCTCCTCCATATCGCTCGCTATGACTTCGGGATCTGCTTCATCGAACGGACACCTCGTGCCCTTAAAGAACCCCATGAAACTGGCCTCGATCCTTGTCATGGTCCTTTTGACGCTGGCCGCCTGCGGAAATGGAAATGACGATAACGCATCGCTTGACGACGATATCGCGGTCGAAGAGGTGCTGGAGAACGCAAGTGAGCGGCTGATCGATACCAGCTCGATGCGCTTCTCGATGGATATCGAAGGCAAAACCCTGATCGACCCCGCCGGTACCATGCGGCTGCTCAACGCAAAAGGCACCATGGCCCGACCCGATCGTGTGGACGTCCAGTTCCAGATCGAGGTGGTTGGCAGCCAAACCATCTCCATCCGCATGATCACGATTGGCCCGGATGCCTGGACAACGGATATCGTGACTGGCCAATGGGTCACCGCACCTCGCGAGTTTGGCTATAACCCTGCCGTCCTGTACGACAACCAGGACGGGCTCGGTCCCGTCATCGGGAAGATCGAGAACGCCGAGATCGTTGGGACCGAAGAGATCAACGACCGGCAGGTGTATCACGTGCAGGGCACCAGCCCGAACGAGGTCATTGCCTCCCTGACTGCGAACTCCATGCAGGGCGAGACGATCGGCATCGACCTTTGGATCGATGGCAACACCTGGGACCTGGTACGCGTTCAGGTGCAAGAGCCGGACGAGCCTGGCATCGAGGATCCGGCCACTTGGACGATGAACCTTTCGCGGCACGACGAGGACGTGAGCATTGAACCGCCCGAGTAGCGCCGGCAGCCTCGATTTCAGGAGTATCCTCTCTTCCCGCGCGCTGGTCGCGGGCCTCCTGTGTGTCTTCCTGGGGGCGATGGATCTGACGGTCATCGCCTCGATCCTCTCGACCATCATTCCCGACCTTGGCATCAATACCGCCGATGTCGACCGGTACATCTGGGTCGTCAACGGGTATCTCATCGCCTATGTCGTGGCGATCCCTCTGGTTGGCCGGCTCTCCGATATCTTCGGCCGCAACAACCTTTTCCTCGCCTGCCTCGCGATTTTCGCCGTGGGTTCGGTGATCTGCGCGACGGCGGAATCGCTCGACACGCTGATCGCCGGCCGGGCGATCCAGGGCTTCGGGGGTGGTGGGCTGCTGCCGGTCACGATCGCGCTTGCGGGGGATGTGCTGCCGAAAAAGATGCGCCTGGCCGGTATCGGACTGGTCAGCGCGATCGATACGCTCGGATGGGTCCTCGGGCCAACATGGGGCGCCGTGATCTCGGGGCTTGCGCCCGGCAATGAGCCATGGCGCTGGGTCTTCTGGCTCAACGTGCCGCTGCTGGCTATCGCCCTCGTGGCGGTCATACGCGGCTTCCCGCGAGAGAAAAAGGAAGATCACGAATCGAGACTCAAGGCCCTCGACATTCCCGGGGCGATCCTGCTGGCTATCGCCCTCGCGAGCATCAACATGGCCCTCGCCTCAGGCGGCGAAATAGGTGGCCAGACAGGTACCGGTCTGCGAGCGTTCGGTGGTACGCCGAACCCGATGGCCGATAACATCCCGCTGCTTCTCACGATTGCGGTCGTCTCCACCATCGGACTCGTCCTGTGGGAGCGCCGCTCCTCAACCCCAATCCTCCCCGTCAAATTGTTAGGCAAGCCCCACTTCATCGCCGTCATGGCGGCAAATTTCCTGGTTGGCTCGGCGCTGATGGTCGGTATGGTCGACGTTCCGGTGATCGTCGCCCTCGTCGGATCTTCGGACTCGGTCAGCCGCGACAGTGCGTTGCTCCTTGCGCCACTTACGCTGTTTATCGCCATCTTTTCGCTGCTGTCCGGTGCGGTCGCGCAACGCATCGGAACGTTCCGGATGACGATGCTCGGCGTCGCCATCACGACTGCCGGATATGCATTGCTTTCGGCAATGGTCAATCCAGACCAGATCTTCCTGATGGCGTTCGGGCTCGCGATCGCGGGCATGGGCATCGGCCTGTTGCTCGCACCGTTGAGCGCGGTCGCGCTCGAGGATTCAGAGGAATCGAACCGGGGTTCGGCCGTTGCTTCGGCGCTCATGTTCCGCCTGCTCGGAATGACGATCGGCATGTCGCTGCTGACGTCGGCAGGCGTCTATCGCCTCCAGCAACTCACCGGGCGCCTCGATCCGGTCGTCCAGGGCGCGCAGGAATCGACCGCCGACTACCTCGCCCGCCAGCAAGAGTTCGTCGATGAGCATGTGATCCCGCTGAGCTTGCAGGTGATGCAGGAAACATTCCTGGCGGCGGCGATTCTCGCCGCGCTCGCGATCGTGCCGATCGTCCTCATGCGCAAGACGGCGCAGCCTGATATCGCCTAACCGATCGCCTCGCGCAATCGGCTGAGGTTGTCTGCCGGAGATTGCCCGCCGGAGAAGACCGCGCTGCCGGCCACGATCATGTCCGCGCCGGCTTCAACGACCGGTCCAATCGTCTGCTCGTTGACACCGCCATCGACCTGCAATCGGCATCCGGGATTGCGCCGCTCGATCGTGTCGCGCAGCCGCCTGATCTTGTCGAGCGACGATTCGATGAACGACTGGCCACCAAACCCGGGGTTCACCGACATGACCAGCACCTGCCCAACATACGGCAGGATCTCCTCGATCGCCGCGAGTGGCGTGGCCGGGTTGATGGTGATACCCGGGATCTTCCCTTTCGCCTCGATCGATTGCACGACGCGGTGCATATGGTCAGTTGCTTCGGCATGAAAGGTGATCCGGTCGGCGCCGGCATCCGCGAACGTCTCGACCCAGCGATCGGGCTCGACGATCATGAGATGAACGTCGACCGGGAGTTTCGTTCCCCTTCGCGTCGCCTCCAGCACCGGGATCCCGATGGAGATGTTCGGCACGAACCGGCCGTCCATAACATCGAAATGGATATAGTCGGCGCCACCGGTTTCGAGGGCTTTGAGTTGCGACCCAAGGTCCAGGAAATCTGCTGAAAGCACGGATGGGCCGATCCAGACATCTCGCTCGGGTGTCATATGGGTGTTCATCTCCGGTGTCGAGGACGACGGGCGGCGAAACAGCGGGCCACCCGCTTGCGTTCTGCCTAATGTACCAACGTCGCGTCCGGCGCGTTGAGTCGCGCATGCAGCGCACGTATACTCAAGGCGCATGGGGCGCGTAATCACGCCAAAGGAGCAACATATCGTGGGCCTTCTGGACCGCTTCGAACAATCGATGGAACGGCTTCTGGAAGGCGCATCCGGCTCGATCTTCCGGCAAAAGCTGCAACCCGCCGAGATCGGCAAGCGCCTCGAGCGTGCCATGCTCTCGCAACAACGGGCGTCTGTGGGGTCGCGGCTTGTGCCGAACGACTTCGTAGTGCGGCTCCATCCGCGAGATTACGCACAGTTCGAGAGCTTTCGCGACGGCCTGAGCCGGCAATTGTCATCATCGCTCTCGCAATTTGCCTCCAGGCGCAACTTCACGGTGCTCGACCGGATAACGGTCACGCTCGAGGAAGACGATTCGGTGCGCCAGCGCCAGCCCGCGGTCGATGCGCAAATCACCGACCAATCGCGACCGGCGCAGCACCGCCAGCCGTCGCGACAACGGGTCGACGCCCCGCGGTCCCGTCCGGCGGTCCCTCCTCGCCCAGCCGACGCAACGGCTGCGTTCGAGGTGCCGTCGACATCGTATGACGACAGCATCCGCCTGGTTTCGGAGCACGGCGAATCGTTCTACATTCCACAGGGCAGCTCGACGATAGGTCGCTCCCCGGACAACTCGATCGTGATCGACGCGCCCGATGTGTCCCGGCGACACGCGCGGCTGGACCGTGAAGGCAATCACGTGCGCATCTTCGACCTCAATAGCACTAACGGCACGCGGGTGAACGGCGAGCCGGTCCATATCTCCGATATCGAACCGGGAGACGAGCTTCGCCTGGGCGGTCAGGTCCTCAAGCTCTCCGGTGGACACGCCGGCGCGAGCGGGGGCCGGTGGTAGCCCATGCCGGATATCTCCTTGCCTGAGTCGCTGCGAACTTTCGACTTGTTCGTCCTCGCGCTCCGGATCGCGTTCATCTTCCTCGTCTATTTCTTCCTGTATCAGGTCGCCAGGGTGGTCCTGCGGGAACTCGTGACGATCGGTACGGTGACGTCGTCCAGCGGTGGCCACGCCTCCGTCTCCATGCCGGACCCATCAAGCGCACTGGAGCTCATAGATCCGGCCGAATCGTCCTGGGGCGCCGGGGCAACCTTCCCTCTCGACCATTACACGACCGTGGGACGGCATAGCGACAACTCGATCGAGATCGATGACGGCTTTATCTCCGGCTCACATGCCGAGGTGTCGTACGAGCAAGGTGCATGGTGGCTACAGGACCTGAACAGCACCAACGGCACATGGGTCAATAACCAGCCGGTGAGCCCGCATTCCCGAATGCGCCTGTCTGACGGCGACATCGTACAATTCGGCAGGGTCCGGTTCCGGGTCCTGATCTGATGAAGTGAACTGAGACGTACTTTATGGTGTTTTCCAGAAGCCTGGGACTCTTGCGTGCTGCGGCGTCCGCGATCGGCGGTCGTCCCAACTTCCTGAACCAGAATTCGGGGAATATCACGACCTTCCACAACCCCGATCTTCCCGCGATCCGGATCCCCGGGTCGCTTTCGTTGATCCTTCCCGCGTATAACGAGCAGGACAACATCGAACTGGTGATCCGTCGCGCGCTGGAAGCACTTCCGCATCATACCGACGACTTCGAGATCATCCCGGTCAATGATGGGAGCCGCGATCGAACCGGTGAGATCATCGACCGGCTTGCCGAGGAAGATCCTCGCGTCCGGCCGGTACATCACACTACCAACCGGTTTTACGGCGGCGCGCTGCGGTCTGGCTTCAAGGCTTCCCGCGGCGACTACGTGATGTTCATGGATAGCGACCGGCAATTCGATATTGCCGACATCCAGCGCCTGGCGCCATTCATCCCGACACACGATATCGTTGCCGGTTTCAGGATGGAACGGTCCGACCCGATCCACCGGCGCATCAACGCGGAGATCTTTAACCTGGCGGTACGCATCCTGTTCGGGGTGCACCTGCGCGACCTCGATTGCGCATTCAAGGTCTTCCGGGGAGAGCAGCTCCGATCGCTCGACCTCACAACCTCTGGCGCGCTAATCAATGCCGAAATCCAGGCGAAACTACGGCGCCAGGGCGCGATCCTCCAACAGGTCGGGGTCCCGCACTACCCACGCGTCGCGGGTTCCCCGACGGGCGGGAGCATGCGCGTGATCCTGAAGGCGATGGTCGAGACGATCCAGCTCTGGATCCACATGCACGGCTACAAGCCGCCGAAAACGGCTACGAACACGCGTCCCTATTACGCGCTTGGCGATACATTGCTCGGGATCGGGCTGGGAATCGGCACGGTGATCGGTCGCCAGGTGCTCCGCCGGAAGAAGTAGCAAGTGACCGGTCCGATAGACAGCAAGAAGCCCCGCACCAGGTGCGGGGCTTCTTCAATGCAAGTTTCGATCGGGATGGTTATGCGACCTGGAGCGCAGGACGACGACGGCGGAGATAGCCTGCCACCTCGCCCATCTTTTCAGCCGGAATGAAGGATCGGCCCAGGCTGCTGGCAACCTCCTCAACGCGCATATCATCGAGTAGCGTGCCGGTCCGGTCGGAGACGACCTTGTTCGTCACGAAGACGGGGCCATTGTCGGGCTCGTCCTTCAACTGCTCGACGATATCGACGCCGCAGAGCAGGCCGGAAACGTTGATCTCGGTGCCGAGATAATTGTTGTCGATGCCCCGCACCTTCAGGTCGGCGCCGGTGACCGCATTGAACTCATCGACCGCTTTCGCCATTCGGGGAGCGATCAGCGTGCCGCAGGCAATCGTCCCGCCGGTCCCCTTCAGGATGCCCGGGCGGGCACGCCGCAGGTAGCCGTCCAGCTCTTCGAGGAAGAACCGCGTGATGCCGATGCCATCCTCCACTTGCGGGAAGCCCGCATAGTGATCGGCGTCGGGCACTTCGCGCCCGGTCATCAGGTAGAACTCATCGCCAAGGTGGTAGAACGTATCGCCGCGCTCCTGGCGGAACCGCTCCTGCCATACCTCGGACTGGTCGATCACCTGAGCCGCTTCATGTGCCTCGTACCGGCGCACGTGGATCCGTTCGGTGTACGCGCCGGGCAACTTGCGCATGCACGTCCGCGACAGGCGCATCTGCTTGCTCTGCCGCATCTGGCCATGCTTGCTCAGCCCCACCGGCACGCCGGCAATCGACTTGAGCCGGTCGCCAAAGGTGGAGAGGTCGCGCAGGCTGCGATCCATCTCCTCACCGTCATTGACGCCGGGAACGAGCACCAGCTGGCAGTGGAAGTCGATGCCCGCCGCCTCGAGCCGCGCGAGATCATCCATGATCTTGCCGGCCTTCGGGTTACCGACGAGGGCAACGCGCAGATCGGGATTCGTTGCGTGGACGGAGACGTGCATCGGGCTGATGTGCTGGCTCTCGATGCGCTCCCAATCCTCCTCGGAGAGATTGGTGAGCGTCACAAACGATCCGTACAGCATCGAATAGCGGAAATCGTCGTCCATGACGTAGAGCGACTTCCGCATGCCTTTTGGAATCTGCTTGATGAAGCAGAACGGGCACGAATTCTCGCAGACGCGCACGCCGTCAAACGTCGGGTCTTCAAACGTGATGCCCCAGAATTCGTCGCCTTCCAGCTCGAGGTCGTAGCGGAGAATGCTGCCGTCGCGATCGACATCGACCACCACATGTTCCGATTGCGCCTGGAACTGGAAGTCGAGCGCATCCATCAGCGGATTGCCATTGACACCCAGCACCCGGTCGCCTGGCTCGATGCCAAGCTCCATGGCCAACGATCCGGGAGAGACCGCGGCAACGGTTCCGGGTTCCTTGGGGACGAGATCGACGCGTCGATTGGAGATGGGGCTGACGACAGGCATGGACGACGGTGTCTTTCTGTTTCAGTGGAATGCGGGATGATCGATATGGCGGGCATGCCAAACGAGCGGTACGCGCCGCTTCAAACACGGAAGTATAGCATGGGGCGGTTCAGCCGCATGGCGCCGCTGGATGCGCGCCAGGTGCCGATTGATCCAGTCCCGGCCGGCATCCGACGTCCTCTCCTGCTCCGCTTCGCTCCTAGGCGGTGCGGCGCAGGACCAGCGAGACCCAATCATCCTTGAACCGGCGGTTCGTAACCTCGGCGCCAAGCGCCGTGTAGGCGTCGATGACGTCCTGCTCCCGCTCCTCGATGATCCCGGCAAGGACAATCGACCCGCCCGGCTTCGTGTGCTCGACGATCGGTTGCGACAGCTCGATCAGGATGCGAGCAATGATATTCGCGAGGACGACATCGTATTGCTCGCCATGGAATGGCTCACCGGGGCCGACGCTCCCATGCTCGACAGCGATCTTGTCAGCGACGCCATTGCGCTCGGCGTTCTCTGCCGTCGCCGTGACCGCGACCGACTCTACGTCGACCGTGTCGACCTTCGTCGCACCGAGCTTAACAGCCGCGATGGCCAGGATTCCGGAACCGGTCCCGACATCGAGCACGGTATCACCGGGCTTCACCACTTCCTCGGTGCCCAGCATGGAGAGCTTGGTCGATGGATGCAATCCGGTGCCGAACGCCATTCCAGGATCGAGCTCAACGACGATCTCATCGTCCTTCGGTTCATATTCCCGCCACGGCGGCCGGATGATCACCCGCTCGCCGATGCGATGAACCTGGAAGTGCTCCTTCCATGCGTTCGCCCAGTCTTCTTCCTGCAGGGAACTCACGCGGAGATCACTGACGCCCCGAAGCTGGCCAAGGAAATAGAGCGCGTGACGCATCTCCTCGATGATCTCGGGCCGGAAGTCATCTTCGGCGACATACGTATGGACCGTGAATGGCTTCCCGGTGTCGATCTCGAGGTTATCGCCATCACCATCCTGGACGTAGGGCTCGTCGATGGCCACGCCCTCGTTGAAGCCGTAGCGGGCAAACAACTCGGAAACCGGCTCGACAGCCTCGGAGTCGACATCGACCGAGATCTGGTACCAGGTCCGTTCCGGCGTATTGGACGCGGCGTTGATGGAGTCGCTATGCGGCTTGGTGGGATCGCTCACAAGGCGACCTTCCCGTTATCGCCAACGTTGATCGAGCGAGCGCTCCCCTGAATCGTCACCTGCGATCCGACAACCGAGCGCTGCAAGATCGCGTCGACGATCTCCGAGTCTTCTTCGATGATCGAATCGCGAACGACGGAATTGCGAACGACCGTGCCCGCGCCAATGCTTGCATACGGCCCGACGACCGCATCCTCCAGCTTCGCGTCACGATGTACGAACGAGGGCGGCACGATGAGCGACCCAGGCCGCTGCGCCGGGGACGGCGGCTCGTTGGACAGCAGATAGCGGTTGGTGTCGAGCAGTGCCTCGACATTGCCACAGTCTTGCCAGGTGTCGATCTGCTCGATCTCGAATTTCGCGCCCCGGTCGATCATGATCTGGATCGCATCGGCGATGAAGTACTCGCCCTTCGTCATGATCTCCTGGTTCATCTGCTCCTCAATCGCAGAGAAGAGACTGTCCGTGTTCTTGAAGTAATAGATGCCGATGAGAGCTTCGTTGGAGACCGGCTCGCTGGGCTTCTCGATCAGCTTCGTGACATACCCCTCTTCGAGCAGGGCAACGCCATATGCAGACGGGTCTTCGACGTGCTTCGTGAACGCAACGCCATCCACGTTCCGATCCCTGAGGCCGCTGAAATCGGCTTCGAACAGCGCATCCGGGAAGAGCATCAGGGCATCGCCCTCTACGTGCTCCTTCGTCCGGTAGATCGCGTCTGACTGGCCGAGCATCTCCGGCTGCTCGACAAACGCCAGTTCGACGTCCTTGTAATTCTCGCGAGCCCATTCCTCGATCTGCTCGCCGAGGTAGCCGGTGATGAAGACGAGCTTTCGCGGGTTGATGGACATCACCCGATCGAGCACATGCGCCATCATCGCCTTGCCAGCGACGCTGACGAGCGGTTTGGGTTGGCTCCAGGTGTGGGGTCGCAGCCGGGTGCCAAACCCGGCGACGGGCAGAATGATATCCATGCAATGTCCTTCCATCCATTCGGGCGGCCATCCGACGCGCCCATTCATCCGCGTTCATTATCCCGAATTGCCAGGATCGATGCGTCAGTCCG
>CAZVAA010000067.1:8850-13175 GCA_964624125.1 uncultured Sphaerobacteraceae bacterium | reverse complement strand
CTCGGAAGCGCACCGCCACACAGTCACCTTTCATCGTTGGCGGCGATCCCGGCCGCCAGAGTCGTGGCTGGATGCGACATTGTGGCGGATGCGCGCGAGCGGTTCGTGGATACCTGGGAGGGAGTGTGGCCGGGCCTCACCACCTACGACGACTACCGGGAGATGATCGATTCCGAGCAGCTCGATATCGTCTGCGTCGCAACACCTGATCATCTTCATGGCGATGTTGTCCGGTATGCGGCCCGGACGGGAGTTCGCGGGATTTTCTGCGAGAAGCCGCTATCGGTTTCGATATCCGATGCCGACGCGATGATCGAGGCGGTCGACCGCCAGAACGTCACGGTGAACGTCAATCACACTCGTCGCTGGATGCCGCTCTACGTGGCAACCCGCGAGGCGATCCGGTCGGGAGCGATCGGGCGGTTATCGCAGGTCATCGCGCATTTCGGGGGCGAGCGGGCGATGCTGTGGCGGAACCACAGCCATTTCCTCGACATGATCACCTACTTCGCGGAATCGACCCCGCTCTGGGTGACCGGAGAGCTGGAGCCAGGTTTCGAAGACTACGGGACCGCGTACAAGGGGGATGGTGGACGCACGCCCTCGCTGGAACCGGGCATCAATGCCTACATCGCCTACGAGAACGGCGTGCGCGGCTACCTGGGCGGGATGAAATCCGGCGCGCAGCAGATCAGCTTCCAATTAATCGGAAGCGATGGCCGGGTCGAGCTGAACGACCAGCATGCGTCGATCATCCGGCAGACCGATCTCGGGCTGGCGACCACGCCGATCGTGCCGGCGGCAACACGCCAGGGGATGCTGGCCGCGATCCTGGACCTGATCCGGGCGATGGAGACGGGTGAGGAGCCGGTCTGCCCGCCCCTTGAAGCGCGCAAGACGGTCGCCGTGATCGAAGGGATCCTTGCGTCCCACCACGCGGGAAACAGCCGGGTCGAGCTTCGGCAACCACTGCGGACATCATGACGTGAGGCGGTCTCCGGAGTATGGTGGCACCCCGGATGGAGTCCACCAGCGACGAGAGTGACACATCATTGGAGCATTCTCCTGCCCGGCCGGGTCAGGATTCGCCGGGTCGCGTTTTGTGGCGACTGGAACAGATGGTCTACAGTTGGGGTGACGGACCACCGCGCCCGATTCGAGACCGATTCCGTTTCCCAGGAGCCCAATCATGCAGCCCATCGCCATTGCCCCATCCGATCTCGCCACCCATGGCGATGAGCTGGTTGGCGCGGTGCTGACCAGCGAGATCCGCATCGGCAAGACGCGTTTCAAAAAGGGCCAGGTGCTGGCGGCGGAGGATATCGCCCACCTCGCCGACGCGCCAGAGCCGATCCACGCGGTGATCCCCGACGCCGACGAGGTGCTGGAGGACGATGCGGCGATCTTCCTCGCCGACCTCGTCGCGGGCGACGGCCTGATGCGGCGGAAGCCGGTGCAGAGCCGGGTGAACATGGTGGCGACACGCAAGGGACTGGTGCGGGTCGATACGGAGGCGCTCCTCGCGCTGAACCGGCGGCCGGAGATCGGCATCTTCACCGTGCTGGACCAGCTGCCGGTGGTCGAGGGGAAGATGATCGCCGGGGCGAAGATCTCCCCGGTGGCGATCAGGCAGGCGATCCTCGACGAGGTCGCCGCCGAAGTGCGGGCGCTGGATCACCCGGTGGTGCGGGTGGCGCCGTTCGTGCCGATCCGCGCCGGAATCGTGGTCACCGAAGGGCTGGCGGAGAAGGTGCGCGCGCGCTTCGAGCAGACCGCGAGACAGAAGATCGGCTGGTACGGCAGCGAGATCGTCCGCTTCACCTATGTGGCGGACGAGACGGAGGCGGTCGCCGGAGCAATGCGCGACCTGGTCGACGAGGGCGTGCAGATGATCCTGACCGCCGGCGGGCACATGATGGACCCGCTGGACCCGACGCAGCAGGCGCTGGGGCGGATCGGGGCGCGGCTGGTGCGCAAGGGCGCGCCGGCGCATCCGGGATCGATGTTCTGGCTGGGGCACCTCGACGAGGGCGATATCCCGATCGTCAGCCTCGCTTCCTGCTCGATGTACTCGCGCTCGACCGTGGCCGACCTCGTCCTGCCGCGCCTGATGACCGGCGAGCGGGTGACCTCGGACGATATCGCCAGCATCGGGTATGGCGGCATGCTCGACCGCGACATGCAGTTCCGCTTCCCGCCGTACGACGAGGAATCGGTCCACGAGCCGGACGAGGACGAGTGAGCGCGACAGCCCCCGAGACAACCATCCAGCACGCGGCGGACCGCTTCCAGCAACGGGTCATCGACGCCGACGAGCGGTCGATCCGCGTGGTCGCGCCGGCCGGTTCGGGCAAGACGGAGACGCTGGCGCGTCGTGTGGCGGAGCGCATCCGGCAGGGCGTGCCGGCGAACCGCATCCTCGTGCTGACCTTCGACCGGAACGCCGCCGAGTCCTTTCGATCGAAATTACGGAATGGCGGCGGGCCAGCGGCACGGGTCGAGACGTTGAATGCCTACGGCTACGGGTTGCTACGGCAGCGCTTCCCGGACGAGCGCAACCGGCTGGTTGGCGAGCCGTTCTTCCCGAATACCCGCTACCTGACCGATCTCTCCTTTGAATACGGCAACCAGGTCTTCAGCTCGATGCTGTCAAAGATCAAGAACCAGGTGTTCGATCCGCGCACGGTCGACCGGGAGCACCTCGCAGGGTGGATCGCGCGAAACCGGGAGCACCTGCTGCGCGACCTCGAGAACGAGCGGATCGTCGCCAACATCTCGGACGAGCAGTTCGGGCACGACCTGGCGACGGAGTTCCTCGCCTACGAGAAGTTCCTGCACGACCGCAACGGGATCGACTTCGACGACCAGAAGCTGCGTCCCCTCCTCCGCCTGCGGCGGGATACGAGGGCGCTGGCGGAGATCCAGGCGTCGCTCGACGAAGTGATCGTCGACGAGTTCCAGGACATCAACCAGCTCGATTGCGAGCTGATCGACCTGATCTCGCCGGAGGCGACGCTGGTCGTGACCGGGGACGACGACCAGGCGATCTACGGCTTCCGGGGCGCTTCGGCGGCGTACCTGATCGATCCGCGAGGGGCATTCGACCGGGAGTTCACGCACTACGAGCTGAGCATCAACTACCGCTGCCCGACGGCGGTGCTGGCGGCATCCGGCGCGGTAATCGCGAACAACGAGCCGCGCATCGCGAAGGAGCCGCGGGCCGCGAAGTCGATGCGCGGACAGGTCGAGGTGCTGCACGCCGACAACCAGGAGCAGGAAGCGCGGATCGTGGCGCGGCATGCCGGGACGCAGCTGGCATCGGCGGACGGCACCTCGCGCACGGCGGCGATCCTGACGCGGACGAACAACCAGCTGCTGGATGTGCAATCGGCGCTGATCCGCGCGGAGACGCCCTACCGGGTGGCGGTGGCGAACGATATCCGCGTGACCTGGGAGCTGGCGCGGCAGATGCTGCTGCTTGCTCCGCGATTACGGAAAACCCGCGTGCCCGAAGCGGAGGACCGTGCGACGATTGTCGGGTGCTTCGCGCGAAGCCGGAACCTGCCGGCGAACCAGCAGCATGCGCTGAAGCGGGAAGCGCTGGCGAACGAGGGCGTATTTCCCGATCCGGGGCTGCTGCAGGTGCTGCCCGAGCGGCTGCGCTCGCCGTTCTCCAACGGGATCACCGCCCTGAAGCGGGGCAAGAACGTCGTTGACGACCTCAAGGCGCTGGAGGAGTTCCTCAACGCGATCGTCTCCCGGGCGATGGAGGGTGGCCGGAAGGCGAACGCGCAATCCCGCCTGGGTGGCCTGATCGAGATGGCGGAGGCGTCGGGAACCAAACGGGCAGCCTTCCTTAAGGAGGTGGACCGGCTGATCTCTCTGCAGCGGGAGGCGCTGCGGACCTCGGCGCCGGCGGTGGAGCTGTCGACCTGCCACGGGGCGAAGGGCCGCGAGTGGCAGGTGGTCTTCGTGCCGTTCTGCAACGAGAACGTCTTCCCCGACGCGCGCAGCACCGAGGGCGAGTATCTCGATGCCGAGCGGAAGCTCTTCTACGTCTCGATGACCCGGGCGTCGGAGCACCTGGTGCTGTCGTATGCGGGCTTCCGGCCGGATACGAACCGGGTGCAGGAACCGAGCCGGTTCCTGGTCGAGGCGGGGCTGGTGGATCCGCCGAAGAAGAAGGCATCCCCCTCCCCTGCCCCCTGGCGGCAGAAGCCGACGCCGGTGCCGAAGCCGGGATCGGGTGGCCGGGCGCCGCGCCGGATCACGCTCTTCTCCTCACGCAGCCGGGTGAGCTTCGACGGGGTGGACCCGGAGAAGGT
>CAZVAA010000067.1:0-8750 GCA_964624125.1 uncultured Sphaerobacteraceae bacterium | reverse complement strand
AGCAGCCTCCGTTATCCGGGATATGACTATGCCCGGGAAGGTGCGGTGGCGGTAACGATCTGCACGCACGAACGCCAACGCCTCTTCGGCGAGATCCGGCAGGGCGAGATGCATCTCTCGCCGGCGGGCGCATGCGCGATAACGCGATGGGAGCACATTCCAACCCGTTTTCCGGGTGTGATGATCGACGCGTTCGTGGTGATGCCAGATCACCTGCATGGCATCGTCATCACCGGGACCGAGCCGGATATCGCGACCGGTCCGAGGGTTGGCGAGATCGTTCGGTGGTTCAAGTCGGCCGTCCATGCGGATTACGCCAAAGGTGTCCGGCGCGACGGATGGCCCCGGTACGAGGGCCGGTTGTGGCAGCGGGATTATTACGACCATATCATCCGAAACGACGCGGACCTGGAACATACGCGCGGGTATATCGCGGCGAACCCGTCGATGTGGCAGGAGGACCCGGCGAAGTAACCGTCCCCGGAGACGGGTTCCGTCATCGTAGGGGCGGACCCCCGAAGGGGTTGTCCGCCCATCGCCCGCAGGGCGATATCTTGCGATCGGGTCCCCGGGATCATATCGACGCCTCCGGCGCCGATGGGGTGACCACCCTTCGGGGTCACCCCCTACAAAGGCGCAAACGCAAGTTCCTGCAGAGAGGGTTCAGCGATGGCAACGAACGGATCACTCCCCTCGCCTTCGCGGGAGGCGGGCCGGTATGGCGAGGTGTTCGACCGGGGATACCGGCACTATGACGGGCCACGACGCGGACGGGTCGGCGCGGTCCGGTCGCTGATCGGGTATTCGATGAAGCGGGCGATGGGCATCCGCAAGCGCTGGACGGCCAAGATCCTCCCCTTCCTGCTCTATGTGGCGATCACGATCCCGCTGCTGATCCAGATCGGGATCGAGGCGGTGGTGCCGGGCACCGGGTTCGCATCCTACCCGGGGTACCTGCAGGCGATCTTCCTGACTGTCGGCATCTTCGTGGGCACCGCCGCGCCGGAGATGATCTGCGTCGACCGGCACGAGCGCACGCTGCCGCTCTACTTCGCCCGGGCGATCACGCGGATGGACTACGTCGTCGCCAAGGTGGTCGCGATGGTCCTGCTGGCGATGACGATGACGGTGATCCCGTCGGTGCTGCTGTGGCTGGGACGGCAGCTGACCGCGGACGGGGTCGGCGCGGCGATGCGAGAGAACATCGGCGACCTCTGGCGGGTGATCTTCGCCGGGTTCATGATCGCGCTGGTGCTCAGCATGCTGGGACTCGCGATCTCGTCGTTCACGAACCGCAAGGGGGTGGCGATCACGGTCATCATCTTCGCGTTCGTGGTACTGACGGCGGGCGCGAATATCGGGATCGAGGTGCTGGACGATGTGGCCTGGAGCCGGTACCTGATCGCGTTCCACCTGCCGCTGCTCTTCACCGGGCTGAACGCGCACCTGTTCGGGGGTGAGGTCGATCCGGTGGTGGCGCGGCTGGATTTCCCCTTCGGCGCCTACGTGGGGTATATGGCCGGGGTGGTCGCAGTGTGCCTGGTGCTGCTGCGCTGGCGATATGCGATGCGGGATTCGGACTAGCGGGCGATGGGGTGACCACCCTGCGGGGTCACCCCCTGCGACAGTAGGTGGGCATAAGGGGCCGCACATCATATCGACGCCGATGGCGTCGATCGGGTCGACACTCCTTCGGAGGTACGACCCCTACGGAGGCGTGGGTGGCGACCATCCGCGACACCACCCACACGTCCCCGTCCCCCGATGCGTATCAGGCGACCGGGTCGGGGATGGTCCAGGTGTGGTGGCCGTAGCCGACCTGCTCGGCGGCGGTGCTACCGGGCAGGGTGACGGTGGCGCTGGCGCCGACGGGGATGTCGGCCTCCAGGGTGAAGTTGCCGTCCTGGCGGGTCCATGAGACCGATGCGTCGCCGTAGGGCGTGCGGTGTCGCGCGCGGGCGAAGGTGATCCGGTCGGAGGGGATGGGCCGGATCGCGATCTGCCGGTAGCCCGGCTCGGCCGGTGCGAGGCCCGCGAGGGAGCGATGCATCCAGTCAGCCACGGCGCCGAGCGCGTAGTGGTTGAAGGAGGTCATGCTGCCGGGGTTGATGGAGCCGTCCGGCAGCATCGAATCCCAGCGCTCCCAGATCGTGGTCGCGCCCATGGTGACGGGGTAGAGCCAGCTCGGGCAGCCGGTCTGCAGCAGGAGTTGCCAGGCGGTCTCCTCGTGGCCGGTGTCACAGAGAGCGTCCATGATGATCGGCGTGCCGACGAAGCCGGTCGCGATGTGGTGATCGGCCTCCCGGACGAGCGCGGCGAGGCGCTCCCCGGCCTGCGCCCGCTCGTCGTCGGTATCGAGGATGTTGAAGGCGATGAGCATGGCGTAGCCGGTCTGGGCATCGGCATGGAGCCGACCGTCGGCGTCGAGGAACTCGCCCAAGATCGCCTCGCGCACCGAGCGGGCGAGATCGGCGTACTCGCGGCTGGTCTCCTTCTCGCCGACCACGGCGGCCGCATCGGCGAGGAGCTGCGCCGAATGGGCGAGGAAGCAGGTCGCGACGAGGTCGGGATCGACCTTCGTCTTCGCGGCGTTGTCCGGCGGCGCGGTCGGGTCCAGCCAGTCGCCGAACTGGAAGGAGCCCTTCCAGAGCAGGTCGTCGCCGGCGAGATCGCGGATCCGCTCGACCCAGGCGATCATGCCGGGAAGCTGGCGGCGCAGGAACGCCGGATCGCCGAAGCGCTCGTAGAGGGTCCACGGAACGATGGTCACGGCATCGCCCCACGCGGCGGCGGTGGGGTCGTCGTGGTGCAGGACGTCCGGGATAACGTACGGGATGGCGCCGGATGGAAACTGGTCGTGGGCGAGATCGGCGAGCCACGATTCGAGGAGCCCGGCGCAGTCATAGAGGAAGGTGGCGGTTGGGGCGAAGGCGGCGATATCTCCGGTCCAGCCCAGCCGCTCGTCTCGCTGGGGACAGTCGGTCGGGACATCGACGAAGTTGCCGCGCATGCCCCAGACGACGTTCTCGTGGAACTGGTTGAGCAGCGGTTCGGAGCATTCGAACCAGCCGGTGCGCTCGAGGTCGGAGTGGATAACGACGGCCGTAATGTCCTCCGGCGCGACGTCATCGAGCCCGGTAATCTCCACATATCGGAAGCCGTGGAAGGTGAAATCCGGCTCCAGCGTCACCTCCCCGGCATCGGGCAGCGTCCAGGTATCGGTGGCCCGGGCGGAGCGGAGCGGCCGGGTGCCGAGCTCATCATGCTCGAGCACCTCCGCGTGGCGGATGGTGACCTGCTGGCCGCGCGTGGCGTTCCTCACAGTCAGGCGCACCCAGCCGACGAGGTTCTGCCCGAAGTCGACGAGGAGCTTGCCGGATGGTGAACGCCAGGTGGCGGTCGCGGGGATCGTCTCCGTCACGCGGATCGGCGGGCCGTCCGCCGCGACGAGCAGGGCCATGTCCTGCGGGACGACCGTGACCGGGTTGGCCGGAGGCGTGTCCGGCACGGTGAGGTCGGTGGTTTGGCCGTTGTAGAAGTCGTCCTCGATGATGCCGGTGGTGCCGGCGCGCCATGACTCGTCGGTGCCGAACGTCCGGGTCGAGCCGTCAGCATAGGTGATCTCGAGCTGCGCCAGGAGCGCGAGGTGGTCGCCATAGACGGCGTGCTGGCCCTCGAACCCGAGATAGCCGCGAAACCAACCGTTGCCGAGCAGGGCTTCGATGGTGTTCTCGCCGGGGCGGACGAGGTCGGTGACATCGTAGGCCTGGTAGCGAAGTCGCTTGTGATAGGAGGTCCAGCCCGGCGCGAAGACATGGTCCCCTACCCACTGCCCGTTGAGGGTGAGCGTGTAGACGCCGTGGGCGGTCGCGTAGAGCCGGGCGGATGTCACCTGCTGGCCTGTCTCGAAGGTGCCCCGGAGCCGGGGCGCGGGATCACCGAAGGCGGCTCCCGACGCCGGGGTGATGAACGCGGCCGACCAGTCGTTGGGGTCCAGCAACCCGGCCTCGATGGTGGCGGGATCGCTCCATTCCGACCAGTCGCCATCGCCCTGCACGCGCACGCGGACGGCCCCGCGCTGCCGCGATCGCAGCGGCGAAAACGGCCACGGCACAAGCACCTGGTCGGAGGTGATGATCGTTTCGTGCCGGGGTGCGGCGCCGTCCGGCGTCCACTCAACCTCGCATGCGCGCTGGACATACCCGTCCGGGGCGGAAGGCATGGTCCAGGAGAGCCGCGGGGTCGGGTTGCCGATCCCGAAACCGTCGGGATGGTGCTCGAATCGGACGGGAGTTGGCGCAGGCAGGAGAGACATGAACGCTCCTTGTTCGGTGGCGGGTCAATCGTCGCCGCCAGTGTACCGGCGATTTCCCGTGAGGGATACGCCCGGAGGGCAAACCCGTACAATGGCGACATGATGACGCTCTCGCAATGATGAAAGGCGAACCTGAACCATGAGCACGCAGATTCCCCGTATCGAACGCGAGCCGTATGGCGAGGTGGACGGACGACCGGTGGAGCGGTTCACGCTTTCGGCGCCGTCCGGGATCTCGGTGGCCATCCTCTCCTACGGGGCGATCATCCAGGAGCTGCATGTCCCGAACGCGGAGGGTGATTCGGCGAATGTGGTGCTGGGATTCGACAACCTCGACCAGTACGTCGACAAGCACCCGCATTTCGGCTCGGTGATCGGGCGGTTCGCAAATCGGATTGGCGGGTCGCGCTTCACGATCGACGGCACCGAATACAAGGTGACGCCGAACAAGGGCGCATGGACAGCCCACGGCGGGGCCAGGCCCTTCGACCAGTACGTGTGGGACGCGGAGATCGTCGAGACGGAACACGGGCCGGGGGTGAAGCTCACCCACGTGAGCCCGGACGGCGACGAGGGCTTCCCCGGGGAGTTCACGGCGACGGTGACGTACTCGCTGACGCCGGAGGACGGCCTGCTGCTGGAGTACACGGCGGAGACGACGAAACCGACGATCCACAACCTGACCAACCACAGCTACTTCAACCTCGCGGGCGAGGCCTCCGGCACGGTCGAGGAGCAGGTCCTGATGATCCCCTCGACGCACTACACGCCGACGACGCCGGAGCAGATCCCGACCGGGGAGATCGCGCCGCTTGCGGGCACGGGGCTGGATTTCTCCACCCCGCGGCGGATCGGCGAGGCGGTGCGGGACGGAGACGATCCGCAGATCGCCTATGCGCGGGGCGTGGACCACAACTACGTCGTGCCGCTAAATGGGGCGTCCGGCCCGGTACTGGCGGCGCGGCTGGAGGATCCGGTATCCGGGCGGGTGATGGAGGTGCTGACCACGATGCCGGGCATGCAGGTCTACACCTCGAACTCGCTGGACGGGTCGCTGCGCGGGTATGGCGGGAAGCGATACCGGCAGACGGACGCGGTCTGTTTCGAGACGCAGCAGTTCCCGGACGCGCCGAACCACGAGGCATTCCCCCCGGCAGTGCTGCGACCGGGAGAGACCTTCACCTCGACGACGGAGTACCGGTTCTCGACGGTGGAGTGATTGTTGCGTATGTGCGTGCGCATGGCCGCAGCGGGGTGTGCATCATCTCCAGGCACCGACCCGTCACACCACGTCGCCATGGCTCGAGCAGACCAGAAGGAATCACAGGAGATACGAATCATGCTATGCCCGATTGACCAGACCGAGCTTGTCATCACCGAACGGCAAGGCGTCGAGATCGACTATTGCCCGAAGTGCCGGGGCGTCTGGCTGGATCGCGGGGAACTGGACAAGATCATCGACCGCTCCGCGGAGTTCACCGCCGGCGGGGCGTCCGGTGTGGGGCAATTCGAGACGCCGGAGGTTGGCGGGCTGAAGGGGCGCGTACAGCAACTGGATTCCCGCGATCGCTATGACGATGACCGTCGTCGCGACGACGACTACGATGACGACCGCTACCGCCGGGATGACCGGCGGCATGGGAAGAAGCGCAAGAAGCGCGGATCGTTCCTCGAGGAGCTGTTCGACTTCGACTAGGCGCTCCGGCGGTGCCAAACTTGCGGCGAACACGCCGGAGAGATCGTGCCGCCCGACGCCATTCGCACACCATGATCAAGAGGCCGGCGCCCGCCTCGCGTGGGCACCGGCAAGAGGGATGCACCATTGATTGACCCTGCCACTATTCCCGTCGTTGACAGTCATCATCATGTCTGGGACCCGACCAAACGCGATTACCCGTGGCTGACCGACCCGAAGATCGCGAAGCCCTTCGGGGTGGGCGATTTGCGCCCGCTGCTGGAGGAGAGCGGCGTCGATGCCACCGTGCTCGTGCAGACCGTGGGCGATATCGAGGAGACGCGGGAGTTCCTGGCGCTGGCGGCGGAGACCCCGTTCATCGCCGGGGTGGTCGGCTGGGCCGACCTGACCGACCCGCAGCTGTCGTACGCGCTGGACGAGTTGAAGGAAGGTCCGGGCGGGGAGTTCCTGGTCGGCATCCGGCACCAGGTGCACGACGAGGAGGATGAGAACTGGCTCGGCCGCGAGGATGTCCAGCAGGGGCTGGCGGTCGTCGCGGAGGCGGGGCTGGTGTACGACCTGCTGATCCGGCCGCAGCACCTGGATGAGGCGCTCCGCACGGCGCAGGATTTCCCGCACCTGCGGTTCGTGATCGACCATATGGCGAAGCCGGACATCGCGGGCGGCGAGTTCGACGGCTGGAACGTGAAGATGCATGAGTTCGCCGGGCTGGAGAACGTGGCGTGCAAGCTCTCGGGCATCCTGACGGAGGCCGGGGATGGCTGGACGGCTGAGTCACTGCATCCGTATATCCGGACGGTGGTGGAGGTGTTCGGCCCGCACCGGTTGATGTTCGGGTCGGACTGGCCGGTGAGCCTGCTGGCGGCGGATTACGCGACGGTGTACCGCACGTTCCGGGACGCGATCGGGGAATTCGAGCTACCCGAGGACGATGTCGACGCGATCTTCGGGCGGACGGCGGTGCACTGGTACGGCCTTGAGCGGAACCTCGAGACAGCAGAGTAACCGCTACCCCGCCCTTCCCCTGATGACCCCGCACGGATGCGTGCGGGGTTTTTCGTGGCCGGCGCAGGCACCCCGGTCAATACAGGGTGGTGCGGTAGCGTTCCTCGCGCTCGGCGGCGATCTCCTCGACGGATTGCTCCATGTGGAGCTGCTCGTGGAGGATGGCAGCCATGCCGGGGACATCGGCCTGGTCGGGCCACTCGTCCGGGCTCCAGAGCCTAGAGCGACGGAAGGCGCGGGCGCAGTGCATGTAGGCCTCGGCGATGGTCACGATGATGGCGAGCTTCGGGAGCTTGCCCTGCACCGGCATGGTGGCGAGCAGATCCTCGTTGGCGCTGATCCGGGCGGTCCCGTTGACGCGCAGGGTCTCGTCGCTGCCGGGAACCATGAAGAGCAGTCCGATGTGCGGGTTATTCACGATGTTCCGCATCGAATCGACACGCTTGTTCCCCGGCCGCTCGGGAAGCACGAGGGTGCGCTCGTCGAAGATGTTCACGCTTCCGGCGGGGTCGCCACGCGGCGAGACATCGCAGGTGCCGTCATCGGAAGCGGTCGCCAGCAAGAAGAAGGGCGAGTGGTCGATGTAGGCCTGCATCGCCGGGGTCAGGACAGGCGAGACCTTGTCGATGGAGAGCTGCCTTGGGGTGCCGACGATTGCTTCGAGGTGGTCGGTGGTGGTCACGAGGTCCCGGTCGAGGTTGATGGTGGTTTGCACGGTGTCGCTTTCGGGTTGGGTGGCGAAAAACGAGCGATTGGGACCCGGGGAACCGACACGATGTCGATCGCGAATGTATCACAACGTTGCCTAACGGGCGGGTCAGTAGAGCCGGGTGCGGTATTCCTCGTTGCGCTTGCCTTCCGATTCGTCGGGCGGGGTGAGGTTCTTCTGCTCGGCCATGATCGCCGCGAGCGTCGGCACCTCGTCCGGATCGCCCCAGGCGTCGGGCTCCCACAATTTGGAGCGGAGGATCGAGCGGGCGCAATGGGTATAGACCTCGTCGATCTCGAGGACGATGGCGAGCTTCGGCTCCCTGCCCTGCATCGGCAGGGTCGCGAGCAGGTCGGGATCCTTCGAGATGGTGGCGCGGCCGTTGAGGCGCACCGTCTCGTCGACGCCGGGAATCATGAAGAGCAGCCCGGCGTGCGGGTTGGTGAGGATATTCTTCAGCGAGTCGACGCGCTTGTTGCCGGGACGGTCCGGCAGGACGATGGTGCGCTCGTCGAGAATGTGCACGGCACCGGCCGGGTCACCACGGGGTGAGACGTCGCAATGGCCCTCGGCGTTCGCGGTCGCGAGCAGGTAGAAGGGCGACTTGCTGATGTACTCGATCAGGAGCGGCGTGAGGAAATCCGTCTCCTTGCTGGCGAGGAGGGGGCGGGGTTCCCCGACGATCTCGACTAGCTCGTCAAGCGAGGTCACCGCGTGTTCGGCAAATCGGGATGAGACCAGGGGTTCCGGGATGACGTTCATGCAAACTCCTGTGGGCGGGTCGGGCGGTTGTCCCTTCATGGTAGCCGAGGATTGTTACAGTGTGGTGGACGGATCGAATGCCGGTCCGTACTATCAACGGGCTGGGGGCATCGTCCGTGCAGTCGGGCCACGAGTACATTGCATGCGTTTCATGCATCCCGTTTCATCGAGGTTGTTTCTTTCATGCCACAACGAACCGTCATCTCCGGAGGGGTACTGGTCACCGATAGCGAGGAGATCCGCGCCGATCTGGTGATAGACGA
>CAZVAA010000066.1:0-13436 GCA_964624125.1 uncultured Sphaerobacteraceae bacterium | reverse complement strand
GAGTTCGAAGGCGGCTCGGTCATGGTCGGCGTGACGGATAAGGCGACGATCAACGAGGGAGCGAGTGTCGGCGCGCTGGTGGCGGGACACGTCGAAACCAGCGGTAACGTGAAGACCTTTGCGATGGTTGCCGGCAATGTGAACGCTGGAGGCACGGTCGAGACGACGATGGATAGCACCACCGCCGCGGTCTTCGGCGCCGTGTTTGGCGCGGTCTTTGCGTTGGTATGGAAGATGATCCGTCGCGGATAGCGACATTCGGCCAAACCGACAGGAGTATTGGATGGAAGCGGTCAAACGCGTCTTTAAATTTGGTCTCGGCGGCGCATTCGGCGCGATGATCGGCGCTGGCGTGGCGAGCCTGCTCGCGCCCCAGCGCGGCGAGGAGTTTCAGGCAACGTCTCGCGCCTTCCTGGACGAGGTGACGAGCGAGGGCGAGCGAGCCCGCCAGGCGACGGAGGCCGAGTTGGCCGAGCGATTCCGGATCCAGGTCAACGATGACAAGGCGTTGACCGACGATCCGCAGCACCGCGAGCCGCGCCTTATCTAGTCGATGCGGACATGAGATGAACCCCGGAACGTGGCGGGCTTCCGCGGCGGATCCGGGGTGTTCTGTGTGAGGAATCGTCATGGCCGATGGCCGAACAATCGGGATCGTGGGCGCCGGGCAACTGGCGAGGATGATGGCGCAGGCGGCTATTCCGCTGGATATCCGGCTGGTATTGCTTGCTGCCGATGAGCATGATGGCGCCGCGAAGGTCGTGCGGGATGTCATCGTTGGCTCGCCAGATGATCCGGACAAGGTGCGAGAGCTGGCTCGGCAGTGCGATGTCCTGACGTTCGACCATGAACTGGTCGATCCGGAGACGCTTGCCGCGCTCGAGGCGGATGGCCACACCGTCTATCCGTCGTCGGCGACCATGGCGCTCGCGCAGAACAAACGCCGGCAGCGCGCCGAGCTGCGCGAGATGGGGCTGCCCGTTCCCGCCTACCGCGACGTCGACAGCGCGGAGGACGTGATCACCTTCGCGGACGAGCATCACTGGCCCGTGGTGGTCAAGGCGTCCCGCGGGGGGTATGACGGCCGGGGCGTATGGGTCGTCAACGATGAGGATGCGGCGCGCAGGGTCGTTCGAGAGGCGCAGGATGCCGGACTGGTGCTGCTTGTCGAGGAGCACCTCGACCTCGACCTCGAGCTTGCCGTGCTCGTCGCGCGGAGACCGGGCGGCGATCTCGCGGTTTGGGAGCCGGTCGAGACGGTCCAGCGTGGAGGCATCTGCAACGAGCTACGGATTCCGGTGGCGGCCGATTCCCGGGTTATCGCGGAGGCGGTGGGCCATGCGCGGCGCATCGCGCAGGAGATTGATGCCGTCGGGGTGCTCGCGATCGAGTTCTTCGTCTCGAAGGAGAAGCTCTTCGTGAACGAGCTCGCGCCGCGCCCGCACAATTCCGGGCACTGGACGATCGAGGGCGCCGAAACGTCGCAGTTCGAGCAGCATTTGCGGGCGGTGCTCGACTTGCCGCTGGGGGATACCCAGCTCAGGGCGAACGCGATCGCGACGGAGAACGTGCTTGGCCCGGAGGATGGCTCCGATCCGCTTGATCGCTTGCCGCGAGCGCTGGGCGTGCGTGGCGCGCATGTGCACCTGTATGGCAAGGGGGCGAGGGCGGGTCGCAAGCTCGGGCATGTCACCGTACTTGGGGATGACCGCGAGGATGTTCGCTATCGCGCCGCCCTGGCGGTTCGCCAGCTGACCGGAAACGAGGAGACGGAATGACGAAGCAACAGCCACGGGTCGGCGTCGTGATGGGAAGCGACTCCGACCTGCCGACGATGGAGGCCGCGGTCGAGGCGCTCGCCGAGTTCGATATCCCGTCTGAAGTGCGAATCCTGTCGGCGCATCGCACGCCAGATGAAATGTTCAGCTATGCCCGTGAGGCGGCGAGCCGGGGCGTGCAGGTCATCATCGCGGGAGCCGGTGGCGCAGCGCATTTGCCGGGCATGATCGCGTCCGCGACGGCGTTGCCGGTGATTGGCGTTCCGGTGGTGGCGACCGCGCTGGCCGGGGTGGATGCCCTGTTGTCGATCGCGCAGATGCCGGCCGGGGTTCCGGTCGCGACGGTGGCGATCGGGAATGCACGAAATGCGGGCCTGCTCGCGGTGCGCATCCTGGCGGCGTCGGACGAGAGCCTGCGGGCGAGGATGGAGCGGTTCCAGCGGGACCTGCATGACAAGGTGCGGGCGAAGGACGAGGCGATCGTCGCCCGCTTTAGCGACGACGCCAGGTAGTGTCTTGCCTGTCCAGGTTTGCTCCTGATCAGCGAATATGTGGCGTGAGTCCGCCAAATATGCAAGACTGGATTCTGTGACCTACATGTGCAAGATGCCAGGGAGCGCGCCACCAGGGCGTGCGGAGGGCCCCTGACATCGCGACATGTTCGATGTCTCCCACCCGGGAACGTCGTTCCCGATTGTGATTCACGCTGCTGCGCGCGGGTTGGCTCCCTGCCGTAAGCGTGGTATTACATGGCTGCAACCGAGCAGGTGACCAATTATGACAATCAACGGAGATGAACCAGAATTGACCGTTGAGCAGCATCGAGATGTGGATGATGATCGTATCACCATGGCGGAGGCTGCCCGGTTGAAGGGCGTCTCCTACCACACGGTGTCTCGCGCGGTGCGCAAGGGTACCTTGCCGGTCGTGCGCCTTGGTCGCATGGCGCTTATCTCGGCCCGGGACCTGAAGGAATGGCAGCCGATGCGTGAGCGCGCTCCCCGGAAATACCGGCGGCGGCCATCTGGTGAATCGACCGATACGAGCATCGGCCTGCTGTCCGTGGGGCAGATCGACCTTGCGAGGCGTCTCGCGGCTCTTACCGAGATGATCCACTCGGCCTCCAGCGAGAGCAGCCTGGAAGAGCTGGCACATACCGCCGTTGGGCTCGTGGCGGAGGCGTTCGAGCTGACGCGCATGGTGCTCTGGCGCCTGGATGATTCAGCGAATATGGCAACTCGCCTGGCCGTCTATCGCGACCTGATCTCGGACTACCCGGAATCGCTCCCGCTCGACGAGGTCGGGTTCATGATGGACATGGTCCGGAGTGGTCAATCCCAGGTGTTCGGGAACCTGCGGGAGGCGCTTGGCGTTGAAGACCAGGCATATTCCCTGCCGGATGGTCCGGTTATCTCGTTGCCGCTCGTCCGGAACGACCATGTGGTTGGCCTGATGTTCGGTGACCGGGATGGCGAGCCGATCAACTTTACCGAAGATCAACTCCTGCTGGCGGACGGCATCGCCAGCCAAATGGCGATGGCGATCGACAGTGCCATGTTGCGAGATGGCGAGCGGCATCGCCGCCTGCAACTGGAGGGCATTCTCGATGAGCTGACTGGTGCAGTCTCGGCATTCGACGAGAGCGGCAGCCTGACGCTGGCCAATGCCGCCGAGCGCCAACTGTTCGATCTTACCGACGAGGAATCCCGGCTCGGGCAACATGTCCGCGAATATGTCCGTGCCAAGCGCCGGCATACGCTGGATGGAGAGCTCGTCAGCTTCGAAGATAATCCCGCCACGCGCGCGCTCCGGGGTGAGCGGCTCCAGGGCGTGCTCTACCAGGTGTTCGACAGGGAAGGCAACCGGAAGCTTGTGCGGACCAACGCCAGACCCCTGATGGTAGATGGAAGCATTGTCGGGGCCGTCTGTGTGTCGAACGATGTCACCGCCGAAGCGGAGGCCCTGGAGCGCGACCAGGATCACCTGCGCGAGCTCGAGCACTACGCCAACCGGGCGCAATCTGTCGCCGACCTCGTGGTGGAGATTTCCTCCAGCCAGGACACGAAATCCGTCGCCGACACCGCGTTGCGCCGGATCGTCCAGGAACTGGGCGCGGACGTTGGCCTGTTGATGTTGCGTGAGCAGGACGGTCTCTACCACCCTTCCGCTGTCTATGGCGAGCGGCCGGAGCGTATTCCTGCCAGTGGAGTCAACCTGCTTCAGAAGGAGACGACCCAGAAGGCGTTCTCCCTGCATCGCCCACTGCTTGTCTCAACCGGGGCGCTGGATATGCCAGACAGCCTGCGCGACAAGTACGGCGAAGCCGGCAAGATCATGGTCGTGCCGATGCAGATCCGCGGAAACCGGCTCGGCGTTGCCTATATCGGCTTTTACCACGACGCGAAGGTGGATGAAAGCGACATTACGTTCGCCTCGATCTGGGGACGCCATTGCGCCCAGGCGATCGACAAGGTCGTCCTCATCGAGCAGCTGGAATTCGCCCACGGGCGGTTGATGGCGATCATCGACCAGCTGGTCCAGGGTGTCCTGATCCTGGATGCGCCCGACGGTACCGTGGTCATGGCCAACCGGGCAGCCGAGCAACTGTGGGGAAGGGACATCGACCGTGATCCCGGCGTTGCCACTGACCTGGAGGTCGTCGATGGTGAGGGAGTTCCGCCGGAGCCGGACGAGCATCCACTGACCAAGCCGATCCGGACAGGCGAGGCGACGGTTGGCGAGCCGATGACCGTCGTGCGGCCTGATGGTGAACGTATTGGCGTGCTGGCCAGCCACTCCCCGTTGTTCGATGTGCGTGGGGAGATCATCGGGTCGGTCAGCGTCCTTCAGGATCGGGAGGATTTCAAACCCCTGGACCGGGCCAAGGATGAATTCATCTCCGTCGTCGCCCACGAATTGCGGAACCCGTTGACCTCGTTGCGCGGCAACCTGCAGTTGCTCCAGCGCCGTATTCGCAAACGCGGGGACGAAAGCGCCTCCGAAGATCTCGAGCGAATCGAGTCGATCATCGTGCAGGTTGACCGCGTTTCCGACCTCGTCAGCAGGATGCTCGACGTTTCGCGGGTCGATATGGGGAGCCTCGATGTCTCGGTTGCCCCAACCGATGCCGCGCAACTGGTGCAGGCGGCGGTGATGGAATCGCGCGGGATGAACCCAAGCCGGGAAGTGGTGGTACGTGGTCCTGACTCCCTGCCGGTCGTGTGGGATAGCGCGCGAGTGCAACAGGTGCTGTCCAACCTGATGCAGAACGCCACCCGATACGCACCCGAGGGGCCGGTCGAGGTCGACCTGTCTGAGCGGGATCCGGACCGGGTGGTGATTACGGTGCGCGACCATGGACCGGGCGTGCCGAGGAAGATCAAGGATCGTCTCTTCAAGCAGTATTACCGCTTTGACGACGGAGAGGATGAACAGACGCGCGCGGCCGACGGCAAGCGCGGCCTGGGCATCGGCCTCTATATCAGCGCCCGGCTCGCGCGGGCGCATGGCGGTACGTTGTCCGTGGATGACGCGGAAGGGGGAGGGGCGGTCTTTACGCTGGACCTGCCCCGAGATGCGGGAGAGTAGGGGCGCGAGGACCAACGTTCCCGGCGGAGTTACAAACACGGCCATGGCTCTCTCAAGCCATGGCCGTGTTCGTTTGTCAGTGTTGTTGCTGGCATGACGCCGGCTACGTCGAGGCAAGCTCCTGCTCGGTGTGCTCGAGGACATCCGGGTTGCCGGACTCGTCGTTGTCCTGCAGTGGCAGGTGACGCTGTGATCCCTCCGGCAGCGTCTCCTTCGCGGCGGCGACGAAATCCACGAAGAGCGGATGGGCCCGGTTCGGGCGGCTCCGGAACTCGGGATGGAACTGCACGCCCACGAAGAACGGATGATCCTTCAATTCCATGATCTCGGCGAGCTGGCCGTTCGGCGAGGCACCGGAGACGATCAGGCCCTTCTCCGCAAGTTGCTCGCGGTAGGCATTATTCACCTCATACCGGTGGCGATGGCGCTCGTGAACGGTTGTCTGGCCGTAAGCGTTCCCGGCCTTCGTGTCGGGCACGAGGCGGCATTCCCACAAGCCGAGGCGCATGGTGCCACCCATCTCGACATCCTTCTGGTCAGGCATCAGGTCGATGACCGGGTGGGGGGTGTTCGGGTCGATCTCGGTCGAGTTCGCGCCCTCGAGCCCGCAGAGGTTCCGCGCGGCTTCGATCACCGCCATGTGCAGCCCGTAGCACAGCCCGAGGTAGGGGATGTTGTGCTCGCGGGCGAAGGTGACGCCGGCGACCTTGCCCTCGATGCCGCGTGGACCGAAGCCGCCCGGCACGAGGACGCCAGACACCTTGCGGAGGGCGGCCACCAGCTCGTCCGGCTCGATCGTCTCGGAGTTGATCCAGTCGACCTCGATGTCGACGTTGTTTGCGAGACCGGCGTGCATCAGCGATTCATAGACGCTGAGATAGGCGTCACGCAGCTCGACGTACTTGCCAACGAGCGCGATGCGGATGGTTTTCTTCGGGGCCTTGATGCCGTCGACCATCTTCGTCCAGTCGCGGAGGTTCGCCTCGAGCGGGAGATCGAACGCCTTGGCGACATAGCGGCCGAGCCCGGCTTCTTCGAGGATCAGGGGGACCTCGTAGATGGAGGATGCGGTCGGCAGGCCGATTACGGCCTCCTGCTCGACGTCACCGAAGAGCGAGATCTTGTCGCGAACCTCCTGCGGCATCTCGCTATCGGCGCGACAAATGAGGATATCCGGCTGGATACCCATGCCCCGAAGGTCCCTCACGCTCATCTGGGTCGGCTTGGTTTTCATTTCGCCAGTTGCCCCGAGCTCGGGCAGCAGGGTGACGTGGATGCTGAGGCTGTTGCCCCGGCCGAGCTCGCGGCGCAGCTGGCGGATCGCCTCGAGGAAGGACTGCCCCTCGATGTCACCGACGGTTCCGCCAACCTCGACGATCACGACGTCGGATTCATGCTGGCGGGAGGCGAGACGGATACGAGACTTGATCTCGTTCGTGATATGCGGGATGACCTGGATCGTGCCGCCGAGGTAGTCACCACGGCGCTCCTTCGCGATCACGGCCGAATAGAGCTGGCCCGAGGTCACGTTGGAGGCGCGGGAGAGATTCTCGTCGATAAAGCGCTCGTAGTGGCCGAGGTCGAGGTCGGTCTCGGCGCCGTCCTCGGTGACGAAGACCTCGCCGTGCTGGTACGGGGACATCGTGCCGGGATCGACATTGAGATAGGGATCCAGCTTCATGATCGAGACGCTGGCGCCGCGGTTCTTGATCAGCCGACCCAATGCGGCGGTGGTGATGCCTTTGCCAACAGATGAAACGACGCCACCGGTAATGAAAATGTACTTGGGCATCCAGGTCTCCTCCCGGAACTATGGGAACAGGAATGAATGTGGCAGCGCCTGGCGCTAGCCTTCGGGCTTGAGCAGCACCAGCTGCATCTGGTCGGTCAGGTCGGATTGCCTGACATTGATCTTGTCGACCGGCGTGGGCATCTCGACGCCGAGATGACGGACGAACCCGTCGATCTCCTCGCGCTTCTTGTCGCCCTTGCCAGCCTTGTACTGCATCGGGATGAGCATCCTCGGTGAGATCCGGCCAATTACCTCGGCCATATCCGAGGTAGAGAGCAGCGGGCCGCCGCCGGCGGGCGCGAAGAGGACATCGATGGTGCCAAGCGTCTCGACCTGGTCATCGTTCAGGGTGTGTCCGAGATCACCGAGATGCGCCAAACGGAGGCCGCTCATCTCGATCAGGTAAATCGTGTTGTATCCATGCTCGGCGCCCTTTTCCTGGTCGTGGTAGGTGCGGAAGCCGGTCAGGAAGACGGCATGGACCTCGTACTCACCGGGGCCGTTGATCAGCTGGTAGTCCGGCTTGACCGCGGCGAGGTTGTTGTGACCGGGGTGATCGTGGGAGAGGGTAACGATGTCGGCTGTCTGCTTCGGCAGCGTGTAGCCAGTGTTCTTGCCGACCGGGTCTGTGAGGACGGTCGCCTCTTTTGCCTTGATGCGGAAACAGTTGTGTCCAAACCAGCGAATCTCAGCCATGGACCGGGGATACTCCCTGGTGCGCAGGCCGCATGACGAGGTGCGTCACGCAGCGATGCCACCTGTTGCAGGAAATCACAAACCCCAACCTGCCAGCGCCTAGGGCGACGGCTCAAGGATGGAGGGTGCTGCATACGTACAGGTCAGTGGGGGAGAAAGATGGATCAGGCGTTGAACGGCTCGCGTCTTTCTGGAGCCTCTTTCATCATACCATGCCAGGCCGGTTGATCGTCGTTGGCGGGCCTGTCGAACGTGGCGATAGCGTTACTCCGTTCCTTCGTCCAGCCGCTCCATCACCTTCCGGATAATGTCGTAACCATACCCGCGTCGCGCGAGGAAGCCTGTCAGCCGCCGTTCGCGCACCTGCGGCTCGAGATCGCGGAAGGAGACTGCCTTCTTCTCGGCCAGTGACAGGGCGTCCCCGAACTCGTCAAGCCCCGCCTCTTCAATGGACTCCTCGATGATGTCCCGATCGACACCTTTCTGGCGAAGTTCCTGCCGCAACATCCGCGCCGACCGTGGGCGGTGGATTTGCCTGGACTCCACCCAGCGCTCGGCGAACTGCCGGTCGTCGATCAGGTGCAACTCGCGCATGCGCGCGATGGCGGCCTCGATCGCCTCCGGAGAATAGGCGCGCTCGCGCAATTTGGTGGCAAGCTCGCCAGCCGCCCGGGGACGATGCGAGAGGAGGTTGAGCGAGGTCGCGATCGCCTTCTTCACCTCGTCCTGCCGGAGCAGGAGCGCGATCTTTTCCTCGTCCAGGACGTCGCCCTTCTTGAGATAGTGCTCAAGCTGGATATCGACGTGCACCCCGAACGAGAACTCGCCGTCGATGAAGATATTGACCCGGTTCTCGTCACGACGCTGGGGCTTGATGGCGGTGATGGTGCCCGGTTTCGGGGCCGGAGGTGGCTCGTCGTCGGGACGACGCCGTCGCCGGAAGGAGCTCATCCCATCCCCCTGATCTCCGCCAGGGTGCGGACCTGGCGGCCGTCGGCGTCAAAGTTGTCATCGGCCAACCACGTTTCGAAGGCTGCCCGGATGGCGGGCCACTCGGTGTCAATCATCGAATACCAGGCGGTGTCGCGGTTGCGGTCACGGACGACAATCGCGTTGCGGAATGTGCCCTCGTAGGTGAAGCCGAAGCGTTCGGCGGCGCGGCGTGAGCGCTCGTTCCGATCGTTGCACTTCCATTCGAGCCTTCGGTACCCGAGATCGTCGAAGACGTGCCGGGCGAGCAGGTAGATCGCCTCCGTGGAGGCGCGGGAGCGCTGGATAGCGGCGGCAAACCAGATATGCCCGATCTCGATCACGCCATACCGGGGTTCAATGCGCATGTAGGAGGCTTGCCCGGACGCCTCGCCCCCGGTCGGGACGACCGAGTAGTAGAGCGCGTCGGGCGAGGCGCTGTTCTGCTCGATCAAGGTGCGGAACGATGCCTCGTCTTCCCATGGCCCGGCGGAGAGGTAGTCCCAGAGGTTCGGATCTGTGCCAGCTCCGTGAGATGCACGGAACAGCGCTGATGCATGACGGTCCGCGTTCATTGGCTCCAGCGTCACGTGCCTGCCTGTGAGCGGGATGTGGTCCGGATATGGCACCGGGGACCAATGAAGGCGGGGTCCGAGGAGATCATCCATTCTGTCCGGGTCCATGCTCGCGGCCTCCCTGACATTCGTGGTCTAGGACGTTCGTGAACTGAGCTGGGTGATGAGGTGCTCGATCGCTTCCGCCGCGGGGTTGGACTTCCCGTCCAGCGCCTGTTCGAGCGCGGTCCGCGCCCGGTGGTGAGCGCGCTCCACCTGCCCGGTCATGCTGGCGGCGACGTCATATGTCTCGAGCATATCAAGGATTTCCTGTACGCCCTCGGGATCAACCTCTTCCGCGCCATAGAGCTCCTGCAGGCGTTCGCGATCTTCTTCGGACGCGCGGTCCTTGAGGATAAGGATCGGCAGCGTTTGCTTGCGCCGGCGGATATCGTCGGCGGCATCCTTGCCCGTGACATCGGCGGGCGCCCACAGGCCAAGCATGTCGTCGCGCAACTGGAAGCCGAGCCCGATCGCCTCGCCCACTTCGGCGAACTGCCGGGCGACATCGTCCGACGCTCCACCGGCCAATGCTCCCGCCCAGGCCGCGAACCGGACGATCGCCGCGGTCTTGCCATTGATCATGGTCAGGTAGTCGTCGGGAGTGACATCCTGCCGGCCCTCGTTGTCGAGGTCCAGCACCTGGCCACGCACGATGTCGATAGTGGTGAGGTTGAACGTCTCCAGCAGGCGCAAGACGGTGTTCGGGTCAGGAACCGCGACCCGGGAACGGAGAACCGCGAGTTGGGCGGAGGCGAAGAGCGCATCGCCGGCGTTGATGGCCTGGGCGTTGCCCCAGATACGCCAGACCGTCGGGCGGTGCCGACGGTTCGGGGAGCGATCCTGGATATCGTCGTGGATCAGCGTGAAGTTGTGGAGCAATTCAATGGCCGCCGCGATCGGTGCCGCTTGTTCCGCCGTGCCGCCGACAGCCTCGGTGGTGTACATGGCGAGCAGGGGACGGATCCGTTTCCCCTGAATCGCGAGGCGAACGTCGTCCGGTGTTGGCTCGCCAGAGGCGTCGATGAGTCCGAGGTGATAGCGCGCCATGCGAAGCATCAGCGGCGCGATACCGTCGAGCGATTCCAGCGCAATTTCGATCTCGCGTTCGAGGATCGCGAACAGTCGTTGCCGCGATGCGCTGTCCCGCTTGTCCTGCGCCTGGTACTGGAACGGTTGCGTCGTCAAGTCATCCTCCCCATCGGATAGACGGTGGCATGCCTGGTGCATGTATGGCGCGACGTTGTGAATACCGTCATATCTGACGAGATTTCCCAACACTTTTGCCGCGTGATGCCGTAAAATTAGAGCATGATGAAGCTTCATGCACGCTTGCATTTGAGCATGAGCTCTTCCCCCATTGAGGCAAGCCGTGGGCATGCCCCGGCGTAAAGTATAAGGACTCTACCGCCCATGATGTTGTATTTCGTGTTCCTGATCCCTGGTCTGCTGTTCATGTTGTGGGCGCAGAACAAGGTCAAGAGCAACTACAAGAAGTATTCGCAGTTCCGAATCTCTTCGAATTTCACCGGTGCCCAGGCGGCCCGGCGCATCCTGGATGCGCAGGGCCTGCAGGATGTCCAGATCGAGCAGGTACGCGGTGAACTGTCGGACCACTACGATCCGCGTAGCCGCGTCCTGCGCCTGTCGCAGGGTGTCTACGGCGTCCCGTCGATCTCCGCCGTCGGCATCGCCGCCCACGAAGCCGGGCATGCGATCCAGCATGCTCATGGCTACGGGCCGCTGAAGGCGCGGACGGCGATGGTGCCGCTGGTGAACATCGGCTCCAACTTCGGCTTTATCGTCCTGTTCGCCGGCCTGTTGATGGCCAGCCAGAACATCGCCTGGATCGGCGTCGGCCTGTTCAGCCTCGCGACAGTGTTCGCGCTGATGACCCTGCCGGTCGAGTTTGACGCCACCAAGCGCGCGAAGGCGGCACTGGTGCAGGCCGGGATCGTCGATGGTGGCGTCCAGGGTGGCCAGGAGAGCGAAGGCGTCGCCAACGTGCTCGACGCCGCGGCGTGGACTTACATTGCCGGCTTCGCGTCCTCGGTGCTGACGCTGCTGTACTACGTGATGCTGGTGACGGGCATGCGGCGCGACTAACGCGGCGACGCCCTCGCAAAGCCGCCCGGACGGGATACCCGTCCGGGCGGCTTTTTCGTGCGATCAGAGTTCGTCCCAGATGCGTTTCGCGATGAGCATGCGCTCCAGGTGTTGCCCGATCTCGGTGAGGCCGGCGTTGAGCGTCACGAACGAGACGTGGCTCACGCCCTCCTCGCGCCAGTGCACCATATGACGCTTCCAATCGTCCTGGTCATCGGTGGCGAGCGAGATGCGCACCTCGATGCCGAAGGTAGCTTCGTCCCGGCCTTCACGCTCGAGCGCGGAGCGCAGGGAGGCGAGCCCACGAGCGGGCGTCTCGATCCCGGCGCCGTTCACGAAGAAGCCGTCCGCGATGCGGGCAGCGCGGGCGATGGCGCGGTCCCTGTTGGCGCCGATCCAGATCGGGACCGGGCGCTGGAGGCCAAGCGGTCGCACTCCGGCGTGATCCACCCGGTGCCACTCGCCGTGGTAGTCGACGATGTCATGGCTTGTAAGCTGGCGAATGAGATCGATCTGCTCCTCCATGCGCTTTCCGCGCGTGCGGAACGGCTCGTTGAGCGCCTCGAATTCAACCTCGTTCCAGCCAACCCCGACCCCGAGCCGAAAGCGGCCACCGGTCAGGTAATCCAGCGTTGCCGCCTGCTTGGCGACGAGCGCGGTTTGGCGTTGGGGGAGAACGAGCACGCCCGTGGCGTATTCCAGCGACGGCGCGAAGGCGGTCAGGTAGGAGAAGAGCAGGAATGGTTCGATGAACGGGTCGTCGCTGGAGTAGGCGCCCGACCACTCCGGACGGTGGGCCGTTGAGGCGCCAAGCACATGGTCGTAGGCCACGACGTGCTGGAACCCGGCATCGTCGATCGCGGTGGCGAACCGGCGGAGCTTGACCGGTCCTTCGAAAAAGTCCTTTTGCGGGAAGACGACGCCAATGCGAGGCGCATCCCCGCGCGGGTATTCGATGAACGCATGCCCTGTTGTTTTCATGGTTAATGACACCAATCCGAAACGTTGTACGTTTATATGAGTGAACGGTCAGTCTCAACATGCGGCCTGTCGCAATGTGCTGACCACTATGACCTGATGATATTCGCCGGTGCATGCATGCACACGCATCCCGGTGCCCAAGGAGTTGCCGGTGTCACGACGCCGTTTTTCCATGCAGGACCGACCCGGGAACGGGTCTGGCTCACGCCTGATCACACCGACTTTGTCCCGCCGATCCGCCATTGCGGCCATCGCTGGCGGAGCGGCATCGTTCGGTGGCTTCCGGGCGATGGCCCAGGAAGCGCCGCCGATCGAGCCGGTGGGAGAGGAGCCGGCCGCTCCGGTGGAAGACCCGATTGCCCCGGTCGAGATCGAACCGGAGGCGACGGAGCCGATCGAGGAGGTGCCCGCCGGTGAGAGCGTAGGCGGCACGACGTCCGGCGAGGAGTTGTACTTCGGCGCGACCGGGCACAACCTCGGCCTGCCGTTCCTGCAAACGTGGCAGGAGAACGGGGGCTTCGAGGTCTTCGGCGCGCCCCTCTCCGAGGCGCGGTATATCGCCGACGTGATCGAGACGCACCAGACGTTCGAGACGCTGACGATGACCTATGATCCCGACCTCAGCCTCGAATGGCGTATCCAGGCGCTGCATCTGGACAAGAAGGTCGTCGACACGATCTCGACGTCCGAATCGCGCAAGAAGGTCTCGAGCGCGCCCTCCGGTGGCGAGCTGATCAAGGAAACCGGGCATTCGCTTTCGGGGAACTTCAAGGCATTCTGGGACGCCCATGGCGGGGTGCGTCTCTTCGGGTTTCCAATGACCGAGCCGTTCAAGAGTAGCGCCGGAACCACCCAGGTCTTCGAGAAGGTGGTGATGGATGAGGCCGATGGCAAGGTCTCGCTGCGTCGGCT
>CAZVAA010000065.1:1238-13530 GCA_964624125.1 uncultured Sphaerobacteraceae bacterium | reverse complement strand
ATTGGAAGCGATGGAACAGGCGGGTTGTACGACAACGCCCTGCCGCGGATCAGGTTCGTTCCGTAACGAAACGTGACGCGAAATATCCCGGATCGGTCCCGATGGGCCGGTCCGGTTTTTTGTTACTCAGTCGATGTGGTGCGCCACGATCAGGCGGGTTGCCGCGGGAGCTCGATGACGAAACGGGCACCGCCTCCTGGCGCTTCGTCGAGGCTGATCTCACCGTCGTGGGCGAGAACGAGCTCCCGGACGATGTACAGACCGAGGCCGAGGCCGGGCACGGCACTCTCGTTGGCAGACCGGGCGCGGTAGAACGCGCTGAAGAGCGAATCGCGCTCTCGCTGCGGGATCCCGCGACCCTGGTCGCTCACCGTGATGCGGATGTCGTTGTTTGGGCCGGTCTGGGACAACCCGATCGTGACAGTACCGCCATCGGTGTACTTGATCGCGTTGCTCACGAGGTTGTCGATGACCTGGTGGATCCGGTCTCCATCAAGCATCGCGTGAAGTTCCTTGAGGTCGGAGTCGAACGCGATGTCGTGGCTCGATTGCGACGCGCGCTTCGACTCGATGACCGTCTTGCAGATCTCGACGACATCGACATCCTCATGGAGTACCTGGAGCCGACCTGCCCGCATGCGGGAGACATCCAGCAGGTCGTCGACGAGACGGGTAAGACGGTCGGTGTGGACCTGCAGGGTGTTGAGCCATGCGACATGCTGGTCGTGGCCGCCTTCCTTCTCCAGCTCGCGAGCGATGATCTGGGAGAAGCCCCGGATCGGCGTGAGTGGTGAGCGGAGCTCGTGCGATACGACGGAGATGAACTCGTCCCGCAGGCGCTCGGCTTCCTTGAGCGGGGCGACGTCCTGGAAGACGCCGACGACGGCGTCGACCTCGCCGTCGTCCGTCAGGAGCGGCGCTGCCGAAGCAACCACCGGGATCGACTGCCCGCCCGGCCCACGCACCACGAGCTCGACGCCGGTCACCGTGGTGCCGTCTTCCATCGATTTCGCCATCGGGGTCTGGGCGACCGCGTTCGCCGGTTCGCTCCGGATGGGCAGTTGGTCGATGCGCCGGGTCATGAGCTGGCTGGGATGGGTTTGCAGGCCGAACATCCGCTGGGCCGCCGCGTTGAACGTCACGATCACGCCATTCGGCGGGCGGGCGACCATGACTGCTTCCGGCATGGTCTGGATCACGGATTGCAGGCGGCGATGGTTGTCCTGCACGCGATCGAGGAGCTCTTCCTGGGCGTCGGCAAGACGGGCGGACTCCATGAAGGCGACGGTGCGATGCGACAGCGCCTGCAGGCGTGCGATCGCCGTCTGGGAGAACTTGTAGGGGACGTAGAGTCCGACCCAGGCGACACCCGCCAGGGCATCGGTTGGCCCGAAGATCGGAACGCCGACGACGCCGCGGACATGCGGGTTGGTGTTTCGGACATCCTCGAAGTCCATGTCCTCGCCGATGTCCGTGATTGCGATGGGCCGACGTTCCCGTGCGACCATGCCGGCGAACCCGTAATCGATCGGGATCGTTCGCGTGGGGTCGACCGAGGTGCTGGCCTGGCCTTCGTCGGCGCCACCGTAGGTAGCGGCCTGGATGAGCGAGGCGTTTGGGCCATCGACGAGATAAAGCGCACCAGCGGACGCGCGGTTCACGCGAACCATGGCGGTCAGGATCGACTGCAGGACTCCGACGAACGCCTCGCTGTCACCCGCGGGACGGCTTGCGGCGGCAATCTCGACCGCGTTGAAGGCGGTGTTGGCGGCGCGCATTGCGGCGGCGTCCATCCGCGCGGTGGCGCGGTCGTATTTCAGGTGCTCGAAGAGGGCGACGAACACGGCTGAGCCGATGGCGAAGCTGAGAACTACCCAGACTTGTCTCGGCACATCCCAGAAATCGAACCGCCAGCGCTGGCCGATGAAGAGGAGGTCGAGCGCGAAGACACTGGTCACCGTTGCGGTCAGCCCGCCGACCCAGTCCGCCGTATACGTGGCGAGCGCGATCGCGACGAGGAAGAAGACGATCGGGATCGATGGCCCCATCAGGTTCGAGAGGGACGCCAACGTGAGCGCCGGCACCGCCACGACGGTGAAGGCGAAGACGAGACGCCATGGCTCGACGCGCGCGGCGCGCATCGAGGTGACCTGCTCGCTACCGATGCTGGCCCAGCGGCGCGCGTTGGCGCCGAACGTCGCCAGCGCTGCGCCTGAGCGCGACAGGAGGGTCGACGCGTGTTCCCATGTTGTCGGCGCCATCCGCGCCTGAGCCCATTCCTTGATTCGTTCCACGCTGACCTTGTACCCCTGTACGTGCTACGCAATACGGAGATTGTACGGGAATCACAATCTGCGTGAGTGGGCACGAGGGGTATCTCCCCAGGTCCCGGTTTTGATGGGTGTACTATCGTTTCCAGTGATCGGCAGCGGAGAACCCTTCGATGCCAATTGGACGATAGCGATGCAGGAGCAGGGTGCCCGTGAGTGACGATCTCAAGCAGCAGGTGGCCGATCTCGTCATTGACGAGAACGAGCCGGTTTACGACATCAATATCATCGGGGCGGGCCCGACCGGCCTGTTCGCCGCGTTCTACGCTGGCCTCCGGGGAATGAGCGTGCAGATCATCGACTCCCTCGAGGAAGTCGGTGGCCAGTGCTCGGCCATGTACCCCGAGAAGTACATCTACGACGTGATCGGGTTCCCGAAGGTGCTCGCCAAGGACTTCGTGGCTGCGTGCCTCGAGCAGGCGATGCGCTCGGACCCGACGATCCGGCTGGCCGAGCAGGTGCAGGACCTGATTCAGCTCGACGATGGCACGTTCGCGATGCGAACGAGCAAGACCATTCGACGGAGCAAGGCGATCATCATTGCCGCCGGCGTGGGCGCATTTGAGCCGACCCGGCTGACGGCCGATGGCGTCGTCGAGCTGGAAGGCAACGGCGTGCACTACTTCGCCAAGCGGGTTGAGGATTTCCGCGACAAGGATGTCGTCATTGTCGGTGGCGGTGATTCCGCGGTTGACTGGGCGATCACGCTCGAACCGATCGCGAAGAGCGTCAACCTTATCCACCGCTCCCGGTTCCGGGCGCACGAGTCGACGGTCCAGGAGCTCCTCGACTCAACCGTCCAGGTGCATTACCCGGGCTACGAGGTGACGGAAGTGCGGGCCGGCGAGAATGGCCGAATTTCGTCGTTGACGTTCGCGCACCAGGACGGAACGTCGCAGGACCTCAATGTGGATGAGCTGATCTGCGCGATCGGGTTCAAGGCGGATCCGGGGCCGTTGCGGTCCTGGGGCTTTGAGCTGAAGCGAAACCAGATCTCGGTGGACATCCAGACGATGCAGACAAGCATCCCGGGTATCTTCGCCGCGGGCGACATCGCGACCTATCCAGCGAAGTTCAAGCTGATCGCGAACGGCGCGGCGGAGGCGGTGACGGCGGTGAACCACGCGCTGGTGCACATGAATCCGGATGCGCGGCTGGATGGCGGTCACTCCACGACGATCATGGAGAAGCGCGAGAAGGCGGCGGCTACGTAGGTATCAGCCTCTTTCATAATGACTGGCGGGAAGCGGGCTGATTGAGGCCCGCTTCTTTTTGTCTAGAGGTTTACTGGACGTTGCAAAGCCAGTATAATTTTGTAATAGGAACCTCACTAGAAAATTTAGTTATGAGATGTATGGAGTTCGGCGACCTACTGTTCTTCAGGAGGAGCATATGGACCGACGGAGATTTTGTCGATTGGGTATACAGGGTAGCTTGGTGACCATTATAGGCGCGAGAGCAATGCCGGTTGTTGCTGTGGAGTTGTCGGTTCCCATTGAGGCAGCGATCGAATACTCACGTATGGAGGCTGAAGGACGATTCTCTGAACTTTACGGGCATATGCATTCAGACGCGAAACAAATCGTTCCGGAGTCTGCTGTAATTGGTTGGTATGAGAATCAGTTTTTTCCACGCGGACCAGGCGTCATTACAGTGACTGGGGTTCGGTACGTGTCTTGGGTGTGGGAAGTAACGGGGGTTCTCTATTCGAATACTGCCGAGGTTTCATTCGCTCAGCCCTTTGCTGATGGGACTGTCCTCAATGATGTCGTACGTCTTGTAGAAGAAGCCGGAGAGTGGCGCTGGTTTTTTGGTCGCTCGCTGGAGTTCGTAAACGAGCAGATTGAAATTTACGAGAACCAGATGAACTTGCCTACGCATAGCCGAGTTAGCGAGCCAACGCTTCCATACTCAGAAGGCGTTCCATTCGAACTTCTTGAAACGACTCTCGTTTCACATGTGATGTTGCCATCTGGAATGGTCATGACAGAAGTGAGCAAAAGCTTGGTCGGCACGACGAATGGACCTCTTTTCGGTGTACTAGGAGAGGATTTGGGAGCTGCGTGGTTGAATGTTGAAGTTGCGTCTGACATGCCGGGGACCGGAATAATGATGCAACTCGCAGTATTTGCGAATACTGCAGGCGCGCGTAACCATTTTGAAGATGGTCCATTGCATCGCTTCTTGGGTAATGGTTATTTCGGGTCTTCCCTTGAGTATTTGTCATCTGGACCAATACTAGAGATCGAAGCGTATGTGTGGTCGGGTATTAGTGTCACGCAGCCCATTTCAGGAACTGCAAATACAGCTCCTAGATTAGGACGCAAGTTGGTCGTAGCAGGTACTTTAGCTCAGTTTGCTAATGTGCTTATTCTCACGCACGTCGCAGTTCAAGAGCCAACGTTGACGCAAACATACAATTCTGATGACGTTTCGGCAGCCTTCATACCTGCATATAAACTAACGGAATCTGTTTGGAAATTCCTCGACACACTTGAGTATTAGCAGTTTGGCAGTATCTACTTGGTGGCTAAACGCGCGCATGTCCAATAAACAAAGACGCCCCCGGTCACTTGACCGGGGGCGTCTTTGTTTGCTCGCAGGTCTGGTTAGCTGGCGCCGCCCAGGCCCATGCGCTCGCGAACGACCTCCATCTTGGCCGAGGCGATTTTTCGCGCCTCCTCGGCGCCGGCCTGGAGAATGCCGTCGACGATCTCCGGAGCGGCCTCGAGCTCCTTCAGGCGTTCCTGGATCGGCTGGATCGCTTCAACAACGACCTCGCCAAGCTCCTGCTTGAACGCGCCGTAGCCCTTGCCGGTGAAGTGCTCGGCAACGCCGTCGAGCGTTTTGTCGGTGAGGATCGCGTAGATCGACATCAGGTTCGTCAGCGCCGGCTTGTCCGGACCAGAGACGATCTCGGAACCGGAGTCGGTGACGGCGCGCCTGATCTTCTTCCGGATGACGTCCGGCTCGTCATTCAGCGCGATATAGCTGTTCTGGTTCGCCGACGACTTGCTCATCTTCTTCGTCGGATCGTCGAGAGCCATGATGCGCGCACCGGTCGGCTTGATGTCCGGCTCGGGAATCCGGAATGTCTCGCCATACCGCTGGTTGAATCGATAGGCGACGTCACGCGTCAGCTCGAGATGCTGCTTCTGGTCATCCCCGACCGGTACCTTGTCCGCGTCGTAGAGGATGATGTCGCCGACCATCAGGACAGGGTAGAGGAAGAGGGCGGCCGAGACCGACTCTTCGTGGTCTCCCGACTTGTCCTTGTACTGGGTCATGCGGCGAAGCTCGCCCATCTGGGTGACGGAGCTGAGCATCCACGACAGCTCCGCATGCTCGCGGACATCCGACTGCACGAAGACGATCGCCTTTTCCGGATCGATCCCCGACGCGATGATCGTGTTTGCGAGATTGCGGATATTGGCCTGCATGCCCTCCCGGGTCGTTGCCAACGAGAGTGCGTGCAGGTCGACGATGCTGAAGATGCTGTCGTACTCGTCCTGCTGGGCGACCCAGTTGCGGATGGCGCCGAGGTAGTTGCCGAGATGCAGGTTGCCCGAAGGCTGGATGCCGGAGAAGGCGCGGGGCTTGGTCCCCGAAAGAATCGCCGACCCGGTGTTGTTCGCCGTGACTGCCATGTGCGCAAATGTTCCCTTTATGCTCGATCATGCCTGTGGCATGCGACTGTCCAACCTGCGACAGTATACCGGGGTCCGGGAAGATGCGGCGCGCCGCGCGCCAACCTTGCTCCTACCAACCCGGAGAGCGCGAATGATCGAGACGATGTTTCTCCACCGGCGCCACGCGAAGAGGTACCGCCAGATCGTTGGTGTGCTCGTATCGCATGGTTTGGGCGGAATCATCGCGCCGTTCGATCCCCGTGGCGGCAAGGATATCGACGAGGGTATCGAGCCTCCGGACCGGGTGCGCGTGAAGCGCGCAAGACACCTGCGCCGGGCGTTCGAGGAACTTGGGCCGGCGTTTATCAAGCTTGGCCAGATCCTCTCAACGCGTGCCGACCTGCTTTCGCCTATCTATATCAGTGAGCTTGAAAAGCTGCAGGACAAGGTCCCGCCTGACGACAGCGGATTGATCATGGAGATCGTCGAGGACCAACTCGGCGCGCCGATCGAGGAGTTGTTCGCCACGTTCGACCCGGATCCGATTGCCGCTGCCTCGATCGGGCAGGTCCATGCCGCGCAGCTGCACGATGGCCGCGCAGTCGTCGTCAAGGTACAGCGGCCGGGCGTTGACCGCATCATCAACCAGGACCTGTTCATTCTTGGGGATGTTGCGCGGATCGCCGAGCAGCGTTCCAACGCATTGCGGGCGCAGGACCTGACCGGCCTGATCCGGGAGTTTTCGTGGACGATCCGGGCCGAGCTCGACTATGACGTCGAGGCGCGCAATATCGAGCGCTTCTACCAGGCGTTCGCGGATCATCCGGGTATCCGGGTACCCGAGGTCCTCAGGGAGCTTTCCACGCCACGTGTCCTGACCATGACACGCATCGACGGTATCCCGATCGACGATGTGGCGGCGCTTCGCGAGGCCGGGCACGATGTCGTCCCGATCGTCCAGGCAGCGGTGCAGATGCTCGCGGAAGGCATCCTCGATATCGGCCTCTTCCATGCCGACCCGCATCCCGGGAACTTCGCGGTTGACGAGCAGGGAGCGCTGGTCGTCTACGACTTCGGGATGGTCGGCACGATCGATGAACGGTTGCGGGAGCGACTGTTGATGCTGGTGCTCGGCGCCGCGGAAAAAGACGCCGCCCGTATCGTGGACGAGATCACCCAGCTCGGGGTGGTCGCGAGTGGCTGGGACCGCAAGGCGATGGAGCGGGATATCTCGCTCCTGATCGGACGATACGTCGGTGTGCCGCTTGAGACCTTGCCGCTGCCGATGATCGTCGGCGATGTCATGTCGATGATCCGCCGGCATCGGCTCCACCTGCCGGGGGAGCTCGCCTTGCTGGCGAAGACCGCGACCATGGCTGAAGCGCTCGCGCGATCGCTCGATCCGCGGATGAACGTGATCGAGGTCGTGGACCCGATCATCCGACGGGCCGTGCGGCGATTCTATTCTCCGGGGTACTGGAAGGAGCGGCTCAAACTGCGGCCGCTGGAGATCGCATTGCTGGGGGTGACGCTTCCGGGGCACATCCAGCGCCTGCTATCGCGGATCGATCGCAATGACCTGACGTTCCACGTGCACTACGAAGAACTACCGGAGACGCTGCGTAGCCTGAATGCGATGGTGAACCGATTGGCGCTGGCCATCATGACCGCGGCGGGGATGATCGGGTTCGCGATGTTGTATCTCGCCGTGCAGCCGGGGTTCGGCACATGGCACGGCTGGCTGTTTACCGGGGCATTCCTGCTGATCGCAGGCCTGACGGTCGTGTTGCTATTCAGGATCCGGGGGTCCGGAGGGTAGGGCGGGGAAAACGCTAGTCGCAGTCCGGATCATCGTTGAGCCAGCCGCTGCCGAACTCCCGCATGCTGTCGATCACCGGCAGCAGCGCATGCCCCTTGTCCGTCAGGCGGTATTCCACCCGGGGCGGGACTTCCGCGAAGCATTCACGGTTGATGACGTGATGCTCCTCGAGCTTCTTGAGCCGCTCGGAAAGCGTCTTTGGGCTGATCCCGCGCAGGGATCGCTCGAGTTCGCTGAAACGCTTCTGACCATCGGCCAGGTCGCGCACGATGAGTGGCGTCCATTTGTTGCCAATGATCTCTGCGGTCTTTGCAACTGGACAGCCGATCTCCCGGGTTTTCGATGTAGTAGAGCTTGTTGTTGTCATGCCGGGCCTCGATTACTGATGAAATATCCAATACTTTCCATATGATAGCACGAATGGGAACACCCTGGCCCGGAGGGGATGTTCCAGTTTTACGCGGGTTGGGGCAGAGAAGGTTGCTCCACGATAGCGGCGGCTTCCGACGTGAGGATGATTGCCGCCTGGAGCATGAACCCGAACGCGGCGGCGATGATGCACCATTCCGCTCCACCGATCGTCGCCAGCAGTGCCCCGATCCCGGCACCCAGCGGCCGAGCTCCCGCTGTGGCGGTCGTCAGGACCGCCGAGACGCGGCCGAGCATGAGATCGGGCGTCACCGCCTGCCGGAGCGTAGTGGTACTCATCGTCCAGAGAATAGGGCCGGCGCCAAGCAGGAAGAATGTGGTGACTGGCAGGATGATTACCGGAAGCCACAATGTCGCGACCATCACGAGAGAGGCGATAAGTCCCGCAATCGGCCCGATGACGATCATCCGGCCGAAGGACGCGTTGTTTCGAACCAATGGTGCGGCGGAGGCACCAACCAGCATCCCGACGCCGTAAGAGGCAAGAACGATCCCTACCTGGCCAGAAGTGTGGCGGAGGCTCGAGATGGCGTAGGCCACATATACGCTCTGCAGGCAGTACCACGCGATGTTGAAGACCACCGCCGTGAGTGCGACCGGCCGGAGCAGCGGGTGAGTCACGAGGAAGCGCACACCCTCCTTCATATCCGCGATGGGGTTCCGGAGGCTTGACGCAAGAGCGCGCGGTTCCGGAATGCCGACGAGCGCCAGCACCGCCGCCGAGGAAAGCAGGGTCGCGACGGCGAATGCCCAGTTGGCTCCGGTCCACCCGACGAGCGCGCCACCGATCGCTGGGCCGGATGTGTAGGCGATGCTTCGAACCAGCTTGATCCGCCCGTTCGCCGAGATCAGGTGGTGATTGTGGACCAGCGAGGGAACCAGTGACGGGGCGGCAACGCTATAGGCGACAGTGCCGATGGTGCCAACGAAGCCCAGTGCGATGAGGGCAGGAAGGGTGAGGGAGCCGGATGTCACCAGGAACATGATGATCGCGAGCGACACGGCCCGGATTATCTCTCCGACCGCCATGAGGCGGGTGCGGGATCGATGGTCCGCGAGTAATCCGAGCGGAAGCGCGAACAAGAGGAACGGCAGCGTCTGGGCAGCCTGGAGAATGGCGGTTGTGCCCGCTCCGGCATCCAGCAACAGGACGGCAATGATCGGTGTGGCGGCGAGACCGATTTGCTCAGCGGAGTGCGCCAGGAGGTTTGAAAGCGTCAGTCTGTGAAAGGGGCGCGACAGCCTTTCCGAACTCGATGTTTGCATCCGGTCGGTTCCTCCCAACGGTGGCGGCAATGGGGGCCAGATGGTCCCCCGGAGCCATCGTGGTGGAAGGTCGGCGTGGCCGCATTCCGGTTCTTGCCGTCAAATGCGGAATGTGGTCGGTGATCATGAGCGTGCTGCCTGAACATTGGGCATGGTCATGACGCAAAGAGCCCCGGACGAGAAGGCCGGGGCTCGCGGTGGATTTGTTCGTTACGTCTGCTGCTCGCGATCCAGGAGTTTTCTCTTGCGTTCCAGGCCCCAACGATACCCGCCGAGGTCGCCGTCCTTGCGGACCACCCGGTGGCAAGGTACGACGACCGCGAGCGGGTTCGCGCCACAGGCGTTCGCGACGGCGCGCCCCGACGTTGGCGCGTCGATCTGGCGCGCGATGTCGGAGTAGGTGGCGGTGCTGCCAACAGGGATGTTCCGCAATGCGTTCCAGACGCGATGCTGGAAGGCCGTGCCGCGCAGGTCGAGCGGCAGGTCCACGTGCTTCGAAGGGTGCTCTACGCGATCGATGACGGCGGAGATGGACTCATCCAACTCCGGCCCTGCCTCCGAGATGGCGGCGTTGGCGAACCGCGCGGCGAATTCCTCCATCAGGGTTTCGGGGTTGTCGCCGATCGTGACCGTGCAGATGCCACGATCTGTAGCGGCGATGAGCAGATACCCGATGGAGGTGGGGCGCACGGCCACCTGGATGCGTTCGCCCTGGCCCTTGTTCCGGAACGAGGTTGGCGCCATCCCGATGGCGTTCCTGGTTGTGGCGTAGAACGCACCGGGAGACTGGAAACCCGCGTCGTACATTGCGCGAGTCACGCTCTGTGCCGACTCCAGTTCCTGACGCACGCGGGTGGCCCGGTGGGCGCGGACGTATTGTCCCGGGGTCAATGATGTGACGGACTTGAATACCCGATGGAAGTGCCATTGGCTCATGCCGGCATCGTGCGCGAGGTCCGCCAGGACCGGAGCTTCGTCTCTGGTCTCGATCGTCTCACATGCAGCGGCGACGACGGCAATATGGTGCTCAGTGAGTGATGTCCCCTGGGGCTTGCACCGTTTGCAGGGGCGCAGGCCCGCACGCATGGCATCGACGACCGAATCGTAGAAGCGGACGTTCTCGCGCCGAGGAGTGCGCGCCGGGCAGCCGGGCCGGCAGAAAATGCCGGTCGAGTGCACGCCGATGATGAAGTGCCCGTCGGCTTCCCGGTCTCTCTCGACGAAGGCCTGCCAGCGCAATTCTGGCGTGGCATATCGCTCAGGGGTTTTTGTGGCTTGCATGGCTCACCTCGCACGTCACTTTGCGTGCCCGCCGAATTGGGGCTGCTCCTCCATCGAGTTTGCGCGGTCCTTATGAGACTGGCACTCGCGATCTTGCGGTCAAACCAGGATCGCCAAGCGCTCCGTTGGAAGGACGCCGCTGTCCAATGTCAGGTTACCGGAGTGCCGGTATACTTCGATCCGTTGAGGACACGACATATCTGCTGCGGAAAGGTTCCATGATCCGATTAATAGCCTATGCCCTGGGAGCGGTGGTCGCCGCGCTGGTCACAGCGACAATTTCCGAACGCCTGTTGTCGTTTGACACGGCCGAGACGGTGATCCTGTTCGGGCTGGTGATGGGCGTGATCGATGCCTTTATCAAGCCCGTCGTCAAGATGCTCTCACTGCCCATCACCTGCCTGACCTTCGGGTTGTTCTCGATCGTCATCAATGCCGCCCTGTTTGCGCTTGGCAGTTACATCGTCCCCGGGATCACGGTCAGCTGGGTCGGCGCGCTGGTCGGCTCGGTGCTCGTCAGCATCATCTCCGGCCTGATCTTCTCGGTGCTCGATGAGTAGGCGCGCACAGCGGGTGGGACCACTTACGAGGGATCGGGCGTTCGATCCGCCGATGACGATCGGTGTCATCTCCGACACCCACATTTACCAGCATGGATCGCGGGAGCTGCCGGAGCCGGTGCTCGATCTGTTCCGGCGGGCGGAGGTGGACCTGCTGGTGCACCTCGGCGACGTGAACACGCGCTATGTCCTCGAGGAACTGTCGGCGCTCGCACCCGTGATTGCCGTTTCCGGCAACAACGACGATGATGAGTTACAGGTGATCCTGCCGCAGACCACCCGTTTCACCGTGGGTAAGTGGACGTTCGGCGTCATTCACGGGCATGGCGGGCGGTCCGCGCGGGACGAGGCGATCCGGCGGTGGGTCGGCAAGGTGGACTGCGTGCTCTTCGGGCACAGCCACAAGCCGCTGCTCGAGAAGATCGACGACACCGTGCTCTTCAACCCCGGCTCGGCGACCGAGCGCCGGTGGCATCCGCATTTCGGCGTCGGGTTGATCACGGTGACGGAGGAGGGGTTTACCCCGGACCTGATCGTGTATAGCCGGGCTGAGCACCTGGCGAACGTGGACGTCGGCGGCCAAGCTGGCCCGAGCGACGCTTAACGAAGGAAAGGATCGAATCCCATGGATTCCCGACTTGACCAGGGCCGATGGCTCAGGATTCCTGGCCCGACACCATTGCACCCCGATGTGGTGAAGGCGCTCACGCACGAGATGGTGCCGCACCGTGGGGCCGAGGTGCAGGAGGCGATGGCGCGCATCCAGACCATCGCCCGGAAGGTGCATGGCACGGAGAACGGGCGGGTCCTGTTGTGGGCCGGGACCGGCACCGCCGGCTTCGAGGCGTCGATCGTCAACCTGCTGGCGCCGGGCGACCATGTCGTGGTCACCACTGCCGGCGATTTCGGCGACCGGTACGCGATGGTGGCCGAGAAGCTCGGGCTCAACGTCTACCGGGCCGAGGCCGAGTGGGGCGA
>CAZVAA010000065.1:0-1138 GCA_964624125.1 uncultured Sphaerobacteraceae bacterium | reverse complement strand
TTCCGCGAGGGGCTGGAGAAGATCGGGATCGAGATCCTGGCGAAGCCGGAGTACCGATCGGATTCGGTTACGGCGTTTATTCCGCCGAGTGGGATGGGCGCGGCCGAATTCCGGGACAAGCTGCGAGCGGCGTCCGGTGTTGAAGTTGCGGTCGGACAGGGTAAACTGGCTGACAAGGTGAACCGTATCGGCCATATGGGCTGGGTGCACCAGCCCGAGCTGGATGCCACGCTGGAAGCGCTGGCGGCGTCCAAATAGGCGTGCCGGGTCAACCGGACGCTTGGCTCGGGATTACGATGATTAAGAAAGGGTCGGTTCCGGAACCGACCCTTTCCTCGCGAGATCGGGATTCGGGTTCAGAACTGTTGCCAGATACCCGGATTTCCGGTACAATTCACCTCATAGCCTCCCCCGAACAGGCAGCTTTGTGCTGAAATGCGTTCGGCGAGAGGGTTGTTGTGTGTGTCGGTTTTTAAGGAAGGTCTATGGACGGTACGGACGTTCGTGAGCAGGAAGCCAATGTGAACGGTGCTGGGCAGGAGGAGCAGCAGGCTCCGGAAGCGCAGGTCACCGGGAACGAAGTCGACTTCGATATGGAGGACGACGGCGCCGCTCTCATGGAGCAGTTCCTCAGCGATCCGGAGCATGACTACACCGCCATCAAGTATGGCGACGTCATGGACGGCATCATCACCCGCATCGATCGGGACGAGCTTTTGGTGGACATTGGGTCCAAGGCCGAAGGCATCGTGCCGACGAAGGAGTATTCGAGTCTTTCCGCTGAGGAGAAAGACGAGCTCCAGGTTGGCGACCACATCCTGGTCTTCGTGGTTCAGCCCGAGAACCAGGAAGGCTACCCGGTCGTCAGCATCGACCGTGCCCGACAGGAGAAGAGCTGGCGGCGGCTGCAGGAGCTGCACGAGGCCAACGAGATCATCGAGGCGGAGGTCACCAACTACAATAAGGGTGGCTTGCTGGTGAACCTCGATGGCGTGCGTGGCTTCGTCCCGGCGTCGCAGGTCAGCGAGATCCGTGGTGGTGATGAGTCCTCGAAGCAGGCCGACATGGCCCGCCTGATCGGCAGCAAGCTGCCGTTGAAGGTGATCGAGATCAATCGCCACCGGAACCGGCTGATCCT
>CAZVAA010000064.1:10649-13537 GCA_964624125.1 uncultured Sphaerobacteraceae bacterium | reverse complement strand
GCCCAGATGATCTCGTTCAGGAAGCACTCCCGGCCGAACAGCGCGTCCAGCAGCACCTTCGCGTAATGCACTTCCCGGTAATCGAGATGGAGATAGAGGGTGCCGTCCGGAGTCAGCAACCGCCACGCCTCTTCAAGCCGCGGCTCGAGGAACGACCAGTAATCCTCGAAGGCATCGTCGTAGCCAAACAGCGTCCCCTTGATCGTCTCGTACGTCTTGCCCTGAAACCCGACGCGCGATCCGGTCTCCGAGCGCACGGTCCGCATCGCCTGCCGCCGCTGCATTCGTCCGGTATTGAACGGCGGATCGAGATAGATCAGCCGGAAGACGCCATCGGGCAGCGCCTGCAGCACCTCTGCGTTGTCGCCATGAACTACGGTATCGGGAGCCTCCGGGCTCCACAGGTCACCGGTCATCCGCGGTCTCCGTTCAATCGATGAACGGCTGCGCCAGCAGGAACACGCAGATCAGAAGCGTGATCACGATCAACATGATGATGATCGCCAGGCAGGAGCGCGATGCCGACCCGATATCCTCGGGACTGACCAGCACCTCGTCAACGTCGTCGAAGCGCTCGTCGCCCGTCCCGGGATCGACGATGTCCGGCTCTGGCACCCGGATCACATCTCGTGAGTTGTCGTTCCTGTCGCTCATGAAACCTGCTTGTTCGCGTCGGCGTTCACCGCCCGGTACACGTGGATGATCCGCCACACAGCGGTGACATGTGTCAGCACGGCGAGGATCCACAACGCCCACAGCGGCTGGTTGATGATGAGGCAGATCGCCAGCAGCACCACCCGCTCCGGTCGCGCCACCAACCCGACCGACGCCTTGTAGCCGATCGCCTCGGCCCGCGCCCGGGCGTAACTGATCATCAGCGCCCCGGTGGCGGCGATCAGCGTCAACAACGACCCCAGGTGATCATCGCTGGTCTGGTTCAGCCAATACGCCAGGCCGATGTAGACAACGATCTCCGAATACCGGTCGATCGTGGAATCGAAAAAGCCGCCGAAGGTGGAAATGTTGTCCGTCGCCCGGGCGATCGCGCCATCGACCATGTCGAATGCGCTCGCCACCAGCAGCAAAATGCCGCCGGCGATCGGGTATCCCGCGGCGATGATGAAGGCGACGACGATATTCAGCGCCAGCCCGATCAGGGTCGCCATGTTCGGCGTGATGCCCATGGCGGCAAACCACTTGCCGACATGGAGCATGTAGTGTCGGACGGTTTGCCCGATGCGCTCCGAAATCACCGTTCGTCCCTCTCCCGTTCCTCGCCCCGGACCAATCGGGGCGTCCCCCTGCTAGCGGAACTCTTCACGCCATGACGCGTGACGGGCACGCTCGGCCGATTCCTGGTAGATCTCGAGCACCCGCGCGGCCACCCGTGGCCACGCGTATTGCTGGGCGGCAACCATCCCCGCGGCCCCCAGCCGTTGCTGCAGGTCGCGGTCGGAAAGCACCCGCACGAGCCCCAGCGCAAGCGCCTCCGGATGTCGCGGCTCGACCAGCAATCCGGTTTCCCCGGACGTCATCACGCTCGCATACCCCGCGATATTGCTCGCCACCACCGGCTTGCCTGCCGCCATCGGCTCGACCACCGTGTAGCCGAAGCTCTCGTTTCCGGTCGACGGCACGCAGGCGACATCGCAACTCGCATAGTACCGCGCTTTATCCTCGGCAGATACGAACCCGCGAAACTCGACATCGTTGATGCCGAGCCGCTCCATCAATCCCTCGAATTTCTCCGGCCGCCCTGCGCCGATCACGACCAGCTGCGCGTCCGGATACTGCTGGCGCACCAGCGGCATCGCCCGCAGCAGGTACTTGAACCCCTTGCGGGCCTCCTCGAACCGGCCGACGAACAAGATGCGCTTGCGCCCGTCGTTCGCCCACGGGAACGGCTCCACATGCGGGCCGTAGGCGCTGACATCAACGCCGTTCGGCACGACGCTGTACTCACCCTCGAAGTACTTGTTGATGAAATCGCGCGCTGGCGGCGAGACCGCGATGCGGCCATCGATCCGTCCCAGCACGAACGACATGTACGGCTTGAATGCGTTGTACCACGGCTGGTTCGGGCTGTAGGCGTGGAAGGTGGCGACGTTCACCGCCGCGGAATTGAGCAACACCATGTACGGGAGCACCGGCATCAGCGGCTCGTGGTAATGGACGATGTCGAATTGCTCGCGCCGCATGATCGCCTTCACGTCCGCATACAGCGTGACGTCGAAGGTCAGGCGCATCTTGCTGCCGTTGCCGGGGATGGTGATCGCGCGGCCGATCCCGTAATAATCCTCACCCACCTCGAGGCCGCCCTTTGGCCCACGCGGGGCCATCACCTTCACGGTATGCCCGAGGCGTCGGAACTCATCTCGCAAATGGGCAACATGCTCGGCCACACCGCCGGGTTTGTGCATGCTGTACGGTGACACCAGCGCAATCTTCACATCCGGAAGTCTAGCAGGTTGCATGCGCCAGACCACCTGCGGCGGCGGCACGGAACTTCCGGCATACCGGGAACATCATCATCCCCATCCCGGAAAGGATCGCGCATGGCACCGTCACCTTCCCCGCACCGCTCGCTCTGGCTCGGGACCTCCCCGGAGACCTCCTACCCCGCGCTCGAGGGGAATGTCGAAGCCGATGTCGCCATCATCGGCGCGGGCATCACCGGTCTCTCCGTCGCCTATCGCCTGCGAGAAGCCGGCATGCGCGTGGCCGTGATCGAAGCGAGTCGCGTCGCCGCGTCCACCACCGGATACACCACGGCGAAAATCACCTCGCTCCACGGCCTCACCTATGCCAGCCTCATGAATGAGGCCAGCGAGGAGCAGGCCCGGCTCTATGGCGAGGCCAACGAGGCGGCGATCAGGGAGATCGCCCGG
>CAZVAA010000064.1:4726-10549 GCA_964624125.1 uncultured Sphaerobacteraceae bacterium | reverse complement strand
ACCGTCACTGCGGACCACGTCGTGCTCGCCACCCAGATTCCCTTCCTCGATCGGGGCGGCTTCTTCGCACGCACCAGCCCGGCACGATCCTATGCCCTAGCGGCGACGATCGAAGGCGACATGCCCGAAGGCATGTACCTCGGCATCGGGGACGCGACCCGCTCCATCCGTCCCCACCACGGAGACGAGGGATCATTCCTTATCATCGGTGGCGAGGGGCACAAGGTTGGGCAGGATGAAGACACGCGTCATCGCTACGAGGTGCTGGAAGCCTGGGCGCGCGAGCACTTCCCGGTCACCGACATCCGCTACAGCTGGTCCGCGCAGGACTACATGCCCGTCGACAACGTGCCCTATATCGGCACCCTGACCCCGATGTCCGACCGCATCTTCGTCGCGACCGGCTTCCGTAAATGGGGCATCACCACCGGCGCCATCGCCGGCATCATGATCTCCGACGCGATCCAGGGAAAGGACAATCCCTGGAAAGCCGTCTTCGACAGCAATCGCCTGGACATTACCCGCTCCGCGAAGAAGTTCATCTCCGAGAACATGAACGTCGCCACGCGCTTCGTCTGGGATCGCCTCAGCCGCCTCAACGCCGGCAGCGCCGATGATCTCGCGCCAGATACCGGCGGCATCGTCGACATGGATGGCGCGGCCGTCGCCGCCTACCGCGACCCGGAGGGCACCCTCCACACAGTCTCCCCGACCTGCGCCCATCTCGGCTGCTCGCTCACCTGGAATACCGCCGAGCGCTCATGGGACTGCCCCTGCCACGGCTCCCGCTACGACGTCGACGGCCTCGTCATCCAGGGTCCCAGCGTCAGGAACCTCGAGAGACGACGGCAACCATCGTCCTAGGGAAACGCGAAGCGGGCGTGACCGGTTGGACCACGCCCGCATCACGATGTCGGTTGTTCCTGGTTGTCCGTCAGGCCCGGGGCCGAACCCTTCCCCTGCCACGGCCACCGCCCCTCAACCTCCATCTCCAGCTCGAGACTGAGGAAGCTCCGGATCGCGATGATGATCGCCAGGATCCCGACGCTCCGGAACGTCGGGGTCGTCGCCACGGTAAGGATGATGTCCCCCGCCACGAGGAATTCCAGCCCAAGGATCACCGATCGCCCAAGGGATCGCCGGTACTGCGAATACGAGGGCTTCGATTCCTGCTCGCGCATCTGCCGCAGGTGTTCCCACGATGCCCAGATGATGCCGATCACGATGACCGCGACACCGACGCCCTCAATCGCCTTTCCGGTCGCCTCGACGATCGACGTGAACCCCATGTCTTCCTCCGCACAAACGACACATCGTCATGCGAAGGAGTGTGCACGTCCCATCCCCGGGGCAAGTGGCCGGCGCTCGCGCCTGTCACCCCGCCCGCGCTTCCCGCTGCCGTCGCCGGTTCGCCTGCTGCATCACCAGCATCCCCGCCAGCGCCAGCGCGCCACCGATCACCTTCAACGGCCCGAATTCCTCCGTGAAGAACAGCATCGCCATCACCCCGGAGACCACCGGCACCAGCAACGTCAGCCCGGCGATCGCCACCCCACGCTGACCGATCGCCCACCCCCACGCGATATACGCGAGGTAGACCGGGAAGATGCTCATGTACAGCAGGATCGCCCACGTATACAGGCTCACCTGCCCCCAGTCCTGCTCGATCGCCGTCGGCGTGGCGATCAGCAGCAACGGGATCGCCCCGAACAGCGTTGAGTACGCCGAGAACGTCGCCGGCGGGTACTCCCGGATGAGCCGCCGGTTGAACACCTGGTAGCACGCGAACGCCGCGCCACCCGCGAAGCTGATCAGGTTCCCCAGCATCCGGCTGTCCCCATCGTTGTTCGACAGGAACATCGCCACCCCGGCCAGCGCGACCAGCACCCCGACCCACACCATGGCCGGCTGCTTCTCTCCCAACAATGTCACGATGCCGAGCGTCACGATCGGCTGAAGCGCGATCATCAGCGCGCCGGAGAACGGCGACGTATGCGCCAGCCCGAGCATGAACCCGAGCTGGTAGATGGTGTACCCGCACACCCCGGTAAAGACGAACAGCGGAATGTCCTGCCGCCGGATGCGCCACCAGTTCACCTCCGGGTTCCGCCGCGAATGGACGAACAGCACCGCCAGCGCGATCAGCGGGATCACCGTGAACCGCGCGAAGCCGTACGCCAGCGGCTCGATCTCCTCGTAGGCGTCCTTCGTCAACGGGAACGTCGATCCCCAGACCACCACGACAACAAGCGCCAGCAATTCGGGCAGGAACCCCTTCGCGCTCCGGGCAGGAGACGCAACCGCGCGCTCCCGCGAGCCGGCCGCGACCGCATTGGATTTCAGGTTGGTTGTGGACATGGAACAATCGCCTCAGGTACGGACACGCGATGCAGGTCACCATCCCATCGAGCGCCGGAATACCTGGAAGCGACGAGAGGGATACGAAAACCGGTTGATGGCTCCATTATCCGCCGTTTCGCGGACATGTCACGTCCGCGTTCACGATCCCCGCTTCACGCCCTGGAACTTGCGGAACACCGCCGTCCGCAACTCGGTCGCGTACTCCTCCACCTCCAGCATCCCACTCGCCTCGGCCACCGCGACTTCCGCCTCGATGTCATACGGCACCCGGACGATCTCATGCCGGAACGAGCCGTCCCGCCCCCCGTCAATCGACCCCTCGAGGATCAGGTACGCCGCCGTCGGCTCGTCCAGCGCGTTCCCCACGCTCCCGGCATTGATCACCAGCCGGTCCCCGACCTGCTTCTCGTACGCCCAATGAATATCCCCGTAGACCACGACATCCGGCTCGGGACCATCCCCCGTCCACTCGGTATTCGCGAACATATCCGCGAATTCCTCGTCGATCCGCTTCCAGTGCACCCGGTGGTTCACCCCCTTCGCCGACGCATGGACGAAGCGGACGTTTCGGCCCCCCAGCTCGATGTCGATCGCGTATGGCAGGCCACGCAACCAGTCGCGGTCCTCGGCGGAGAGCTCGTCATGCCACCACCGCATCGACGGCAGCTCCATCAGGTCCTCGCGCCCCACATGCGCGTCCCAGTTCCCGCGCACCGTCGCCTCGCACCGCTCCTGCGTCAGGGCAACCGCCTCCGACCCCCGCGGCCCCTTCCCGGCGACATCCCCGAGGTTGATCACCCGCCGGATGCCCCGCGCCTCGATATCCGCCAGCACCGCCTCGTACGCCGTCATGTTCCCGTGCACATCGGAGACAACCGCGATCCGCTCCTTCCCGACCCGCAGCCCGTCGTAGGCGAGATGCACATGTTCCGGCAACCCCGCCTCGATCTCCTCGTGGAAGCCCATATCGTGCCCGATATGCGTCAGGTAGGCCCGCTTCGGCCCGATCCGCTCCACCATCTCGAGCGATTCTTCCAGGGTCATATGCGCCGGATGCTGGCTCTGCCGCAATGCCGTCAGCACCAGCACATCGAGCCCCTCCAGCAGCGGCATCGACTCCTCCGGGATCGTCTTCACATCGGTCAAATACGCGATATCCCCAACCCGGTACCCCAGGATCGGAAGCGTCCCGTGCATCACCGGCACTGGCTGCACCATCACCCCGGCCACCTCGAACGGCTCCATTCCCTCAACCGTGTGCAGGTCAAGATCCGGCTTGAACCCGAACGCCGGGAAATCGTCCCGGAACGCATATGCGAACCGTTCCCGCAGGTCCTTCACGGCGTTCTCCGGCGCCCAGGTCGGAATCCACGCCTGCTGCATGGCGTTGAATCGCCGCAGCTCGTCGATGCCCGCCGTGTGGTCGGCATGCATATGCGTGACCAGCAGCCCGTCCACCCGCCGGAACCCCGATCGCAGCGCCTGGTACCGCAGGTCCGGAGATGTATCGACCAGCAGCGTCGTCCCGCCCACCCGGAACAGCACCGAGGCGCGCAACCGCGTGTCGTGCGGATCATCCGAGCGGCACACGGCGCAATCGCAGCCGATCACCGGCACGCCGGTCGAGGTTCCGGTTCCAAGGAATTCGAGCTCGATCACAGGGGCATACTCTCCTGGCGGGCGGCAAGAATGGGGCATCGTACGGTGCCGCGTCGAATCGTATCCAGCGAGTATACGACCGCCCTCCAGTCTGCTAGACTGGCCCCGGCACGGGTCCCTTGATACCCGCTTAACGCTTCAGGACATCCGCATGAGACGCAACTCCTGCCATCGCGATGGCATCCAGTCCGACTGGATCCCCTTCTACGGATAACGGCCGCTACCCACCTCTTGCATGGCGCATTAGGGTAGCGGGATCAGGCGCCCCCTGACCTCCCGCCCTCTCGGGAGTAAGATCCTTGTTGTCTCGAACAATCCGTTCACACGGCCGGTCCACCCTGTGGTCCAACCGGAACTTCCTCAACCTGTGGTCCGCGGAGACCATCGCACAATTCGGCATGCAGCTCGGTATCGTCGCGATCCCCCTGATCGCCGCGCTGACGCTGGATGCATCGCCCCTCCAGATGGGCATCCTTGCCGCCGCCGGGCAGATCCCTCGCCTCGTCATCGGCTTCATCGTCGGCGCCTGGGTAGACCGGCTGCGCAAGCAGCCCATCATGCTCGCGATGGATATCGGCCGCGCACTGACATACGCCGTCATCCCGGCAGCCGCCCTGATGGATGTGCTCTCCTTTTGGCTGCTGTTCACCGTTGCCCTCGTTGCAGGCATCCAGACCGTCGTGTTCGACGCCGCCTGGTCATCCACCATCCCGCAGCTCGTCAAGCGCAAGGAGCTCCCGGATGCCACCGGCAAGCTGGTCTCCAGCGTCTCGCTGGCCCAGGTGATGGGCCCCGCCCTGGCCGGAACGCTGATGTCCTGGTTCACCGGCCCTATCGTCATGGGACTCACCGCGGCCTCCTTCGCCGGGTCGGGCTGGTTCATCGGGCGCATTCGCAACCAGGAAGTGATCCCAGACCGCAACGGCGAGAACGCCACCCGGTTACTGCAGGAAATCCAGGAAGGATTTCACGAGCTTTGGCGGACCCATGTCCTCCGGTCGCTCGCGATCAGCTCGGTGGTCCTCAATCTGGGAAGCTCGATGTTCTTTGCGAGCTACGTCCTGTTCATGACCAACGACCTAGGATTCGGCGAAGGCCGGATCGGGCTGATCCTCGCATCCGGTGGTGCCGGCGCCCTGCTCGGCAGCTTCGTCGCCGCGCCGCTGGGACGCCGCTTCGGCATTGGCCAGACCATCCTGTGGGGCGCAATCGGGCTTGGTGTCTCCAACATCCTCGTGCCCCTCGCGATCTTCATTCCGGATCTCGCGCTGGTGCTGCTCATCGTGTCCGAGGTCGCCGCCTGGTCGACCGTGCAGGTCTTCAACATCAACCGGTTCAGCCTCCGCCAGGCGCTCACGCCACAACGCCTGATGGGCCGCATCACCTCGTCCACGCTCACCCTCATCGGTGCAGCCAGCCTCGTCGGCTCGCTCACCGGCGGCCTGATCGGGGAGGTATTCTCCGTGCACATCGCCCTCTACATCTCGGTCGTGGTGATGTTCCTTGCCGCCTGGTGGGTCTGGGACTCCCCGGTGCCACAGATGCGCGAGATCCCCGGGGAAGAGGAAGAGGCCCTGACAGCCGCGAAGCCGGCCACGGCCTGAGCGCCATCAGATGAAAGGACGCGCATGAACCTCGCTCTCCCGCTCACCACCGACCGCCTCACGCTGCGGCGCTTCACGCCCGGCGATCTCGACGACGTCGTCGGCTACCACGCGCGGCCCGACGTCGCCCGCTACCTGTACCGTGAGCCGCGCACCCGCGAGGCGTGCCGCGAGATCCTCGAGCGCCAGCAAACGGCCG
>CAZVAA010000064.1:1907-4626 GCA_964624125.1 uncultured Sphaerobacteraceae bacterium | reverse complement strand
GGATCCGGCTCGGCCGGCGCCGGCTCGGGCGTCAACCAGTTCTGCCGGAACCACTGCACGGCCCACGGGATCGCCACCCGGTTCTCATGATCCCGGAAATCCACAAGGTACAAGGGAATACCATGCGTGCCAGTCGGATCGATATCGGTGATTGTCCCGACCGCGCCATCGAACTTCGCTTCCTGCGATGTCGTGTACATGACATGCACACCCATCACACCACGCTTGTTCTTTGCGTGCGGCATCGTCACTCTCACCACATCGCCAATATGGAAATCCGCCATCGCCCGACGCGCCTCCCGATTCATCGTGCTCGTATCTTCCCGCCATCAGCGGACGGGCTCCCTGCCGCCAAGTATAGCCGGATCGCGCCGATTCCGGACGCCTCCCGCCCGAAACCGCGGTACGACGGCACTACGTCAGGCGGCCCCGGATGCGATTAAGGTCGACATTAAGATTTTCAATACCGGTATTGACATTATTCACTCGAGCCTTTAGCATGATGTCAACGGATCGGTTCCAGACCCCGCCGATCCAGCGAGACAGGTTCGGCCCGGCAACCCCGGGCCGGATCATACGCAAGGACGACGCAACCATGAGCTACTCACCACCACACCCCGGCAGCGGACCGCACGTTGTGCGCGGCGATTGCCCCGTCTGCACCGGGCCACTCCACATCACCCGGCTCGAATGCGACAACTGCGGCACTGCCCTCGAAGGCAACTTCCTGCTCAATCGCCTCAGCCGCCTCTCGCCAGAACACATGGCCTTTCTCGAATCGTTCATCCGGAATCGCGGTGTCATCAAGGACATCGAGGTCGACCTCGGCATCTCCTACCCCACCGTCAAGGCGCGGATCGATGAAGTGGTCCGCTCGCTCGGCTATCCGGGCGGCGACTCCTCCCTCCGGCCAAGCCAGGTACGCGAAGAGCGCCGGTCGATCCTCGAACAGTTGCAGAACGAAGAGATAACTGCCGACGATGCCGCGCAGCGCCTGGCTGCCCTCGCCGAAGGGAGCGCGTGATGACCCAGGCTCCCGGCTCCGGCATCTCCGCGGAACGTCTTGAAGTCCTGAAGATGGTCGAATCGAAGACCATCACCCCGGACGAAGGCGCCCGGCTGCTGGAATCCCTTGACCGCGCCGAACGGGCGGCCCGACGCCAGGCTCCCCTGGCTCCACCCACCCCGCCAGGACCACGCAATGTCCGCCTTCGCATCACCGAGAGCGGCAAAAAGAACGCGGACATCGACATCAATCTTCCGCTCGGCCTCGCCGAGATGGGACTCAAGCTCGCGCAGCGCTTCCTGCCAGGCCGCATCCCGGACGCGCGGTTCATCCGCGAATCAGTCGAATCAGGCTATGTCGGAACGCTGCTCGATATCGAAGACGAAGGAAGCCATATCGTGATCTCCATCGAACCGCGCTAACAGGCGCATCGCTCGTGTAGCGGAGGCCGTAGACGCGCGGCTACACGAACCAGAGCGATATCCAGACGCGCGTACAATGGCCTCCCGGGTCCCAAACCAGCAACGAACGTCATTCACACGTCTTCTCTCTATGGAAAGGACACACCATGGAAACCACCTCCCTGCAACCCCTCGACGGCAACGAGCTCACCCGGCGCGAGATCGATATCGATGCCAGCGCGCCCCTCAAGCTCTCCGTCACCAATAGCAAGGGTGACGTCACGATTACTGCCGCCGACCGCGCCAACGTCCTCGTCGTCGCTGAACGCAACGACGCGGGGAACGACGACGAAGCGGGCATCATCGTCGACGTCAAGGGCAACAAGATCTCCGTTCACCCGAACTGGCAGGTCAGCGGCTCCCTCGGGGAGATCGCGAAAAAGGTCAAGACCCAGTTGAAGGAAGGGTTCAAGTCCGAGGAATGGGACTTCAAGAACTTCCGCATGGGATTCAATGCCGACTTCGACATCCGCATCGAGCTCCCACGCACCCTCGCGGACGACTCTGCCGTCAATATCAAGACCGCCAGCGGTGACACCAGCGTCAGCGACGTCACGGCGCGCGTCTCCGTCGCGACCGCCAACGGCGACATCAACGCATCCCGCCTCAACGGGAAGGTCTCCGTCCACAGCGCCAGTGGTGACCTCCAGGTTCGCGACGTGACTGGCAGCCTCGAAGCCAACACGGCGAACGGCGAGATCAGCGTCTCGGGCGGTGATGCCTGGGCGGCCCTCCGCGCCGTCAACGGAGATATCAGCGTCAACGGCTTCACCATGCGAAACGCCCGCGTGACCACCGTCAGCGGCGACATCAACGTGGAAGCCACCCTGGACAACCTCGCCGACTACTCCTTCGACACGGTCAGCGGCGATATCAGCCTCCGTCCGATGCTCCCGGCATCCGGTGCCACCCTCACCTACAAGGCCGTCTCCGGTGACGCCAATGTCTCGGGCGACTGGACGCGTGGGGATTCGAAACGCACCTGGACGCTGAACGGCGCCACCGATGGCCCGAGGATTTCCGTCAAGGCCGTCTCCGGAGACCTCTCGGCGACCGCGACCGCATCGGGAGACACGACCTTGCGTCATGAGACCCCGCCGTCCGCCCCGGCCGAAGATGTAAAGGAAGACGAAGACGCAGACATGACCGCAGGCACCGCCGACTTCGACTGGGAAAAGGCCCGGAACTGGATGTCGTCCGTGACGCAGAAGATCGGCAAGATCGTCAACGACCTGGACGAGGCGGGCGATCA
>CAZVAA010000064.1:0-1807 GCA_964624125.1 uncultured Sphaerobacteraceae bacterium | reverse complement strand
ACGACCAGCCAGAAACGCCTCCGGCTCCTCGAAGCCGTCCAGCGCGGTGAGATGACCGTCGACGAGGCCCTCGCCCAGCTCGACGGCGACACCACCAACTCGTAACCGGATATCCGGGGAGGTTCGCTCCTCCCCGGCTCCCGGAAAAACACCTTCACGTTCGATCCGGATCGACCCGCAGTCTCGCGCGGGACGTCCCGGCAGGGGTCCTCTTGTCCATTCGCGGATACATCACATTCCAGGAGAGATACCTCATGATGTCCAGCAATGACCCCCGATACGTCCAGCAGCTTGTCACCGATCACCAGCGACGCCTGCTGGAGGAGGCTGCAAACAGCCGCCGGCCGAATCCCCTCCGCGTCGCCGCCGGCATCGCGCTCATCCGCATCGGCGAGTCCCTCCGCGGCCGCGGCCCGGCCTCGTCGCCAGACCTCCTCCCGCCTGTCACCGGCCCGTCGATCCGCCGCCTTCGGGCCGCCTGACCCGCGACAGGATCGCGCGTTCCCGAGACCAGTCACCAGCCGGAGCTGCACTGGCCGGCCTCGGGAATCGCATCGCCCGCCATACAGGCAGCTGGCCACAAGGCAGAAACCGTCTCCCGCCCAGGGATTGACGTGAGGGATCACCCCGAATGACCTCAACTACAACCGAGATCGCGCCACCCGCCAGTTGGCTCAGCGAAGCCCGGCGCCCTCTGTCCGCGATGATCGCGACCAACTTCATTTCGCTCTTCAGCAACCAGCTCACGGCCATCGCGGTCCCGTGGTTCGTCCTCACCCTCACCGGCAGTGCCACCCAGACCGGGCTCACAGCCGCGGCCACCCTGCTGCCCTCGATCATCATGTCGTTCCTCGGCGGCGCCATGGTTGACCGCATGAGTGCCCGCAAGATGTCGATCTTCTCCGACATCATGAGTGGCGTCACCGTCGCGCTCGTCCCGCTCCTCTACCTGATGGATATCCTTACCTTCCCGCTCCTGCTGCTGCTGATGTTCCTCGGTGCCGTCTTCGACACCCCCGGATCCACCGCCCGGAGCACCATGCTCCCTGCCCTGTCCAGCAAGGCGAACATCGGCCTGGAACGCGTCAACGGCGTCTACAGCATGAACCAGGCGCTCACCACGTTGTTCGGGGCCGCCATCGCCGGAGTGCTCGTCGGGGTGCTCGGCGCGGTCAACGTGCTCTGGCTGAACGCCATCGCGTTTGGGATCTCGACGCTCACCATGCTGCTCTTCGTGCCCGAGCTGGGTGTTCGACCGGATACGGAGACCACGGTCATCGACGACATCCGCGAAGGACTCTCCTGGCTCTGGAACCAGGCCGCCCTCCGGTCCATCATCATCGCGGCGGTGGTCGTCAACGCCGTCTTCTCGCCGATCGCCGCCGTCGCGTTGCCCTACTTTGCGAAGTCCGAGTTCGACTCCGCGACCGCCCTCGGCATCATCATGAGCGCGTTCGGCGGCGGCGCCCTCACGGGATCGCTCCTCTACGGCCGCCTCGGCTCCCGTCTGGGACAACGGGCGCAGGTGCTCATCACCGTAAGCTTCCTCGCGATGCCGATGTTCGTCATGAGCACCCTGCCACCACTCGTCGTCGCCGCCCTCGTCCTCTACATCTCCGGTATCGGCACCGGCTGGGTGAATCCGCTGGTCATGACCCTGATGATGAAGATCACGCCACCGCACATGCTTGGTCGCGTCTCCGGCACCTTTATGTCCGCCGCCATGGTCGCGTCCCCGCTCGGCGTCCTCATCGCCGGTCCCCTTATCGCCTCTATCGGTCTCCCCGGCACCTTCCTCATCTTCAGC
>CAZVAA010000063.1:0-13888 GCA_964624125.1 uncultured Sphaerobacteraceae bacterium | reverse complement strand
TGGGCTCCCGTGGCATCGGACGCGCCGTTCTATTTCGATGACTGGATGTGGTACTGGACGACGACCCATCCGGGTCCCTATGACTATCGACAGGGACACTATTTCCCCAACCCGAGTGAGGCGCTGACAAGTGAGTATCTCGGAGCCAACGGCATCAGCGTCGTTGTCGTGACCGATATGTGGGAGTCACCCGAGAACCCGCGTGATGCGGCTGCCGGCAATGACCTCCTGGAGTTCGCGGAAACGATCGGTGCGTGGGATATCTACACGGTGCGTGAACCCTCCGCGATCATCACGAACGGGGACACGGTCCCGGCGGAGACGACGGTTGACAATCAGCATCTTGGCGCGACGTTCGAGGACGGCGACGGCAACGTCGTCATCCGACGCAACTGGTTCCCGCGTTGGGAGGTCCTCGCGAATGGTGAACCCGTCGTGGTGACGAAGCGGGAGGACGGCTACATGGAGGTTTCCGTGTCGCCGGGCCCGATCGAGATCGAGGTCGTGTACACCGTGACGGCGATGGACTGGATTGCACGCGCCGCTTCCGTGTTAGGTGTGGCCGGCCTCCTCGCATTTAACTTCTTGGGGCGAAAGCTGTCCATCTACAGACCCCAGCCCACTCCTCAATCGGGTCCGGCTGGTACCCTTGAGCGGTAGTCTTGGTCCCTTCGCAGTCTCATGGAGAAATGTGTGTCGCAGTCCGGCTCCCACGATGACCTGTCCCTTCGTTCGCCGGTCTTTCCTGGCGGATCGCTTTTGTCTGCCATATTCGACCGTGATGTTGTTCGCCTGTCGGATCGGGGTGGCGCGAGCGGGCTGATTGGAGACCGGTGGTCGGACGTTTGTAACGAGGAAATGCTGGCGTGGCCCGGCAAGTCGATCACCGCAGCAGGGGATATCCAGGTACATGTTGACCGGGTCGTGCGACTCGATGCCGTCCCTGCGATCGCGCGTACCGCGTCGCGGAAAAAGCTGCAGAACCCTGACTACATCGTTGTTGGCAACGAGGGGCAGCGGCAAGTGCTGTTCGCCGCGGACGCGAAATTCTCGGTCGAAACGGCCGGCGTGTCGCAGGTGAGCCGTGAGGCGCTCGAATCGCTGCTTGAACTGGGCAATGTTATCCGGGAGCCGCTGGGCGAGGTCGATGCCGGCGCGGACGTGCTGGACGGTATTTTCATCTCTCCGGATTACAGTCTCACGCACTACATGCTGGGCCGGAAGCGTGGCTTCCGTTCGGTCTCGGTCAATCATGACCAGATCGAGCTCCTTCCCGTGACAGCGGTGGGTTTCCTGAAGCCGATCGAGGGCGCATCGATGATCCCGTTGTTCGCCCGGGCCGACGGGTATGACCGGCCCTCTCGCACCAGCCTGCTGCTCGCGCTGTACTACTTTCGCCTGGTGCGTGCCGGTATCGGGTGCTGGAACGATGAGCGTGGCTCGCTGCTGATTCCGAAACAGAAGCCGGAGCTCGATCTCCATGCGGTCGCCGCCCGGACTCGCGAGCTTGCTGACACCGCAACCTCGGCCTGGGAAATCATCGAGCAGTGGGATGCGCAGGCTGAGCAGGTCAGGCAGCAGCGTGAACGCATCAACGATGTCGCCACAATCCCCATCGTGAACCGTGAGCTTCGCGAGCAGGTCGAGACCGCCGCGGAGCAGGCGGACAAAAAGGCGCCTTCGCTCAATCAGGTGCGTCGCCGGATAGGGGCGTGGTTTCGCGGGCAACTGGTCGACGAATTTGGGCCTTTGAACCCTCCGGTCGAAGATTTCTCCGCGATCCTTCGTGAGATCGACCGGCGCTCGGCCGAGCTGCGGCCCCTTGTCGATGAGAAGACCCGGGAGATTATCTCGGAGATGCTTGACGAGGTTCCCGCGCCAAACCGGCAATGATTCCCCGCCAGGTGACGACACATCCGCGAACCGGCGGTATACTGCAGCCACGACATCCATACGAATCCTGAGAACGGTCGAACGCGTGTTTGTGTCGGGCGTCGACTACGGGCCGCGCGAAGCTCACTGGAGGGACGTTGAACGATATGGTTGCATCCGACGGACAGGCGAAACAGCGGGTCACCGTGACCGTGAATGGCCGCGAACGGTCCGCTGACGTAGAGCCGCGCACGCTACTTGTGCATTATCTCCGCGATCACCTTGGACTCACCGGGACGCATGTTGGCTGTGACACCAGCCAGTGTGGTGCGTGCGTGGTCGATGTCGACGGTATCACCACGAAATCCTGCACCATGTTCGCCGTCCAGTGTGACGGCGCGAACGTAACCACGGTGGAGGGGCTTGCCCAAAATGGCGACTATCATCCGGCGCAGGAAGGGTTCTGGGAGGAACACGGACTCCAGTGTGGGTATTGCACGCCGGGCATGATCATGTCGACGGTTTCATTGCTTGAGCGCAATCCGGATCCTTCCGAGGAAGAGATCCGGCATGAGCTGGAAGGCAATATCTGCCGGTGCACCGGGTACCAGAACATCGTCCGGGCGGTGCAGTATGCCGCGAAGAAGATGCAGGAAACGCCCGCGTCGGCCGACTAGGCCTGTGCGCCAAAGGAGAGAATCGTGTTTCCGACACCGTTTTCGTACCACCGCGCAACGTCTGTTGCCGAAGCGGTCGCCGTTCTGGGAGAGAACCCTGAGGCGAAGATCCTGGCCGGTGGCCATTCGCTGATCCCGGCCATGAAACTCCGCCTTGCCGCCCCGGAGATGCTCGTCGACATCACGCGTATCGCTGAATTACGGTCGATCGAGATCGGGGATGAAATCCGTATCGGCGCGATGGCGACGTACAATGACATCCGCGATCACCAGGAACTGTCCGGGCTGTTGCCGATCCTGACAGAAGCGATCAACGTGATTGGCGACCAACAGGTGAGAAGCCGCGGGACGTTCGGCGGCTCGGTCGCCCATGCGGATCCGGCAGCGGACCTGACCGCGGTCTTTGTCGCGCTGGATGGGCGCGTCAAGGTGAGCGGCAAGGATGGAGAACGCGAGATTCATGCGGACGACTTCTTCCTTGACCTGTGGACGACCGCACTCGAGCCAACCGATCTCGTCACGGAGTTGATCATTCCGAAGCAAGCGCCCGGCACGAAGATGAAATACCTGAAGCACGCGCATCCCGCCAGCGGGTATGCCGTGGTAGGCGTTGCCGCGGTGCTGCCTGTCAGCGGCAGTTCGGTCGAGAATGCCCGCGTGGTGCTGACTGGCGCAACCTCGAAGCCCACTCGGGTCTCGTCAATAGAGGAGGCGCTTAACGGTGCCACGTTGTCCGATGAGGTGATCACGAACGCCGTTAAAGGCTCGGCCGCGGGGATTGAGATCAACGGTGATGCCTACGCCTCGGAGGAATTCCGGGCGCATCTCGTTGAAGTGATCCTGCGGCGGGCGCTTCAGCAGGCGACGTAGCGCAGACCGGCAACATGTCCACTGCGAGAGAAGAGGGGGCGGCCATATGGCCGCCCCCTCGATGGTGGTCGTGTGTTATCGCCTGTCTACCAGAGGTACTCGATGACGGCGATCCAGGCGATGAATTGCACGAGAAGCGCGCCAGCAACGAGGAAGCGTGCGGCGAACATGTCAATGCGCGAGACAAACCAGGCGGCACCGAAGTTCATCAGCGAGATCGCGACGCTAAGAAGCGGGATACTCCAGAGCGCGTTGCGACCGGCGAGATTCTCCGGGACACCACTTGCGCTGACATGCGTGGGGATCACTCCCGGCAGCATATCCAGGCGGTTCGAGACGACGATCGCCATGATTGAGGCGCTCAGGATCGCCGAGCCAAGCATCGCGAGTGACGGAATATCGTTCGCCAACTCGGATTGCGAGATCGAGGCCGGTATCGTGATTTTTGGAAGATTCGGCTTGTTCAGCCGGGGCTGCTGCCGTCGCCGTGATGGCCGACGTGGCGCGGGCTCTTCCCAGTCATCCTCATCGGCATAGGTGAGATACGGGTCGTCGGCGTACAGTTCCTCGTCGTATTCGTCATCGTAGACCACCGGCGGTGGTTCCCGACGACGCGGAGGCTGGCTCGCCCCCGCCGGTCGCTGCCTGGATTGCGGTTGACGACGTCTCCGGGGAGGCTCTTGCGGGGCGACATAGTCGTCCTCAAACCCCTCGTCGTACACGTCGTCATAGCCCGTATCGTACCCACGAGGATCAACGCTGTACTCGTCGTCGATCCAGTCGTCAGTGATTTCAGGCTCAGGCTCGGCAAATTGCTGGCGACCCGCAGATGTCTGTCGTGGCTGTCGCCGGGCCTGCCGGGTCTCCATGGCGTGCTGCAACTGGTCGAGCTGGCTGGCGGTGTCGTCCTGCTGGCTACGACTGGATGGAGCCGTGCGCCGGGATTCCTGCTCGCGAGAGGGGCGGCCGGAGAGATACCGATCGATGTCGGCGGAATCAATCTCCCAGGCATCGTCGGCCTGGCTCCGGCGTGGTGCCTGAGCCCGCCTGGGCTGTTGTGACCGGCGGGGCCGGTTCGGACGATCTGATCCGTCATGTGACGACACGATTTCCGGCTCCTCTCCCCTGTGAGCTTGTCATTCCGCGTTGGTGTAAGTGTCATCCATCCGCCGTAGGGCCGTCAAAGCATACGGCGGATGGATGATGATCTTCGACGACTATCCGGCCGGCGACGCTTCCGGCGTCGCACCAGGCGTACCAGCGCCCGGGGACGCTACGGGCGACGCATCCGGCAAGAGTTGCGGCCCGGCAATCGGGGTGGCGCTCAGGTCAGGTGCCGGGACTGGCGTGGCGACCACCGGTGTCGGTGCGTCCGCTGGCGGGTAGAACTCCGCCTGGGTCGGCTCCGGCGTGGGCTCGTAGTGGTCGGACGAAATGTCTGCCTGCTCGCGCTGGGCATCCAGCCATTCGGTGATCGCGGTGGTTCGCGCCAGGTTGTACTGCGTTTCGGACATGGCCCGCTCCGGATCCTTGTCCGTCACCTTGATGATGTGCCAGCCGTGTTCGGTCTGGACGGGCTCGGCCACCTGGCCCGGTTCGGTGTTGAACGCCGCTTCCGTGAACGCATCCGACATCTGGTCGCGCGTGATCCATCCGAGCTTCCCGCCCGTGGGGGCGCTGATCGAGTCGACGGAGGTCGTCTTGGCGACTTCGTCGAAGCTGGCGCCGCTCGTGACCTGCTCATACGTTGCGTTGGCAAGGTCTTCCGTCGCGACCAGGATGTGCTGGACCTCGACCTGCTCGGCGACCTGCGGCACGTCGTTCAGGATCTCCGTCTCCACGCGATCGCGAGCCACCTGAGGCTTGATGATGACCTCGAGGTACTCGTCGTAGCTCATGTTGGCATCATCCAGCACGTCGTCCTGAAATTCGCTGAACGACGTGTCGGCCGCCGCGACGTCTGGCGTGCCGTATGGAGTCGCGCCTTCGTCAACGACCGGCGTGGCGGCAGGTGTGCCCACCGGGGTTCCCATCGCCTGGGCTTCCTGGGTTGCCAGCGCCTGCTGCGTCTCGGTAGCCCACGCGGCCCGCGTCGGGATCATGGTCGGGGTGGGGACGGGCGTCATGATCGGAGCGTCTTCCGGAGCAAAGGTGTTGAGTGCGTACTCCTCCAGCACAGGCTGGGAGAGGTCGATGCCCATGTCTTCAGCACCAGCAACATAGAGCCGGTCTTCGATCATCTGCTGGACGGTGGCTTCGCTGACGTCGGTGCTTCCCCATACGTCCTCGCGCATCTGGTCGAACTGGGCGGAGTACATGAGGAACTGCGTTTGTTGCTGACCCGTCACCTGGAGCGCGTAGTCTTCATACATGCGGGCCTGGTTGTAGAGCGTGACGTTCTGGTACTTCCAGTAATCGCGCCGGGTGATCTCTTCGCCGTTGACCTTCGCGATTACCTGGTTCGGCTTGATCTGGTATTCGTAGAACGCGCCACCCGCAAGGATGAGGATGATCAGGGCTGCGGCGCCTATGAGACCAATGAAGAAGAAGCGCTGGTACATCGCTTCTTTTTGACGTCGGCTGGCAGGTCGAGCACCAGTTCTCGAGCCCCCGAGAGCCCGATCCCGGAGTCCGGACGGTTTCTTGAAGCGGTCAGTCATTGACGCTACGGCCCTTTTCCTCTTGGGGATGCGCCCGCGACTCAGTGAGGGCGGCATTCCGGCGTGGAGTCTGCAACATATGAAAAACGGCGCGCCAATGGGTGTGATACCCGTTCCGACGCGCCGTCGTTCAACTCATACCAGGATCAACCGCGGCCGGCGCTGGTCGTGAAGGGGAGGAGGCCGATGTAGCGCGCGCGCTTGATGGCCACCGTCGCCGATCGCTGGTGCTTCGCGCAGGTGCCGAGCTTGCGCCGCGGCTCGATCTTGCCGCGCTCGCCGACGTGCCGGCGCAGCCGCGCGATGTCCTTGTAGTCGACGTGATCGATGTTGTCGTGGCAGAACTGGCAGACCTTGCGGCGACCGCCGAAGCGACCACCGCGGCGGCCGGCGCCGCTGAATACGCGCCGGGGACCATCACCCGTGCGCTCGCGCTGGGCACCGCCGAACCGGCTGCCGCGTTCGTTGCTCCGCTCCTCGTCGCGCTCGCGCGACGGGCGGGTTTCATTAACCTGCTGGGAATCGCTCATGAATGTGTCCTTGTCGTGTAATGAGATTCGATCGTTGTAAGGCTCACGGGGTGAACTAGAACGGGACGCTGTTCAGGTCGTCGTCGCCCTCGTTGATTGCCTGGCCGCCACCGTAGTTGCCGCCGTAATTGCCACCGCCGTAGTTGCCGCCCTGGCCACCCTGGTTTCCGTATCCGGAATCCTGGTTGTCGCCGAAGCCGCCGCCCTGCGTATCACGCGGCGAACCAAGCAGCTGGAGTTCGTTTGCGGTGAGCTCGAGCGAGGCGCGCTGCTGGCCATCGTTACCGGTGAACTCGTTGAGTTCGATCCGGCCTTCGACGTACACCTGCTTGCCCTTCACCAGGGCGCCGCGCTCGTTGAGCGTCACGAGTGTCTCGGCAAGGCGACCCCACGCTGTGACGCGGAACCAGGTGGTTTTTTCCTGGTCCTGGCCTTGCGAATCTCGCCAGCGGCGATTGGTGGCAATCGAGAAGCTGACGTTCATTGCGCCGCTTGGCGTATAGCGAACTTCCGGATCACGCCCGAGATTGCCGATTACGATAGCTTTGGCGAGACTCATTTACTCCTCCTCGGAAGCGGCGTCCGCAGCATTCGCAGCAGCGTTTGCCGCCTGAAGCGTCTTCGGCAGGCGATAGCCGTGGCTCTCGGCGGCCTCACCGCTCGCGAAGTAGATCTCGGCGGTGGTGTTCGAGTAGTTCGGCGATTCCTGCGGGTGGTAGATCTTGGAGGTGGTGTTGCCCTTGATCGGGAAGTCCTCCGGGACGTTGTCCGTGCCGTCGCCAGCAACCCACTCAGAGCCTTCGCCCTCGGTCGGGAGCTTGCTCGACCGCTTCGGCGCGGGCGCATCGGCGGGAGCCGGGGCTTCCTCGCCCTGGATCGTCTCCGCAGCGTCCTCGGTCTTGTTCTCGATTGCCTCGTCCGAAGCAGCTTCGTTCGCCTGCTCGGTTGCCGGGGCTTCTTCCGCCTCAGCCGGCTTTTGATCGGTGCCGGAGGTCTCGGTCGACGCAGTTTCCTGCGCCTCGGCCTGCTCGGCCGGCTCCTGCTCGGTGGATGCGGCTGGCTCGGCGTCTTCCGCGTTCTCGCCATCCTGCTGGGTGTTCTTCTCGCCCGCCTTCGGGTCGTCCATCACGAGCAGGTAGCGAATGACCTGGTTGTCGAGTTTGAGGTCGCGCTCGAGCTCAACGAGGGACTCCGGCGTCGCGGAGAAGTGGGAGAGCACGTAGAAACCGTCGCGGTAGTCCACGCCCTGGTGACGCATGGTGTAGGCGAGGCGACGGCGGCCCCACGGGGAGTCGACCGACGTGGACTTGAGTTCGCCGGAGATACCGGAGATGTACCCGTTGATCCGCTCAACCGCGGCCTGGGTGTCCTCTTCCGCCATGTCCGGAATGAGGAGGGACATCAACTCATATGCACGAGGGTCTCGGGATTGATTTGCCAAAAGAGATTCCTTCCTTTGGGTTTCCATCGTTGTGCCCAACGGCCACGATGGAGAAAGGCTGTGGGAAAATCCCCACAAACGCAACACATACCAATAGAGTCCATGTAAGACATGGGCCCGACGCGCCAGTATACCACCACGGGAGAGGCGTTCGCATGGTTTGGGCGGGGCTCCGGATCAGGCCCTGGGCAATGTCAGTCCGAGGATATCGCCAAGGATCCGCAGCTCTCGCTGGGCATCAACCAGGTCGCTGCCCTCCGGCGCGTTCATGATGGCTGCGCCAAGGTCCTGGATCGCCCGAACCGCCCCCGGCGTATCGAGGTCGTTATCCATGGCTTCGTGGAACTGGGCGCGGTAGGTGGAGACATCCAGCGCCGTGCCATCGCCCGACTCCCGGTTCACCGCCGCGCCAAGGCGAGCGGCGTGCTCGCTCCAGACGGACATGTCCTGGTCCTCGAACGGCCATGCCTCACGGTAATGGTGCGCGTGGAGGCAGAGACGAATCGCGTCAGATGTATACGTTTCGAGCAGGTCGTTGACGTAGACGAGATTACCGAGCGACTTGCTCATCTTCTCGCCTTCGTACTCCGTCATCCCGACATGCATCCAGTAGCGGACAAACGGCTCGACACCGGTGACGGTTTCCGCCTGGGCGATCTCGCACTCGTGGTGAGGGAAGATGAGGTCATACCCGCCGCCATGGATATCGATCTGCGGGCCGAGGTACTCCATCGCCATCGCGCTGCACTCGATGTGCCAGCCGGGCCTTCCTTCGCCCCAAGGCGATGTCCAGGTCGGCTCGCCGGGTGCCGCCGCCTGCCACAGCACGAAATCGAGCGGATCCTGCTTTTTCGGGTCGTCCGGATGATTCCCCCGCTCATTGGCGATCGGCAGCATCTCCTCGATCTCCAGGCCAGAGAGCTTCCCGAACTCGGGATCTTTCGCAACGGAGAAGTAGACGCTGCCGTCGACGACGTACGCCACGCCGGCGTCGATCAGCTTCTCGACGTTGTCGATGATCTGCGCGATATGGTCCGTGGCGGCCACGAAATGGTCGAATTCGATTGCGTTCAGGCCACGCATGTCTTCCAGGTACCGGTTGGTTTCCCGCGTCCCCAGCTCGCGCCAATCCATATCCATCTCTTTGGACTTCCGGAGGACGTCATCGTCGATATCAGTCACGTTCTGGACATACGTGACATCCAGTCCCTTGTGGCGTAGGTAGCGGACAAGCACATCGAAGGTGAGGAACGTGAAGGCGTGGCCGATGTGCGTTGTGTCGTATGGCGTGACACCACACACGTAGATTCGAACCTTGCCGTCGGGACTCGTGAAGTCTTCGAGGGCTTGGGACTGGGTGTTGAACAGTCTCATCAAGTAGGGGCTCCATGTGGATCTGCGCGGCTTCAGGGAGCAGTCAATACTGTCCCAATGAAAGTACGTATCAGGAAGATATTATCACCTGCCAACACGTGCTTGGGAAGGGGCTAAGCGTCGGCCAGGAGCGAACGTGCATGCTATCCTCGACATGATATTTGGCCAGATTCCCGGCATGTTCCTGAAGGGATCCTCTCTGCCGTGTTCCGAGTTTTCTCATTTCGCCTGTCTACATACCACCTTGCGAGCGTCCTCCTCACGATCACGTTGCTTCTGGCGCTTCCCGGCCTGGTCTCCGCCCAGGAGTCAACCCCGGGCGTCCTGCCAGGCCAGGACCCGGAGGCACCCTGTGCGAACGGGCGCCTGCAGGTCCGGGACCTCGCCGAGGTGGATGAGACGATCCAGTCCGGAGTGGAGCAGGCGACGGAGGTTGCGCAAGACTGGCAGCCGGACGCCCGTCTCTACACGCTCCGGTTGGGATGCCCGTTGCTCACATCGGGCTACCGATGGGAAGGCGTCTTCTTCTCCGAGACCGCGCAGGCACTCTTTTCGACGGACACAGGCGTCGTTGATGCAGTGGAGGCTGACCCGGATACGATCCCGACGCTCGATCCGGCCGGGGTCTCCATGCAAGGCGTGTACCGGACCCTGCTTCGCGCCGGGTTCTCGGACGAGTTGCTGCTCAGCGCGGCAGGTGGCGTAACGATCCGCACAAGCACCGACGAAAGTCCCTTCGGTCCGGAATCTGCGCCTCGCAACCAGGTCTACGCCCATGTCGCGATCGAGGTCAGCGGCCAGGTCACGGATGTCTGGGTGTCGCTGGAGGATAATACGGTTTACAGGTACGGCAGATAGCATTCGCCAGGAGGCACGAGTGGATTCGACGACCGCGGCCCATGTGGAGAAGGCAGCCCGCGCCTGCGCCAATGCGCTTGCTGCATCGCCTTCAGGGTTGTTCTCCGATTTCGACGGAACCCTGAGTGAGATCGCGCCGACACCCGAGGCAGCGGTGTTTTATGACGGAGCCCGCGACGCCCTGCACCGGGCCAGTACGCACGTCGACGTCGCCGGTATCATCACCGGCCGCGCGGTCGATGATGTGCTGCTTCGAGTCGACCTGCCGGACCTTTTGGTCGTCGGGAACCATGGCCTGGAGTGGTACGACAACGGCGAGCGAAGCGACCACGAAGCCGGAACCGCCGCGGTGGAAGCGATCTCGGAAACGTTGGCGCGAACCCGTGAGCGTCTCGAGAAGCTGACGACCACCGAGGGCATGCTCTTCGAAAACAAGCGCCTCTCTGCCTCCATCCATTACCGGAATGCGCCTGATCCGGTGAACATTGGCCTGCAGCTATTGCCCATCGTCGAGGAAGAGGCCGCGGCACGCGGACTTCGGGTCTCGGGCGGCAAGATGCAGGTCGAGTTGCGACCCATGGCGGTGGTGAGCAAGGGCACGGCGCTGGAAGAGATCGTCCGGAAACGGGAACTCAAGGGCGTGATCTTCATCGGAGACGACGTGACCGATGTTGATGGCTTCCGGGCGATGCATCGCATGCGTGACGATGGGCTGATCTCGTCGGTTGCTGTCGCCATTCGCTCCGAGGATGTGCACCCGGACGTTATCGCCGAGGCTGATGTTGTCCTCGAGCACGTGTCCGAGACGGTCGTGTTCCTGCACCGCCTCGCGGACTTGCTGGAGAGCGGGCACGGAGATCCGTCATGAGGCGATCGCATCTGGTCTTCGTGATCCTGGCGATGCTCGTCGCGTTCCCGCCTGCGCTTTCCGCGGCACAACATGCGGAGCAGGACATCACGCTGCCGCCCTGGCGTCGCGATTTGCCGGGTGGGCGAGAGCAGGTGCAAATCGTGGTTGGGGAGACGCCCCTCACGGTCGACCTTGCCTATCCCGGGACCCAGCAGACGCTCGGACTCGGGTACCGGAACGGGCTGGAGCCCGGCACTGGCATGTTCTTTATCGGCGATCGTGCCGTGATGAAGACGTACTGGATGAAGGGGATGCGGTTCTGCCTCGACATCATCTGGATCGAGGGTGACCAGATCATGGGTGCGGCGGAGAGTGTCTGTCCCGATCCTCCTGGCACCGCCGATCTCGACCGCGCGCGGTACTCCTCGCCGGTTTCGGTCACCCATGTACTCGAGGTGCCGGCTGGCTGGCTCGACGAACACGGATATGGATCGGGCACCCCGGTCGACCTCAGCGAGATCCCGGATATCTAGCCTCCTTCACAAACAAGGTAAATGAGCAGGCACAGTCCCGCCGTACACATCGGGGTCGGTTCAGGATCGTTCCGACTCCGCCGCCTTCAGGGCGTGTTCCAGCCGGCTCTGGCGGACCGACATCGTGATGTCGCCGCGCGTGCGTTCCAGCACGCCGCGGAACTGGTCGGTAGTGCGTCGGAGGCCGGCCGTCACCGCGTCCGGGAAATCCACGGTCACGAGCACGCCATAGATCGAATCCATGGTTCTGAAGAGGTGTTCGGCGCGACTGATCTCGTCTTGCCGCAGAGCATCCAGCACATCGCGGCGCAGCTCGCTTCCCGCTTCCGCGAGGCCATTGAGCCAGGCGGCATCCTCGACGCCGAGCGACTCCACCGATGGCAGGCCGGTTCCATTGAGCAGCGCCGCGGTGATCTCCGCCTCGGCGTACTCCTTCATCGCATCCTGTACATATCCGGCCCAGTAGATGTTCGGATAAATTGACGTTTCCTCATGAAGGGTTGTCATCAATGCCCGGGCGTCGCCGAGGAGATCGGTTGCGTCATCACCACGATGCAGCGCGCGAATCGCATTCGCGGCCAGTCGCACGAGCTGCCGCCCGTCGGCCACGGCGCGGTCACGAACCGCGCTCATCGCATCGAAGTGCTGGATAATCTCGCTGACTTCGTCCTGGAGCGCGGTCGCCAGGTCCTGGCTTTTCATGTCATCCTCCCATTTCACACATCGTCTGGAATCGCCTCTCGTTATCCACTGTAGCCTGTGCTGAGGGTGTCTTCCCGATTCACATTGACATGGTCAGACACAGCAACATATACTTCTATCGCTCCGGACGGGGTCACCCGATCCGGCGCACGAGAGTGGCCGGCACACGATGCTGGCCGGGCGATGATCGGAAGTAGTAGGCTCCGCCTCGCAGAGAGATGCCGGCAGGTGAAAGGCATCATCAAGGAGCTGAACTCGTCCGGGAGCCGCGCGGGTGAAATGGTAGCCCGTGCCGGAAACCATCCGTTATCAGGTACCAAGCGGACCAGGAAGCGGTTCGCGGATGCGATTGCTCACAGGGGGCCGTAGCTCAGCTGGGAGAGCACCACACTGGCAGTGTGGGGGTCAGGGGTTCGAGTCCCCTCGGCTCCACCAAACCGCAACGCATCGCGACAACCTCACCCCTGGTCAAGCAGGGTGGTACCGCGGAAGCGCCCCAACGCCTTCGTCCCTGAACAGGGATGGAGGTGTTTTTCGTTAACCCGTAACCGGCAAAGGACCAATCATGAGCAGCGCACCGATCTCCGAAGCAACCCAGGTAACCCATGCGGCCGATATCCATCGCTACGACCACTCCGAGGTCGAGCCGAAGTGGCGGGCGGAGTGGGAAGAAAAAGCGATCTACAAGGTCGATGACAACGATGAGCGGCCGAAATGGTACTCGCTGACGATGTACCCGTACCCATCCGGCATCCTGCACATCGGTCACTGGTATGCCTTTGCCGTGCCAGACGTCTTCGCGCGTCTGCAGCGCATGCGTGGCTACAACGTGATGTTCCCGATGGGGTTCGATGCGTTCGGCCTGCCGGCCGAGAATGCCGCGATCCGACACGGCATTCATCCGGCAACGTGGACCTACGACAACATCGCAGCGATGGAGCGCCAGTACGACCTGATGGGCGCGATGATCGATTGGTCGCGCAAGGTCGTGACGTCTGATCCGGAGTATTACCACTGGAACCAGTGGATCTTCCTGAAGATGCTGGAGCGCGGGCTGGCGTACCGGGCCGGTGGCGCGGTGTGGTGGTGCCCGAATGACCAGACGGTGCTGGCGAACGAACAGGTGCTGGAAGGCAACATCTGCGAGCGCTGCGGCGCCGAGGTCCACAAACGTGACCTGGAGCAGTGGTATTTCAAGATTACCGACTATGCCGAGGAACTGCTGGACGACCTGGAAGGCTTGGACTGGCCGGACCGGGTCAAGACCATGCAGCGGAACTGGATCGGCCGCTCCGAGGGCGCCGAATTGAAGTTCGAGCTGGACACCGGCGACACGCTGGATGTCTTCACGACCCGTCCTGACACGGTGTTTGGCGCGACCTTCATGGTATTGGCGCCCGAGCATCCGCTGGTCCGGAAGATCACGACGGACGCACAGCGCGCAGAGGTCGAGGCATACATCGAGAAGGTGAGCGGCGAGACGGAGATCGAGCGGCAGTCCACCGATGAATCGCGCAAGAA
>CAZVAA010000062.1:0-14136 GCA_964624125.1 uncultured Sphaerobacteraceae bacterium | reverse complement strand
GGAAGGCACGGGCGCGAGCTCCGAGATCGAGGTGCTCGCGGGCGACTTCACGACGCTGACCGTGCACATCCCGGTTGGTGATGGCACGGGGACCGGGCAGTCGGTGAATGTCTCCAAGTTCTATTGCGAGAACGTGACCGAGACCGAGTTCCTGACGGTGGGCGCTGGTGAGGAAAACAGCGAGGCGATTGATGGCGCGCCGGGATGCGTCCCGGGGTACGCGCTGTTCAGCTTCTACCTGATCGGCGATGAGACCGACGACTACGCCCAGCTCGAGGTGGACGGCACGGGGACGATTGGTCTGCTGCCAGGCGCCTACGAGGTGATTGAGGAAGGTGCCCAGGCGTCGTTCGAGATCGAGGTTGTCGAGGGCGAGAACACGGTTCTCGTCGTGAACAACCCGCTGCCGGACGATGGCGAGGTTCCGCCGCCGGGCGATGGCGACGATCCGGGCGACCCGAAGGATCCCAAGGATCCTGACAAGGACAAGAAGCCCGACGATGATGCCGGTGGTGTCACCGAGCTGCCGAGCACCGGTCATGGCGCGGGTGGATCGGATTCCACCACGCTGATGATGGCGGCCGCTGCAGCGTCGGCGATCGCGGGTGCTGGTGCATTCGCTATCCGACGTGAACGGGCATAGTTGATTGGTGGATCACGATCTTTCGTGATCGATCATGAATGGAAGGCGGGGTGCAGTCTGCGGGCGGCACCCCGTTTCCCCCCAGCCAGGAAAGCGAGGCAACCCTCGCATCCACCGGCTTTGCAGGGCGGGAACCATCTCCCCGGTTATAGCGGTCATGATCTTACGTGGGACCACAACAAACGTTCGTCGAAACGATTCCGCAAGGAGCGCATGACGTATGCAGCGTCCAACCCCCGGGTCCGAAAAACCGATTACTCGACGCGCCATGCTCGGCACCACCGCGGGAGCCCTTGCGCTCGGCGTTGCGCACCCATCCGGTCTCCGGAAACTCGTCGCGGCACAGGAGGATGGCGCGCCTGCCGCGACGCCGCAGGCATCGCCGGAAGCGACACCGGTGCTGGTGGACGTGGCGACCCCGGACCCCGGGTCGGTGACGACGCCCGAAGCCACGCCAATGACCGTTGAGAGCGGTGGCAATTGGCCGATGGGGAGTGGTGGCCCCGGTCGGCGAAGCTTCTCCCCCGAACCGGGCCCGGGCGAGGAGATCGAGCTCCTCTGGATGGGCCTTGTCGGGGATTACGGGACCACCTCGCCGCCGGTGATCTCGAATGGTGTGATCTATGTGTGTGGGCCCGATGCCGGCGGCGCGGATTTCTACCCGTCAAGTATGACCGTGGACACCGTCCTCGCCGCGATGGACCTGCACACCGGCCGCGAGCTCTGGTCGATCGGCGTGGATGTCCATGTAGGCACACTTGCGCCGGTGATCTCGCACGATGCCATTTATCTCATCGGGACGCGGGGCGGCATCCGCGTGATTGACGTGCACTCCCGGCAGATGCGCTGGGAGGCAACGTTGCCAACGGAAGTCCTTGCCTCGCCGGTCATCGTCGATGACATCCTGTACATCAACGGCGCCGATTCAACGTTGTATGCGCTCGACGCAAGGGATGGCTCCGAGGTGTGGACGTTTGGCTACGACGCCGGAGCCGGTGACCCGACTGCCGCGGACCCGGTGGTGGGGAACGGGATGGTGTACCTCCCGAGCGGCTCGGACCTGAACAGGACGAGCCTTTTTGCGCTGGACGCCCAAACCGGTGAGGAGCGCTGGCGCGTGCGTACCGGTGGGGAAGCAAACCGCTTCGCCGCGCTGGATGGCAACGACCTCTTCCTCTTCGGAAACCAGGTACACGCGATCGACGCCCTCTCCGCCGAAACACGCTGGGTCGCGCGTGACGCCTCTGCCAGTACCAGGCCCGTGGTCGCCGATGAAGCGATCTACACGCTTTCCCGTGCTCGCGACACGATCTCGTGCCTGGATCGGACATCCGGCGAGATCCAGTGGACAGATAACGTGCGCGAACTTTCCGGCCCGATGGTCGGCTCGGAACATGGCCTGGTCGTTTCCCAGGAATTGGAGTTCTCCAATGGGCCCAGGTCCGGGATTCATGCATTCGGGTCAAACGAGGGAGGCAACCGTTGGTTCATTCCGGGGGAGCGGGTCGAAAACCAGGTGGCCATCGCCGGCGACATCATGGTCGTCACGACCGGGTGGAGTGATGTCGTGGCTTTCCGGACGATCCGGGCAGACAATGACGGCTCGGATGGATCGGGACGTATAGACGACATCGCGTACCTCTCTCCTCTCAGGTTTTCCTCAGATAAGGTCGAAGATGATGACCACTTCGTTGAGAGTGGCGGGTTCCTTCCGGAATCCACAAGTACGATCACGGTTGCCGGAACGCTCATTATGGCCTCGCAACCGGTCTTCACATGGGATGTCGTCTGGCTACTCAATGGCCGATCGATGATGAGGACCTCAGACTCGTTGGACCCAGGTGACGATGGATGGGCGTTCAGTTGGGAGCTCGATCGCTCCGCAATGGAAGGGTTCCGTGACGAGATTTCGGTGGAGATACGGATCGACGGCAGGCTGCTGCGACGTGGCCGGGTGACGCTGTACGATCGAGGATTCCGGGATCAGGACAATCGATAACAGCCAACACCGATCCCCAGGACGGGAGCTACACCATGAACACTGACGACCACGGGACCAAACCTGCATTCACAAGACGGGCCATCATCGGAGGAGTTGCCGCCATCGGTGGTGCCGGCGCGCTTGGCATCTGGCAAACCCGGGAACTGGACGAGTCAGACGTGTCGGCCGATGACGACTCGAAGAATGCGAACCAGCCGGGTCATGGCTCAGCGACGGGTTGGTCCGGTTTCTTTGGTAATCCGCGATTGACCGGTTTTACACCCGATCCGGGGCCAGGCGCTGTGGATGAGGCCGAGATCGCCTGGACGTCGGACGTTCGATTCGACTGGATCGGCTCCGCACCGGTGGTGGCGAACGAGGTGGCCTATGTCGCAGGGATCCTGGACGGGGCTGTGCACATTGTCGCGATCGATATCCAGGACGGGCGCGAATCGTGGGCCATCCCAATCTTGTCCGCTCCTGATGGGGATCATGGTAACGCGTCCCTTACCCTCGAAGAGGAGACGCTCTTCGTCGTCACAATTGGTGGAGCGGTGATGGCGATTGACGTGCGGGAGCAGGCCATTCGCTGGGAAACCGCGTTGCCCTGGTCGACCCGGTTGGGGCGTCCGGAAGACCAGGATGGCGGGCTGGCCGCACATCCACATGTGTCGCTGCCTGTCGTGGCCGATGGGCGACTTTTCGTCACCGCGAACGACTATGTGCTCCACGCGCTGGATATCTCGGATGGATCCGAAGCCTGGTCGTTCCCCCTGGGTTTCTCCGCAGGCCAACCATGTACTGTCCAGCCCATTGCCGGCGACGGGCTCGTGAGCATCCTCTCCGGGACGGCAGAAAACCCCGATCGCATGTACATCCTCGATGCGGAGACGGGGAACGAGCGCTCCAGGGTCACTCGTGACGATGAGGTCGACGCCGACGTGCAGGACTTTGCCGTCGGATACGGTGGCGATATCCTGCTTTTTGGTGAGGAGCTTCTCACCGCGTCTCTATCCGGGTTAATATCCGGGACTCAGCCGGTAGCCGTTACCGCCAACGCACGACCGTTAAATGCCTCAGTGGGCTCACTCCCGGATCGACAACCGGTCGTTGCGGATGATGCGGTGTATGTGGTGACCGAGCCAGGAACCATCATTGCGCACATCGATCTGACGGACCCGGACGAAGACCTGGAAATCACTGTTCCCGAAATGCTGAGTGGGCTGGTCGCCGGTGGCGATACCCTCTATTTCGCCAGCGGATCCACGGATGCAGAATTCCCTGCTGGTTTATACGCCTACGATCGTCACACCGGCGAGCGGCGCTGGCATGTCGAGTTGGGCCCGAATCGGACACGGCCGGGTCTGGCCGTCTATGGGGACATGGTCATAGTGACGTTGGATACCGGCCATATCACCGCCATACGCCCTGGTTCCGCCAACGCCCACTCCAACCCCAACGAATATGTGCGCCAGTTGTAGCGGGATCCCGGAGCGATTTTCCTGTTTATCGGGTGGCGGCGAGGGCGGTTTGGGTGCGTTCTTTCATCATGTGGAACAGGAGGAGCACGACCAGGAGGGCGGCGATGCCGTTGAGCAGCGCGTAGGAGCCGAAGCCGACAACGACGCCGGAGAGGAGCCCGGCGCTGGCGCCAGCGATGCCCATCGTCAGGTCGGCGGTGCCCTGGACACCGGGGCGGACCTTGAGCTCGACCGATTCGGTGAGCAGCGTGGAGCCGGAGATCATCGTGCACGACCAGCCAAGGCCGAGCAGGAAAAGCCCGACCATGAGCTGGTTTGATTCGTGACCGGTTGCGGTGCCGGAGATGACGAATGACGCGAGGAGGATCGCTGCGCCGGCGAGGATCACGGGCCGGCGACCGATCTTGTCGGCGGCGGTGCCGACGAGTGGCGAGGCGATGTACATGCCGGTGATGTGCCCGCTGATGACGAGGCCGATGATCTGGAGCGACTGGTCGCTGTGTTGCAGGTGGACGGGGGTCATCGACATGACGGCGACCATCACGACATGCCCGAGCACCATGGCGCTCAGGCCCAGCGATGCCGCCGGGCTCTCCCGCACCAGGTTGATGGCGCTTCGCATCGACATGCGGGGGCGGCGGGCGCCCGGGACATGATCGGGGTCGGGCTCTTCGTTCTCACGGGCGACAAGGAGCGGATCCGGCCGGAGCATGATGGTGATGAGGGTCATGGCGAGGATATAGACGAGGATCGTGAGCAGGTACGGGCCGGAGAGGCGAGGCAGATCGATGCGCTGGGCGATATCGCCCATGGGGTCGGCGAGATTGGGACCAAGAACGGACCCGATCGTGGTGGCCCAGACGACGGTCGAGAGGTCGCGCCCGCGGCGTGAGGTTTCCGCGAGGTCGGTAGCGGCATAGCGGGATTGCAGCGTTGCGGTGGTCCCGCCGCCGGCGAGGATCATGCCGAGGAGCGCCACGGCGAACTGGTCGATCGCGGCGCCGGTAACCACGAGAACGGCCCCAACGATGCCGATGGCGTAGGCGAGGACGAGGCCGGGACGGCGGCCGACCTCGCTCATCAGCCGGGTGACCGGGATGGCGATCACGGCGGCGCCGATCACGGACGACGCGGCCGAGACACCGGCAAAAGCGTCCGATGCGAGGTCTGCCGCGAGCAGCGAGCCGACGGCCGCACCAGCCGCGACGCCGATGCCGCCGAGGATCTGTGCGAGCGCGAGCACAAGGACGATGCGCTTTTGCAGTCCGGTGCGGTCGGGGTGGATGCTCTGGTTGGTCACGTTGGCCTCTGGCATATGAAGCGCCCGGGAAGTCTCCCGGGCGCTGGTGGATCACGTAGCGAATTCTCCCACAGCTCTCGAAGGGTTGAAACCAGACGGGATTAACCGGAGGTGACGACCCGTTCCGGGGCGATGAGGAAGGTCACCCGGGTGTCATTCTCGTTGTGCCACGGGTACACGTCTTTGCCGAGATACTTCTTCGCGAGAATGTCGATGACCTGGACCTCATCGTCGACGATCCTGGAGGCTACGCGGCCACGGACTTCCATCCATCGCATCGGGTCATCCGGGTCAATGAAGAGGAAGGTTGCCTGGGGTCGTTCGACGAGGTTGGTGTGCTTCTGGCGGCCATCGACGGTGTTGATGCGCAGATGCCCGTCGTGGAGGTCGGCCCAGATCGGCGTGACCTGCGGCTGGTTGTTCGGCATGACCGTCGCAATGCTGACGACGACCGGCCGATCCAGCAGGTCGCGGTGGCTTTCGGGAATGGGTTGCACCTGGAAATGGTCCTTTCGGGAGCGGCCCGGCCGGGAACGACAGGGCCGAAATCAACGTTCAATACCCTATAGTAAGGGAAACGCGAGCACGAATCGGCTCAACACGCAGGAGCGACATGTGATCAGGCGACACTGGCGAGCGATACTGTTCGGGCTGGTGCTGTTGGCGGGGAGTATTGCCCCGGCCGCGGCGCAAGTCCAGAAGGGCGGCGGGCCGTCCGCCTCACCCGAGGCGACGGGAGGAGAGCCCGGTTGCGAGTTGATCCGGAGTTACACCCGGGAGTTGTTCACGCTGATCGACAACTCCGGTGCGTTCGCGGAATTCTTCTACACCAGTGATGACTGGAACGACATCAGTCCGGAGTTCGCGGCTGATGTACGTGAGGATGGCGAGGATCTCCTGGCGGATATCGCCGAGCTCGAAGTCCCCGGCGCCTATGCCCGGGGACATGAAGGCATCGTCATGTTCTTCGAGCTCCAGATTTCGGTCGCGCATTTCTACGGCATCGACACCAGCAACGTACCCAACCTGAACCTGCAGGATGAAGCGTTCGCGCTTATCAACGAGGGTGAGCTCGCGGTTGCAGAAGCGTGTCCCGACGAGATCGACGAGGTCGGCGGGTTTATCCTGCTTGAGCCGGAGGAGCTGCCGGTTGAGCCGGCGGATCCGGAGAGTATTCCCGAATAACCAGGACCGGCGATGCTGCCAGAGGACGTTTCATGACCAAGCGTAAGGAAAAGACGCCGGAAGAGAAGCAGCAAGAGAGTATCCAGAGCTTCCTGCAGCATCTCGGTATTTTCCTCATTGTTAATGTTGCCCTGTTGATCGTGAACCTCATCTCCTCCCCGGATACGATGTGGTTCTACTGGGTGACGATCTTCTGGGGTATCGGCGTCGCTATGGATGCCGTCGACACCTTTAAGCCGGAGAAGGCACTCGCAGAACGAATGATGGCGCGGCGGACTGGTTCCGTCGACACCGGCTCCGCGACACGCTCCCGTGCATCGGATCCGGCTTCGGCAACAGGTTCGGAGATCGAGCAACTGATGACGCATGCGTCCGGGTTGATCGATCGCATGCGGGACAGCGCACGGCGGATCCCGAAACCGGAGGTCCGGCGCGAGGCGCTGGATGCATGCGCGGCATCTGACCAGGTGCTGGCCGCCATCGGGGAACACCCAGAGGAGCTTCCGCTGGCACGGGATTTCGTGCACCGCTTCCTTGAACCATCCACCTCGGTCATCAGCGAATACTCCCGTCTGGCCAACCGGAATGTGCCTTCCGCGCGGGAGACGCTGGCACAGGTCGAGGAGCACGATTTACCGTTGATCACGCGGCGGGCGAATGGCGTCTATGATCGCCTGCACCGGGGAACCCTGATCGACCTCGAGGTGGCGCGGGAGATGTTGACGCTGGAAGTCGCCGACGCCGCGGCGTTCGAGCGGCAGACCGCCTCGGTCGCGCTCGAGGGCGCCAGCCAATCCGGGACCAGGACCACCACACGTGAGCCCGCGGAATCCGATGCGGGCGATGAGGATCGTCGGAACCATGAGTGACGATACATCCCGGGACCAATTCAACCATCGCGAGGATTCACGAGACAGGAAGCGGGGTGGCATGTCGAGCAAGGCGCGGGGTGAGACGCTCCAGGGTTACCTGATCCACCTGGGCGTCTACGCCTCGGTGATCCTGTTCCTCTTTCTGCTCAACGTTGTTACCGGTCGCGATACCTGGTGGTTCATCTATCCCGCGCTCGCCTGGGGCGTGGGGATCGGGATCCACACCGTCGTGACCTTGGTGACGCTGAATACGGCGAAGGTCGAGGAGTGGGCGGAACAGCCGGTGTTGCGGCGTCGTGCGCCACGGCCAGCGCCGGCCAACCCCGGATCGTCGGGCAGCGAGATCGACGAGCTGATGATGCAGGGCGGGATCAGGATCGATGACATTCGCGCGACCGCGCGCCGTATCCGGGATGCCGGAGCGCGGCAGGAGGCGTTGGATGTCTGTGCTTCCGCCGACCGGGTGATGTCGGCGCTGGCGGAGCATCCGGACGAATTGCCGCTGGCGCGCAAGTTCCTGCATAACATCGTCGAGCCGACCGAGAAGATCGTGACGACGTACCAGCGGCTGTCGAGCCGGGACATCGCCTCGGCGCGGGAGACCCTTGCGCAGGTCGAACAACACGACTTGCCCCTGATTCGCGAGAAGATGGACGAGGTGTACGAGCGCCTGCATCGCGGGACGCTGATCGATCTCGAGGTTGCGCGGGAAATGCTGGTGCTGGATTTGCCGGCGGCGACCGCGCCATCGCTTACGGCGAGGGATGATCACGAATCCTGACCGGAAATACCGGATAACCGGAATGTACCAGCCGGTATGGTCATGACAGGATAGATGTACGGGCGGGCGAGTGCCTGATCCGTACATCTTGTGGTTTAAGGGACACCGCGTTTGCAGGCGTGTCGACGTACCGGGTATCGATATGAAACGACTTCTTGCCAAAGCCTCCACGGCGACCTCCGGCTCATCACAGCTCTCGCGCTGGCGGGTGTTCTTCGTGCAGTTCGTGCTGCTGCATGTGGGCGTGTATGCCGTGGGGATGATCGGCCTGTTCCTGATCAACATCCTGACCGGGATCACCCAGCCATGGTTCCTGTTCCCCATGTTCGGATGGGGGCTGCTGGTTGCCGCCCACGCGCTGGTGACATACCTGATCATGAACGCCTCGATCGCGCGGCGCGTTGTTGCGACAATGGAGCGGCGGAAGGATCCTGCATACCGGCCGTTGCCACGGAATGCGTCGGAGATCGAGGAGTTGCTGGCGCGGGGCCGATTGCTGCTGCGGCAGATGCATGACAGTGCCTGGACGATTCCCGACCTGGCGGTGCGCAACGAGGCGCTCACGACCTGCGAGGCGAGCGAGCGGGTGCTCGCCGCGATCGAGGAGCATCCGGACGAGTTGCCGCTGGCACGTGACTTCATCAACCGGTTCCTCGATCCGGCGGCGAAGTTGATCCGTGATTATGCGCGGTTGGCGCGGCGCGATGTCCCGTCCGCGCGGGAGATCCTGCGCGAGGTGGAGCAGGCCGACTTCACGAGGCTGACTGCCCGCGCCCATGCGATGTATGACCGCGTGCACCGGGGCACGATGATCGACCTCGCCGTGGCGCGGGAGATGATGGCGCTCGGCGGCCCCGACCCCGATGCCCCGGATGTGGCAGCAAAAACGCCCGCCTGATTCGAGCCAGATCGGCACGATGGCACGGCCTGGTTCTTGCGCGAAGTCTTCCGTTCTGTGAAGCTCAGGTATCCGCGCATGTCCATCAGGCCGGGGTCCGGATCGTCCGGAACGTATCTCGATGGACCAAGGGAAAGAGGAAGGGTCTTGCCATGACGAAGGCACCGGGAATGAACAGGCGTTCGCTGATCAAGGGCGCTGCAGGGGCTGTTGCCGCCGGAAGTGCGCTGTCCGCGGCGCTGGCGCAGGCGTCGACCGGAGATGCCGGGTTCTACGTGAACCGCAACCAGGACGGCGGTGAGCTGGTGATCCTGAACTGGTACCAGCCATGGATCGCCGAAGTGGTCCCGATGTTCGAGGAAGAAACCGGCGTGTCGGTGACGCAGCTTGCCACCTATTCAAGCAACGATGAGTGGTGGGCACGGCTGAACGCGGGTGAGAACTTCGACTTCTTCATGCCCACGACGGACTGGTTCCAGCGGGCGATGGAAGCCGACCTTCTTCATGAGCTCGACATGAGCCTGATCCCGAACAACGAGCACCTGTTCGAGGAGTTCCAGGCGAACGAAATCTACCAGAAGGACGGGGCGACCTACGCCGTGCCGTTCTCCCGCGTCTACTACTGCCTGACCTACAACACCAACGAGTTCTCCGAGGCGCCAACCTCGTGGGAGGTCACGTGGGACGAGCAGTATGACGGGCAGATCACCATGCAGGACCAGGCGTATGCCCGGGTCGGGACGACTGCGCTGACGCTGGATGACGATCCGCTCAACCCGCAGAAGTGGGACGAGATTCGTGATCGCCTGATGGCCCAGAAGGAGCTGGTCTCCAAGTACTGGCTGGATTACCAGAACGGTATGGAGATGTTCGTGAACGAGGAGGCCCTTGTCGGGCAGTTCACCGCCGGCCGGACCCGGATGGGCAAGGCCGAGGGCGGGCCGATCGACTGGACGGTGCCGGAAGAGGGGTGCCTGACGTTCATCGACACGTTCGCGATCCCGCATACGTCGGAGAACCCGGAGAACGGTCACGCGTTCATCGACTTCCTGCACCGGCCGGAGATCATGGCGATGCAGATGGAGACGCTCTTCTACGACTCCCTGAACGAATCAGCTCGCGAGCAACTGGATGAGGAGTTCGCGCAGCAGTTCGAGGTGCCGGAGGATGCGAATCTGCCGCTTGCGGTGGATCTGCCTGCGCAGGTGCGCACCCGTATGGACGAGCTGTGGACGGAAGTGAAGCTTTCCTGACGTGGTTCGCCTGCAACGGCCCCGGTTGGCGATGTGCCAACCGGGGCCGTTTTGCGTCCGGAGACCGTGTACTCGTTCCAGGAGGTATTGCGCATCGGGCGCGGTCGATTACCATGAACGACACAAACACATCTCAACGTTTTTGGTTGGCCCCGGTCGCAATGGCGATTCCGGGGGTGACGCTGCACAGGGAGAGAAGTGATGACTGTCTGGCGATCCCGAAGCGGTATGTCCCGTCGTTCCTTTCTGAAGGGAGCCGCCGGCGCGGCGGCCAGTGTCTCGGCGATGTCCCATGCGCTCGCGCAGGCCTCGACGGGAAACGCAGGCTTCTACGTGAACCGGAACCAGGATGCCGGCGAGGTGAACACCTTCACCTGGTACGAGAACTGGCTCGACGAGATCCTGCCGATGTTCGAGGAGGAGACGGGGATCAAGGTCAATCGCCTTGGCGCATACTCCCGGAACGATGAATGGTGGGCGCGGTTGCAGGCCGGAGAGGAGTTCGACTTCTTCCTGCCGAGCGCGGACTGGGCCGAGCGAGCGCTGAAAGCCGACATGCTGCTCCCCCTCGACCTGGACCTGATCCCGAATACCGAGAATCTGTCGCCGGATTTCCAGGAGCTCGAATCGCTGACGAAGGACGGTAAGCAGTACGCGCAGGGGTTTGCCCGCGAGATCTACAGCCTGGCCTGGAACACCGGCGTCATCTCCGAGGCGCCGACGAGCTGGGGAATCACCTGGGAAGAGGAATATTCCGGCCGGATCACGTTGTATGACCAGGCCAACGCGCGGGTCGGCACGACCGCCCTGTACCTCGGGCAGGACCCGTTCGCGCCTGACGACTGGGATGCCATCCGGGAATCCATGCAGGAGCAGCACCAGCTGATCACCAAATACTGGAAGGACTACCAGACCGGCATGGAGATGTTCATCAACGAAGAGGTGGACCTCGGACAGATCAGCGACGGTCGCGTCCGGATGGCCAACGGCCTTGGGGCGTCGCTTGCCTACACCGTGCCGGAAGAGGGAGCGCTCGTCGCGCTCGATACGCTGGCGATCCCGGCGAATGCGACGAATGTCGAGAACGCCCACAAGCTGATCGACTTCATCCAGCGGCCGGAGATCGCTGCCATGCAGATGACGATCATGGGGTACGACTCGGTCAACCAGGCGGCTCATGAGTCGCTCGATCCGGAGGTGGAGGAAACCTTCGCCATCCCGGAGGGGGCGGACCTGCGGGTGCTGCGCGACCTCGATCCCCAGGTGCGCACGCAGATGGAAGAGTTGTGGACAGAGGTCCAGCTCTCCTAGGTGGCGCAATGTTCTGTACGGGGCCGGGGGCGAACCCGGCCCCGTATGGGTTAAGCTAGCCGCACCAGAGAAATCCAGCGGCGACCGGCATGGGTGACGCTCCCGGGCCGGGTTCACTCAATCAGGGACAAATGTCGATGACGGAATCCGATGTCAGTATCCGTAAGCTGGTCAAGCGGTTCGGGAACATGGTTGCCGTGGACGGGATCGATCTCGATGTGCCACGGGGCGCGTTCGTGACGTTCCTCGGGCCGTCGGGTTGCGGGAAAACCACGACGCTGCGCATGATCGGCGGGTTCGAGCACCCGGACAGCGGCGAGATTCGCCTCAAGGGCGAACTGATGGGAAAGCGTCCACCCCATAAACGCGATACGTCGATGGTGTTCCAGAACTACGCACTGTTTCCCCATATGAGCGTGGCGGACAACATCGGGTTCGGGCTTCGCGAGCGAAAGGTGCCGAAGAGCGACATCAAGCGCCGTGTTGACGAGATGCTGAAGCTGGTCGAGCTGCCGGACCGGGGGAATCGCAAGCCCCGGCAGTTGTCCGGCGGCCAGCAGCAGCGCGTGGCGCTGGCGCGATCGCTGGTTGTCGAGCCGACCGTGCTGTTGCTGGACGAGCCGCTTGGCGCGCTCGACCTGAAGCTACGCAAGCAGATGCAGATCGAGCTGAAGCGTATCCAGCAACAGGTTGGCATCACCTTCATCTATGTCACGCATGACCAGGAAGAGGCGCTGACCATGTCCGACCGGATCGTCGTCATGAACGATGGCCGGGTCGAGCAGGAGGGCGAAGCGGAGGAGATCTTCGGGCGACCGAAGACGCGGTTCGTGGCCGGGTTCATGGGCGCGTCGAATATCCACGATGTCGATGTGGTCGATCGCGACAGTACGTCGACCCGGTTCCGGCTTGGCGGGAACGAGGTGACATTGCCGACGACCGTGCCGAAGGGCACGCGCACCGCCGCGATGGTGATCCGTCCGGAGAAGGTGCGGCTGGATGCCGAGCAGGGGTGGAAAGGCGCCGTCGTCGAGCGAATCTACAAGGGCGTCATGATGTCGTACCTCCTGCGGATGCATGATGGCAGCGAAATGACCGCCGAGGTCGCGCACGATGACATCGCCCACCGGCATAACGTCGGTGATGAGGTCACGATCAGCTTCCGTCCGGAGGATGCGGTGATCATTCCCGACGCGCCGGGAGGGGCCTGATCATGGCGACCGCCCAACCTGCCCGGACCGGGCGCAGCTTCCCGCTGGCACCGGTCATCACGCTCGGATTACCGACCCTGGTCCTGATCCTCTTTGTTGTGCTGCCGCTCGGGCTCATCGCGGTGTACAGCTTTTATTCCCTTGATCCCATCACCGGGCTCATGCAGCGGGATTTCACCTGGGACAACTACGAGCGCGCGTTGACCTCGCCGATCTATCGCAACATCTTCATGCGGACGCTCGGGATCGCGGCGATCGCGACCGTGATCGCGCTGATGCTGGCGTACCCGGTCGGGTACTTCATCGGCGCGGTGGCGAATCCCCGGCATCAGGGCATGTTGCTGTTGCTCGTGCTGATCCCGTTCTGGACGAGCTACATCATCCGCACCTACGCGTGGATCGGCATCCTGCAGAGCAACGGCTTCCTTGATTCCGCGTTCGGCTGGATCCCGGGGCTACCGACAGATTTGCTCTATAGTCGGCCAGCCGTACTGATCGGCTTCGTGCATGTCTATTTGCCGATCATGATCCTGCCGATCTACGCCTCGGCGAGGAACCTCGACCGGCGGTATGTGGAAGCGGCATACGACCTCGGGGCATCGCCGTTCAAGGCGTTCCTGCGGATCATCCTGCCATTGACCATGCCGGGGATCGTGGCGGGGATCGTCCTCTTCTTCATCCCGACCTTCGGGTCGTTCGTGACGCCGCAGTTCCTTGGCGGGACCAGCGATGTGATGATGGGGAACATCATCGACAACCAGTTTGGCGAGGCGTTCAACTGGCCATTCGGGGCGGCGCTGTCGATCGTCATGACGCTGGTCGTGATCGTCGCGATGACACTGTTCTTCCGGTTCGCGGATGTGGAGGAGATCTATGGCAGCTGAGTCACGTCGCGGTGATTGGGTGCTCCGGATCTACACCGCGCTTGTCTACATCTTCCTCTTTGCGCCGATCCTCGTGGTCGCGTTGACGTCGTTCAACCCGACCGGACGCGCGACGATCCCGAACGGGCTGACCACGCAGTGGTACTCCGACCTGATGGAGGACGACCAGCTGCTGAGCGCCCTCTGGACATCGCTCCAGATCGGGGTGGCAACGGCGGTGATCGCGTCGGTCCTCGGGCTGCTGGCGGCCTATGGCCTGAGCCGGTTCAGGTTCCGGGGGAGCGGGGCGCTGCAGGGGATGTTTTACCTGCCGATGCTGATCCCGGCGGTCGTGAG
>CAZVAA010000061.1:0-14178 GCA_964624125.1 uncultured Sphaerobacteraceae bacterium | reverse complement strand
CGGGATCGCGTGAATGTCCGCATTTCTACACGGTGCGTGAGGGCCGCCAGGTGTGGCCGCCGCATGAAAGGGTTCCGTATGACCGTCCGATTTGGCGTATTTGTGCCGCAGGGTTGGCGCATGGACTTGACCGCGATCGAGGATCCGGTCGAGCAATACGAGGCGATGACCAATGTGGCGAAGGTCGCCGACAAGGGGCCGTGGGACTCGATCTGGGTCTACGATCATTTCCACACCACCCCGAAACCGACGATGAACACCGTCTTCGAGTCGTGGACGATCTCCGCGACCCTCGCCCGGGACACCGAGCGGGTGAACGTCGGCCAGATGGTGAACTGCAACGGCTATCGCCAGCCGTCGCTTTTCGCCAAGATCGCGTCGACGGTGGACGTCGCCAGCCATGGTCGGCTCTACGCCGGGTATGGTGGGGGCTGGTATGAGCACGAGTGGCGTGCCTACGGCTATGGCTTCCCGGAGACAAGGGAGCGCATGGCGATGTTCCGGGAGGGCGTCGAGATCATCCACAAGATGTGGACCGAGGACAAGCCAACCTTCGAGGGCAAGTACTACACGATTGATGAGCCGATCAACGAGCCGAAAAGCCACAAGCCGGGATACAAGGTCCCACTGTGGATCGGTGGCGGTGGCCCGCAGGTCACGCTGAAGCTCGTCGCGCAGTATGGCGATGCCTGCAACGTCGGTGGAGGCGATCCGGATCTGGCCAGGGAGAAGCTGGAGATCTTGCAGGGCCACTGCGAGAAGGTCGGTCGTGACTACGGTGAGATCACCAAATCGACCAGCCTGAGCGTCTTCCCGATCGCGAAGGGCGCCGACCCGGAGCAGGCGACGGCGAAGGTGCGCGAGAAGTACGATGGCATGTCGTTCGAGGATTTCTCGAAGAACCATCTTATCGGTGATGCGGATGTGATCGGCGAGAAGGTCCAGTCGGTGCTCGATGCCGGGATCGACTACGTCATCAACTACATCCCGGGTCTTGCGTACGACACCGAAGCGATGGAGATCTACGCGAGCGAGGTGATTCCGGCGTTTTCGAAGTAGCATCTGACTTCGCGCCAGGATAAGGGGCCCGTGCATTTTTGCACGGGCCCCTTCGCGTCAACGCGGTCTGTTCACCGGGTACCGTACGGATAGGGCAGGTAGGCCGTCGCCCTACCCCTTGATGCCGGTGTGGGCGAGTCCTTCCATGAAGTACCGCTGGAAGAGGAAGAAGATGATGATCATCGGGATGGTGAAGATTACCGAGGCGGTGAGGAGCAGCGACCACTGGGTGCCGAGCTCCTGGAAGTTGCTCTCCAGGCTTTGCAGGCCGAGCGCCAGGGTGTAGCGGTCCGGGCTGTTGAGGTAGATAAGTGGACCCATGAAGTCATTCCACTTTGCGTTGAATTCGAAGATCGCGACCGCGACCAGCGCTGGCCGAACGAGCGGCAACATGATCGTCCAGTAGATGCGGAAGAACCCGGCCCCGTCGAGCCGTGCGGCATCCACCAGGTCCTGGGGGATGGTCAGCAGAAACTGTCGCAGCATGAAGATATAGAACGCCGAGCCGAAGAGATTGCCTGCCCAGAGGGGCCAGAGGGTATTCACCAGCCCGAGCTCGTTCCAGATCAGGAACGTCGGGATCATCGTTACCGAGCCGGGAAGCAGGTACGTGCCGATTACCAGCGCGAACAGCATGCCGCGTCCGGGGAAGCGCAGCCGCGCGAACCCGAATGCGACCAGCGAGCTGGAAAGCACAACGGAGACGACGCCGAGAATCGCGACGAGGAAGGTGTTGCCCATCCAGCGCCACATCGGGACCTGCGTGAAGACCTGCTCGTAGTTCTCCGTTGTCCACCGGGAAGGGAAGAAATCGCTGGAGAAGACCTCTGCCGGTGGCTTGAACGACGCCATGACCAGCCACACAAAGGGGAAGATGAATGCGACGGCCAGCAGCGTCATCAAGGTGGCCAGGGCCAGATCCTTGCCATTCATGCGTGGTGGTGATGGCTTGCGCTCTCGTTCCGCCACTCCTGTTTGGGGGACCGTTTGCGCCTGTTCTTCGTAGGTGAGGGTTGGTGCTGCCATATCCGGTCGACTCCGTTATTTCCGCGTATCGTGTTCGTAGTACACCCAGCGTTTGGAGAATTTGAACTGGATGATGGTCACCACGAGGATGATCAGGAACAGCACCCAGGCGATCGCCGAGGCGTAGCCCATCTGGAAATACCCGCTGCCGAACGCTCGCTTGAAGAGATACATGACGACGAAGAGGGCCGAGTTGTCGGGGCCGCCGTCCTCGTCGAACATCACGTAGCCCTGGGTGAAGACGTTGAGCGCGGAGATGATGCTGATGGTGCTGACGAAGAAGGTGATGCCCGAAATCATTGGCAGTGTCACGTCCCTGAACCGGCGCCAGGCGCCGGCGCCGTCAAGGGTGGCGGCCTCGTAGAGGTCCTTCGGCACGCCCTGGAGCGCCGCGAGATACATCAGCATCGATGCGCCGAGCGTCCAGATCTCGGTGATCACGATCGTCGGCTTGGTCCAGAACGGATCAACGGTCCAGCCCGGCGCGGGGAGTCCGACCCAGCGCAACACGGTATTCACGACACCATCGTTCGGGTTCAGGATCCAGACCCAGAGATAGGCGGTCGCTACAGCGGGGGTGATCGATGGCAGGTAGTAGGCTGTCCGGAAGAACCCCGTGAAATGTCGCGCCTTGTTCAGCAGCATGGCCACGGCAAGCGAGGAGACGATGTTGAGCGGCACATACATCATCGCGTAGATAAGGGTGTTCTGGAGTGCTTTTGGGAAGAGCCGGTCACGGGTGAAGAGGCGCTCGTAGTTCTCGAGCCCGATCCATTCAGGTGGTTGGAGGACGTTGTAATTTGTGAAGCTGAAATAGAAGGATGCGAGAAAAGGAGCTGCCGTAAAGACCAGGAATCCGATCAGCCATGGCAGGATCGAGATCCAGCCGGCAACGGCTTCCTCAGAGACCCGCCTGGTTGGGCGAGGGGCCTTCTCAGTCTGTGTGACCACAGCCATCAGGTGATCCGTTCACGATTGGGAAATACCGGCAATCCGGGCCGGGAACCCAGCGTTCCCGGCCCGGCGATACCTGCCGGACTAGAACATGTCGATCGCTTCCTGAGCGTTGTCGTTGGCGGTGTCGAGGGCATCCTGCGCTGACTCGTTGCCGGCGAGGGCCGGCTTGATGCCGTCCGCGAGGATGATGTCCTCGAGCTGGCCACCAACCGGCGATCGGTAGAGCTCGCGCATGGTGGAGTTCTCGAGCAGGAGCGGGAGCAACTCCACGGCACTGTCGAAAGCTTCGCCGACCGGCTCATAGAGCTCGTCGATCTGCATCTGGTCGACCGAGGTCTTGCCGGTAAGGGATGGGAAGTAGGGGTTGCCCTGCTCCTGGCGCAGCGCCTTGACGGCTTCCGCGCCGATGCGCCATGTGTCATTGGTATGCAGGAACTTGATGAACTCCCAGGCCGCATCCGGATTCTGGGCGCCGGAGGTGATGTACCAGGCGTTCCCGCCGGAATAGGTCGCGATATCACCATCCGGACCGCTGCCCCACTGGCGAATCGGCAGGAGGCGGAAATTCATGTCCGGTGCAACGGTCGCGATCGCGGCGCTGAGCATCCATTGCTCATACACCGTCATGGACACGGAGCCGTTGGCGAACTGCTGGTCGCCCTGGAACGTGGTGGCGAAGGCGTCATACAGGCGAGATCCGCCCTGTGCGTCGTAGGCCTCGACGCCCCATTGCAGTGCCTCGACGTTCTCTTCCATGTTGAACGTTGCTTCCATGCCGTCTTCGCTAAGGAAGCTGCCGCCGTTGCCGTAGCCCCAGAGCCAGAAGTTGTTCGCCTGGAAGCGGTGGTCAAATCCCCAGCGATTGACCTGATCTCCTTCCGCCTGCACAAGCTGGGCACCGAGCTCGCTCAGGGCGTCCCAATCCGAGGTGTCGAGCGCATCAACGTCGACACCGGCTTCCTCGAGATGATCGACGTTGACGTACAGGGCGCGGACATCGGCGCCACCCGGAATGCCGTAGATCTCTCCCTCGTATGAGGATTCCTCAATGGCGAACGGGTAGAAGTCGGAGGTGTCGTAGCCGTCACGCTCGATGAATTCGGTGAGGGGCCGGATCACGCCCGGGACGGCCCAGGTGGCGGTTTCGGCACGGCTCAGCCAGATGACATCCGGCAGGGTGTCCGATGCGGCAGCGGTGAGCAGTTTCTGCTCATCGAAGGACTCGACGATCTCCAACTCGACGTCCGGGTACGCTTCCTGGAAGGCGAGGACCCGGGCGCGCGCCAGCGGGTTGGTTTCCTGGATACCGAAGCCCCATTCAGTGAGCGGGCCGGAGACATCGTTTTCCTGGCGCGCCCGCCCGAGCACGGCAGGCGCGGTGTACGTGGCAGATGCGGCCGCGGCTCCAAGGGCCGCGCTCCCCCCGATAAAACGACGACGATTGACAGGTCGCCGGAACAGGTGTCGATGAGCCATGGTGCATGCTCCTCCCGAGATATGAATTGGGTTGAAGGTGTCGCGTAGTCGCAGCGACGCCCATACGGAGGGCGCGTCCTGTCAGGCCGCGCGATTCGTATGCACTCGCTGTTTCTGGTCACTTACGAACGCAGAAACGGTGCCAGAAGTGGAGGGGGCGTGACGACGCTGTTTCCTGCCGGGAGGTTGCTTTTTTCCTGCAGGAAACAGCGTCTGTGGGTGGTCTGGTTGAGGTCAGTTCTGCTCGCGAGGGAGGGTGAAGCGGAAGGTTGTTCCCTGGCCTGGCTCACTGGCGACCGATACCTGGCCGCCGTGGGCGCGGACGAGCTGCGCCACGATCGCGAGGCCGAGTCCGCTGCCTTCGCCGGTGCGTTTGGTCCGGTCGGTCTGGTAGTACCTCGTGAAGATCGTTTCGAGCTTGTCCTGCTCGATCCCGACTCCGGTATCGCTGACCTCAACCTCGACCATGTCTCCGGCCTCGCGGGCCTGGATCACGACCAGCCCGCCTTCGGGGGTATGCCGGAGCGCGTTGTAGACGAGGTTGCTGATGACCTGGCGAACGCGATCGCGGTCGGCATAGACCGGCGCGAGATCGGGAGAGATCAGGCACTCCACGCTGATCTTCTGTTGCGACCACGCGAGGTTGCTGATGCCGTCCGCGACTTCGCACGCGACGTTGTACAGGTCGAGCTTGCCGCGCACGAGACGCAGGTTGTGCTCTTCGAGCCGGGCCATGGTGAACAGGTCGTCGATCAGGCGGGTCAACATGTTGCCTTCATGCTGGATCACCTGCAGGCCCTGCTCAACGGGGACCGGGAGGTCGGTCTGTGAGGTTCGAAGGCGCTCGGTTGTTCCCTGGATGATCGAGACCGGCGTCCGCAACTCGTGCGAGACGTTGGAGATGAACGCGCGACGGGCACGGTCGTTATGGTCGATCTGGGTCGCCATATCATTGAAGCTCTCGGCGAGGCGGCCGATCTCATCCTTCCGCTTCACCCGTACGCGCGTGCGCAGGTTGCCGTCGGCCATCGCTTCGGCGGCGCCGGCCAGGCGCTGGAGACGGCGGGACATGGCGCGGGCGCGCCAGATACCGAAGGGGATGGCGACGATGACCGCCGGGATCGCGAAGACCCAGAGGGACTGGAAAAAGGCAAGCGAGAGCTCCCGCGCGATATCGCCCCGTGAGTTCCCGATGACATCGGCGAGGGTTCCGCCCTGGATGACGAGCGCGCCCACCCATCGCCCATCGCTGGTAACGACCGGGTGGGCGGCGGTGGTCGCCCCTTCGTCTGCATGCATGGAATAGAGCTCGTTCCAGTCGGGGTCCAGGGTGCCGGCGAGGTCGAGTGAACGTCGGACAATGTCCCAGTCGCCCTCCTGGTCGAAGAGGGACTTCTCCGGGGAGAACGATTCGTCCGAAGAGGCGATCACATTTCCATCGGCGTCGACGAGGACCGCCAGGACCTCCTCGCTGCCGGTACTGGGCGCCGAGAGGCCGGGCACGTTCCCGGAGACCAGTTGCTCCAGCCGGCGTTCGAGCCCGAGCGAGATGAGTGTTGCCCGGCTGTCGCCGGTGGTTGCCTGGGCGATCCGGTCCGGGTCAAGCCACTGCACATAGGTGCCGGTGCGCTCGCCGAGGTAAGGGTCGACCACGTAGGTATTCGCGGAGAATCGTCCCAGGCTGGGGGAGCCCAGGATGAGCGCAACGACGGTTGCCTGGAAGAGCGTGATCACCAGGAGCACCACGGCGACGTAACTGACAATCAGCTGGACACTGGTGCGCTCGTTGAAGAGGCGCCACGGAAGGGATATCCAGCGAAAGATACGGCCGGGGATGGAGCGCGGTTCGCGAGTGGACGATGCAGCCATCAGGGGTTAGTCGTTGCCCGCGTCACGATCGTACTTGTAACCGACACCCCAGAGCGTCACGATGCGCTCGGATACGCGATGGTCTTTTCCCAGCTTGCGCCGGAGCCGCTGGATATGCGTATCGACGGTACGTTCGAAACCGGTATAGGTGTCGCCCCAGAGGCGGTCGAGCAGGTAGTTGCGGCTGAAGACGCGTCCGGGGTGGGACGCGAGCAGGTGCAGGAGGTCGAACTCCTTCGCGGTGAGGGAGACGTCTTCCCCGGCGATCCGGACGTCGCGCCCACGCGGATCGATCTCGAGCACGTCGTGGACGATCGGCTCATCGGTTTGCTGGCTGGTTTGCGACTGGGCGCGCATCATCTCGGATCGACGCAGGATGGCCGAGACGCGGGCCTGGAGCTCCCGGAAGGAGACCGGCTTGGTCAGGTAATCGTCGGCGCCGAGCTCGAGCCCGAGGACCTTGTCCAGCTCCGTTGATTTCGCCGTCAGCATCACGATCGGCACGATCCGGGTCTTCCGTATATGGCGGCAGATGGTGAGCCCGTCGACCCGGGGCAGCATGAGGTCGAGGATGACGAGGTCTGGCTCGGTCGCGCTTGTGTCGTCAAATCGTTCCAGCGCGAACTTGCCATCACGGATGACTTCGGTGGAGTGGCCGTCATCGCGCAGCGTCGCGGCGATCAGCCGACCGAGTTCCTGTTCGTCTTCGATAATAAGGATATGCGCCATCGGAGGCTTTCCCGTTTCCTGTTGTTGAGTTTGCGAGCCAACCCGGCATGCGATAGCTGCCTGTCTCATGATAACGGCACCCCGGACGGAGGAAAGCGGGGCTCCGGGATATTGGCTGGATCCGGAGCCCCGCTGGGGAAAGGGGGGAAGGGGGTGTTGCACGTGATCGTCCGGCTGGATGGCTGGTTCCGTAGGGCGCCGGCGACCTCAACGTGTACATCCTTACTATTGCAGTGAGATGCGTGTAAGGTTCGGCAGGTTTGTTACGATTTTGTGACACGCTGCGTAGCAATCCGGTCGATGTTTCCGGATAACGCATCCGGATTGGTTATCCGTCCGTATGGTATGTTGGAGCGGATAACGCCGACGGCCAATTGCCTCCGCGAGGTGGTTCGTCGTGCGTCCCGTTACCCACACACCAGATTTATGACACTTGCTGATTTGTTTGCCGTTGTTGGGGAAAGCGGCGGGTGTCGCCAGTACGAACAGACACGGTAACCACCTTTGCCAGGAGCAATCGGACACGAATGGCCCAGCCAACAATGACGCAAGAGCAGAATCCGCTAAACAACCGGTTACCAGGTGCTTCTCGATGGATGCACCTTGCGGAGACGCCGAAACCCGACTGGGCCGATGCCGCGAAGCGGATTGCACCGCGGGTTGTCGGTGGGCTTGGTCTCGTGCTGCTGGTCCTGGCGGTCGGCCTCCTCGCATTTCGCGTCATGTTCGATGACAAGATCTACCCCGCCGTTGTCGTTGGCGATGTCGAGGTCGGTGGTTTGACGCTGGCCCAGGCACAGGACCGTCTCGACGCGCGCGCCAGCGAACTCAACGAGCACAGCATTTCCTTTACCTACAACGGCCAAACGTGGACGCCGAGCCTGCAGGAGATCGGCGCCACGATCCAGACGGACACGTCCCTGAGCGAGGCGCATGCGCTTGGCCGTGGAGACAACGCCGTCAGCCGACTGGCCTTCACCGGCAACATCATCCGCGGGGACCAGACGGTGCCGCTGGAGACGCATCTTGACCTGAATGCGCTGGATGCGTGGTTCGACAAGGTCGATGCCGACATCGGCAACCCGGCGATCAACGCCGGTATCGTCGTGGACGGTACCGACATCAGCTTCACCGAGGATTCCACCGGCATCGTTGTCGACCGTGAGGCGGCGAAGGCGCAGATCATGGACACGCTCCAGACCCTGCGACCGATCGACGCCGAACTCCCAACTGTCGTCGATGAACCGGAGATTCGCGTGGCGGATCTCGAGGCGGGCCGGGCACAGGTGCAACATGTGCTGAGCCAGCCCGTGCGTGTCGACTTCGAGGACAAGTCGTGGAAGATCGAACCCGCGACCATCTCGCAGTTCCTCATCGTCGAATCGGCCATGGTTGATGGCGAGGCCGTCACCCAGATCGATTTTGATCGAAATGCACTTGGCTCGTATCTGCGCGAGACCTACAGCGCGGAGATCAACCGGTCGCCGGTTGATGCCACTGTTGCCTGGAGCGACGGGCTGTATGCGAAGACCCCGAGCACGGACGGCGCGGCGCTGTTGACCAACGATTTCGCTGACGTTGTCGCAGACAGCTTCCTGGGCGAGCACCAGCGGCTGGAAATCCCGGTGCATATCACCAAACCGCAGGTCGACTCCAACAACCTTGCGGCACTCAAGATCGATACGCTGCTCGGCCGCGGTGACTCCAACTTCACCGGCGGATCAGAGGAGCGGGACCACAATATCTATACCGGAGTTGCCGCTGTTGACGGAACGCTGGTGCCGCCGGGCGAGAACTTCTCGTTCAACGGCGCAATCGGCGCGATCACTCCCGAGGCGGGGTACGTCGAGGCGGGCGTTATCGTCGGTGAGTCGGTGGGACGTGACGTTGGCGGCGGAATCTGCCAGGTGTCGACAACCGTCTACCGCGCGGCGCTGCTCGGCGGGTTCCCGATGGCCGAATGGTGGCCGCACTCCTACCGGCTGCTCGGGTACGAGCATGACGGTTGGGGACCGGGGTATGACGCCTCGATCCTCCAGTTGGGTGACAACCCGGCTGGCTGGTCGGACTTCAAGTTCACGAACAACACCGATGGGTGGCTGCTGGTCCAGTCGTGGACCTCGTACCCGTATCATGTGGTCGAGATCTTTGGTCATGACATGGGCTGGGATGTCGAGATCACCGACGAGTGGATCAGCGACCCGATCAAGGGCAAGGATCTCGAGGTTATCGATCCGAAGTTGCCTGCGGGAAGCGTCGTTCCGTATGCTTCGCCGTCCGACGGCCTCCGGGTGGGCTACAACCGCATCGTGACGGACGCGAATGGCGAGGTGATCAGCGAACGCTGGTTCGAGACGAACTTCCTGGCGCGTGGTACGCAGTGGAACGTGAGCCCCGATATGGCAGGGCAATCACCCGGGGCGGGGAACTAGCGAGGAAGTCAACCGTTACGTTCTTTTTCGCCGTCGTTGATAGCCGTGTAGATACGTATGTAAAGTTAAGCGAAAGCCGGGAACCCCTTACGGTACCCGGCTTTCCTGTGCTGTAGTAGACTCACATGGAGAATCCAGGTCCCATTGGGCCCCGATCCACTGACAGGCCTTGTGCGAGAACATAAGGCATCTCCGAGGGGGAGAGAGTATATATGGCTGGCGATCGATCGTCTTCTGCATCCATGCCATCACCGAGGTACCGGAATATCTCCGGGAGGCCGCTTAATCGGCGCGTCGTGCTGAAGGCGGCTGCCGGGCTCAGCGCCATGGCCGCTGCCGGCGGATACAGCCCCACGCCAAACGTGCCCATTGAGCGGGTCTCGGCGCAGGAGGTCGATGGTGTTCGCGGCCGCGAGTGGGTCGAGGCTGAGAACGCCACGATGAGCACGATGTCCGCCGGCGACGGATGGACGACCTTCGAGGCGGAGTTCCCGTTCTGGGCGCTCGGTGCCGGCTGGGATGGCAAGGCCGTTCTTTGGCCGGTAATCGAGGTGCAGATCAGCGAAGACGGGTCCGACTGGGGTGAAGTGTGGACGATGGCCGCGCGCCATGACGACTCGGGCGCGCAAGCGGAGCAGGAACGGACCTATACCGATCTCCTGTTTGCCGCCGGTCACCAGTACATTCGCTATCGCACGCTGGACGGAGAGGGCAATCCTTCTCCGGTTCCTGGCCTGGTGTTTACCTATATTGACCCGACCGACGGGCCGTGGGAGCAGGATCGCGCCAGCACGATGATGCGGACCACCGCGGCCAACGACGACACTGACGCGCCACCCTCGATTATCACCCGCGCCCAGTGGGGCGCCAACGAAGACTTGCGGTTCGACCAGTACGGTGAGATCTGGCCGCCGGAGTACGAGACGGTGGAGCACGCGATCGTTCACCACGCGGCGGTCAACTACCCGACCGGTGGGTACAATGCCGTTCGCTCGATCTACTACTACCACTGCGTAACGCAGGGCTGGGGCGATATCGGCTACAACTACCTGATCGACACCGACGGCCGGATTTTCGAGGGCCGTGTTGGCGGGCAGGACGTTATCGGCGGGCACTCGTTCGAGTACGCGATCGGCAGCTCCGGAATCTGCATCATGGGCGATTACCGGTATCAGCAGCCGACACAGGCATCCCTGGCTGCCCTCGCGCACATCATCGCGTTCGTCATCCGCGATCTCGATCCGTATGCCACCAAGCAGTTCCACGAGATTCCGAACCTGCCGACGATCTGCGCGCACCGGGACGTGAACAACACGTCCTGCCCGGGCGACTTCCTGTATGACGATTTGCCGTGGCTGCGGGACACGGTGGCTGCCACGCTGGACGCCGGTGATCTCGATACCGGGAATCCGGCGGGTATCGTGCCGGGCGACTATGTCAAGGTCCAAACCGACGATGGTGGGCCGCTCAACCTGCGGTCGGGACCCGGGCTCAGCTCTGGCGTGCTCAAGGATATCCCGGACGGGACGACGCTCATCATCGAAGAGGGACCGCGCAGGCTTGGCGACGGCAACTGGTACATGACCACCTATGACGGGACGCAAGGGTGGGTTATCGCCGACTGGCTGATCGTCACACCGCCGCCGCCGGCGCAGGTTCCGCCAGGTGAGCTGGAGTTTGCGACGAATATCCGGTTCACCTCGACGACCAACGTCCGCCGCTCGCCGGGCACCAGCGCTGGCGTTATCGGACAGGCGACGCGGAACACCTGGGCGTTTGTCATGGCTGGTCCACGAACGGCCAATGGCTTCGATTGGTACCAGCTCCGTATCCAGGGACTTGGTGATGGTTGGGTGATTCGCGACAACATCGCGGTCGATCCCGTCAACGAGAACCCATCGAGGTATGCGTTCGAGGTTGGCGACCAGGTCCAGACGCGGCGCTCCACGGCCTTGCGCGTGCGCCCCGGCGCGGCGCAGACGGCCTCCGCCACCCTGCCGGCGGGCACGCGGCTCACGATTTCCGTGGCGACCGTGGCGACGACCGGCTCCAACTGGAACGGCGTTTCCGCGCCAGGCTACGGTGGTGGTTGGGTGGCCGAGGGCGACATGCAAAAAGCCCCCAGCGGCAGCTTCGCTCCGGGTGACACCATTCGGGTCACCGAAGCGCTGAACATGCGCTCCGGCCCAAGCACCGGCAACGGCGTGATCGCCACGCTGCCGGCAGGGACCACCGGAACCGTGCAGGGTGGTCCGAGCTCGGGAAGCGGCTACACCTGGTACCAAGTCCGGACGAACTATGGCACCGGATGGGTGGTCCAGAACTGGATCGCGAAGACGTCCGGGTCGACGCCGAGCCCCGGTGGCAAGTTCGCCGTTGGTGACTCCATTCGCATTACCGAGACAATGAATCGCCGGTCTGGTCCGGGTACGGGCGCCGGCGTGATCGGCGAGTTCACCGCCGGCGCAACCGGCACGGTCCTGGAAGGTCCGCGATCGGCTTCCGGCTACACGTGGTGGCGGATGCAGACGACCTCCGGCACCGGTTGGGGAGCCGAGAACTGGGTGGCGAAGTCGAGCGGCTCGACGCCATCCGATCCGCCTCCTTCCGGTGGCCGGTTCGATGTCGATGACACGGTCCGTGTTACTGAGGCGCTCAACATGCGCTCCGGTCCGAGTACCGGGAACGGCATCATTGCGACGCTCCCGGCGGGCACCACCGGCACCGTCCTTGAAGGACCGCGGTCCGGCTCTGGCTACACCTGGTGGCGCATCCAGACGGGGAGCGGCACCGGTTGGGTCGCACAGGACTGGCTGACCGAGACGAGTGGTGGCTCCACGCCTCCGCCGAGCTCGGGCGGGAAGTTCACCAGCGGCCAAACGGTGCGCGTCACCGAGACGCTGAACATCCGCACCGGCGCGGGTACCGGGAACGGCATCGTGACCACGTTGCCGGCGGGCACGACAGGCACCGTGCTCGAGGGGCCGCGATCCGGCTCCGGCTACACCTGGTGGCGCATCCAGACCGGTCGGGGCACCGGCTGGGGCGCCGAGAACTGGCTCACCGCATCTGGCGGGTCCAGCGGTGGTGGCTTCGAGTCTGGCGATTCCTTCCGCGTGACGGAAGCGCTGAACATGCGCTCCGGTGCGGGCACCGGCAACGGCGTGATCGCCACGCTGCCAGCCGGGACGACGGGCACGATCACTGCCGGCTCTCGCTCCGCGAACGGGTACACGTGGTGGCCGGTGCGGACCAACTACGGGTCCGGGTGGGTCGCCGCCGACTGGATCGTGAAGACCTGATCCCCAGGCGAATACAGGTGATACAGCAACGGGCCGGCAATCCTGCCGGCCCGTTGTCGTGCGATTGCCCCGCGGCCCGGCTCTTGCTTATGTAAGGAGCAAGTGCGCGTCCACCGCTGGCTGCATTGGGTGGACGTAGCAGCGCCTCCCTGCCCTGGGGTAAGGTGTGCGCCGTACAACCTTGGGGGAGGTTGTTAAGGAGTTGCACGACACGTGTCCGACCTGATCCATTCATCGACATCGCGTCCCGCCCCGGAGGGAACGGCGGGAATCCACGCGATACCAACTGCTCCGGCAGATGAACGAACGGCGATCCGGCCCGGCGTCACCGCCGCGGTGATCGTCATGGCGCTCATGGTTGTTGGCGGCCTGTTGCGGATCATCGCCGCGATGGTCCTGACGCCACATGTCGACGAGGCGTCGAGCCTGCTTGCCGGGCATGCCGTTGAGGAGCGAGGCGTCCCGATCCTGCCTTCGGGCACGGTCTACATGCAGGGCGCGACGCTCTCGTATGTCCTCGCGCCGCTCATCCGGCTCGGATTCGACAATCTCTCGGACCTCACCGCCCTTCGCATGATCGTGGTTGCCGCCGGTATCGCGACGATCTGGTTCAGCTACCGCTTCGCGCATCTCGTTACCGGGAGCCAGCGCATCGGCGTGATGATGGCGCTCCTGGTGACCTTCGACCCGCTGAGCATCCAGTGGAGCGGGCACCTGCGCATGTATGGTGTGCTCCAGGTCATCACCGTGGGGCTCGCGTTCGCCTGGACGTTGCTGCTTGCCCGGGGCTGGACGTGGAAACGGATGGCCGCGGTCGTCATCCTGTTCTGGCTGGCGGTATTCACCCATGTCGGCGCTTCATTGCTTGGTGGCGGGATGTTCATCTCCGCGTTGTGGATCTACAGGAAGTCGCTGATCCGGCAATGGAAGGTGCTCACCACGCTGGCACTCTCGGCAGCCGGGTCGTTGACCCTGATGCTCCTGAACCGGACGCTAGGCTCGGCCAGCGTCGGTGACCCCGAGCAGGAATCCACGTCGCGCCGGTTCTCGTTCGTCGGCGACAACCTGCTGACCCCGTTCGCGAACTCGATCGATGAATTCGACTGGGTCGCGTTGACCCGGGGCAGCAACCTCTTCTGGCTGGTGCCTGGCGCGATGGTCGCGATCGCCACCTTGCTGGGCGCGCGACACCTGCTGCGCTCGAAACGACGCATTGCCCGGATTGGCGCGATCGTCACCTTGTCGCTCTACTGGGTGCCGATGATCGGCGTCGGCCTGTTCACGAACTCCCCGAAGGAACGGTATGTCCTCAACTCGCACCTGCTCGG
>CAZVAA010000060.1:0-14219 GCA_964624125.1 uncultured Sphaerobacteraceae bacterium | reverse complement strand
GGTAGAGCGCGTTGAAGGTGTGGAAGAACTCCTCCTGCGTGCTCTCCTTGCCGGCAATGAACTGGATGTCGTCCACCATCAGGATGTCGATGGAGCGGTAGCGGCCGCGGAAATCCTCCATCCGCTGCGTGCGGATCGCGTTGATGACGTCGTTCGTGAAGGTCTCGGATGTGACGTACATGATCCGCAGTTCGGGGTTGATCTCAAGCGACCGATGGCCGATGGCGTGCAGCAGGTGCGTCTTGCCGAGGCCCACGCCGCCATGCACGAAGAAGGGATTGTATTGCGCGCCCGGTTGCTCGGCGATCGCCTGGGCGGCGGCATGCGCCAGTCGGTTTGACGAGCCGACCACATAGGTCTCGAAGGTCAGGCGCGGGACGAGTCCCTGCGCGGATTGGGCGGATGATTCGAGCGAGAGCTGGCGATTGCCAAGCCCGGTCGAGGAGCGTTCGTCTCGCCGGACGGGACGTGCGGGTTTCTGGGGCGCCTGGCGCGGTTTCGGGGCTCCCGGTCGATCCTCGCTCTTTGGGCGGGGAGGCGCGGAGGCATCGGCCGTGTCATGGCTGACGGTGAACTCGGCGGTAACGCGGCGACCGATCACCTCGGAGAGCGCGCGTTCCACCTGCGTTGCATACCGGCCCTGCAGCGTCGAGGCGCTGAATGCGTTCGGCGCATGGATGATCGCGACATCGTCGATGACGTCGGCGAGCCGGGTCGCACGGAACCAGTTGTCGAAGGCGCTCCGGGAGATCCGGTTTTGCAGGTCCCCGAGCACGGTCTGCCACAGCTGGTTGACGTTGATGCTCGCATCGTTGTCGGCAGCCATCGCCTGTTGTTTGTGCTCGTTCGCTCCGGACACGTCCGGGACCCCCGCATACCAGATACTCACGTCGTACTCCTCTCCCCACCAGCCCGAAGATGCTGGAGACTAGAGTGTACGGACACTATTGGCGACTGTCCAGTCTCCAGCCCAAACAGGCCGGTTTGACGGGGCTTCAGCCAATGGTTCGAGTATCCCACATGGTACAATGCACCACCGGTTCCGGACGGTGTCGCCGTGCCGGACTTTCCTGGAGATCACTCCAACCCGCATTCCCGTTTCCAGACCAGGCAACTTCCATATCATGAGCACCATCACGCCCGAGACATTTGAATCCACCCTGCCGGACGCGAACCTCGATGCCGTCGCCGACCTGCTGGTCGAGGGGAAGATCGGCCCGCGAGACGGGCACGGCAAGACCGTCGTCGTCGCGATGAGCGGTGGCGTCGACAGCGCGGTCACGGCGCTGCTGATGCGCGAGCGGGGATACAACGTCGTCGGCATGAACCTCCGGCTGTTCTCGCCAGAGGATGAAGATCATCGTGCCAACCCGTGCTGCGGGATTCCGGCGATGGACGACGCCCGCGCGACCTGCGCGACGATCGGCGTGCCGTTCTATGCCATCAACATGGAGATGGAATTCGGCGGTGCGGTGATCCAGAAGTTCATCGACGAATACGCCGCCGGGCGGACGCCGAACCCCTGCCTGGAGTGCAACCGCCACGTCAAGTTCCGCCATCTCGTCCAGCGCGCGAAGCTGCTGGGTGCCGATTGCCTCGCGACCGGGCACTACGCGCGGATCGAGAAGGGTGACCCGGAGCAGGGCACGCCTCATCGACTGTTCCGGGCGCTCGACGATCGCAAGGACCAGAGCTATGTGCTCTATACCCTCACACAGGAACAGCTCGACTTCATCCAGTTCCCGCTTGGTGGGCTGACGAAGCCGGAGACGCGCCGGCTCGCGCATGCCTATGGCCTGCCGGTGGCCGACAAGCCCGAGAGCCAGGAGATTTGCTTCGTCGGCAACCGCTCCTATGCCGACTTTGTTTCCGAGCACCGGCCGGATGTCACGCGTCCCGGCGAGATCGTGACCAAACAGGGCGAGGTCATCGGCGAGCACAAGGGGTTGGTGAACCACACGGTTGGCCAGCGCCGCGGGATCGGCATCGCCGCGCCGAAGCCATACTTCGTGCTTCATCTCGACACCGATGCCAACCGGCTGGTCGTCGGGGATCGCGAGGACGCCGAGGCGGCGGTCCTCGAGGCGGATACGGTCTCGCTGGTGGCCGGGGAGTGGCCCCGGGAGCCGTTTACGTCCGAGATCGTCGTGCGCTACCGGGGTATCCCGCATCAGGCGCAGGTCCGCGTCAGCAACGCCGACGACCGCACCGCGAGAATCACGCTGGACGGAGAGCGGGGCCCGATCGCCTCACCGGGCCAGGCCGTCGTTTTCTACCGTGGCGACGAAGTCCTGGGCGGCGGGACAATCCAGGCCGTGGAGCGACGAGGAGCGCACCAGGCCAGCGCCTGATCTCCCGGACCGGCTCCAGACGCAACAGCAGGCCTTGCCGGAGCGGGATTCGGCAAGGCCTGTGCTTTATCCCTCCCATTCCTCCCCCGTAGTGAGGCGTCCGCAGGACAGTCCGGATGTCTGCATCAGCATGTCGTTTGCGGCGGGGCGCGGATTGCCCCCGTGGCATTTACAATACGTGCGGAATATCCGGGTCCGGGCTGGACGTATGCCCATGAGACCGGCGAGTATCGACGGGCGCTGTCCGTCGGGCGAAACCGGGCCGGTTCAATGATGGCAGGCATGTTGCGTCCGACTATGCCAGTAATCGTGCATACCGGACGATGTATGCACATGCAGGTGTTTCAGGACCACGAACTCTGCGGGGTCAGGGAGCAGGCAAGGGAGAAGGTACGTTGAAACAAAAGGCCATTCTTGGTGGCGTAATCGCGCTGGTCGTTTTCGTGGCGATCATCGTGGGCTTGTTTCTCCTCGGCGGTGATCATCAGTCCGCCCTTGAGAAATTGCGCGACATCGCGGTGATCTTCGTCGTGTTGTTGTCGCTGGTGACGGTGATCCTGTTGGCGGCGATTACGGCGGCGCTGGGCTACCTCGCTTTCCAGATCAAGGACCGGGTCATCCCGCTGCTTGAGGAGGCGACCGGAACCGTGAACCGCGTTCGCAACACCACGAACTTCATGACCGAGGAGGCGGTGAAGCCGCTGATCACATTCGCCGGTCAGTTCTCGAAGATTCGCCAGATGGGCAAGACCGTGTCCGGCAAGCGGAAGTCGCCGCCCGACCCGCCCACCTTCCGGGACGAGAGCAAGCGCTGACGCAGTGAGGAAATGATTCATGGATGATGTGCTGAAGCAGGCACGGAAACGACTCGACGAACTGGACCTGCACGCGCTGCAGGACATCGATCTCGGCAAGCTGAAAGATGTCGATATCGAGCGGATGCTCGGTGTGGACTTCAGCGACCTGAAGAAGGTCGATCGCAAGAAGTTGCGCAAGCGACTGGAGCAGCTCGATTTCCAGAAGCGGGAAGATGAGGCCGCGACGGAAGGCTTCGTCGGAGGACTCCTGCTCGGCATCGTGGTCGGCGCGATCCTCGCGCTGATCTTCGCGCCGAAGTCCGGAAGCGAAACCCGCCAGGCGGTCGCCGAGACGGCGTCCGGCCTCAGGCACAAGGCCGAGGACCTGGTTGGCCAGGGGGATGATTCCAACGATGACCCGTCTGCTTCATCGCTGGGCGATGAGCCGGCGATTGAGCGGGAAATCGGCAACGGTGAAAGCCGCCCGAACTCGAGCGTGACCTGATCACGCGGAGCGTCAGAGAAGATGAAATGGAACGGCCCGGAGAGACCACCTCTCCGGGCCGTTTTCGCTGTCAGAGGGCCCGTCGGGTCATGTCGCGAATCTCGGTGAGGAGCTCGATGATCTGGTCGAGACGCGATTCGATGCCATTCCGGGGGTCTTCCTGGGGGGAGGGGAGCGATGTTGCCTCCGGCGCGTTGACCGGGACCAGGTCGGTTTGGATCCGATGGACGGCTTGCGGGCCCTCCCCGGTCGAGCGAATGTCGATGTTCGTCGCCTGCATGGGCATGCCCGGCTCCGGTCCAAACCGGACATTCAGTTCCGGGTCATTGAGCAACTCGAGCAGGTGATCCCGGTCGCCGCTTCCCCGCGCGATCACGACGAGCCGGTCGTGGCCGGTGGCGTCGTCGGGAACCAGCGATGTCACCCGCGCGGCCTGGTCATTGAGATAGATGAATTCCGGAGTTGCCATGGATTCTCCTGTGGTGGCCCGTGCAATCCTGCCGTAACCGGCGGTTCGCAGGGCGGTACAATCTGCGGCAGAAGGTCATATCAATGGCCGCATTGGCCATGAAGTGATGATAGGCGTCGCCGGGGATGGGCGTAACGACCCCACGAGCCTCTCACGTTCACAAGTCGCCCTTGAAGGATGCCGTGGTCATCTTCCCCCTTATCAGTGCAGTTCTGGCGTTCCTGTGCGCATGGGTGCTCGGGCGCGATGCCGCGCGCCGCCCGCGCGCCGACAAGGTGATCTGGACGCTCGCCTTCCTCATGTTCGGCCTTGCCGCCGCCGCGGATGCGATCGGGCGCGAGGTTGGATGGACAACGTGGCTGGCGAAGCTCTACTACGCCACCGGTCCGGCGCTCGTCGTGATGTATCTCGCGATCGGGGAGCTGTATCTCGTCGCCCCGTCGCGCATGAAGCGGGTCGGGTTCGGGCTGACCGCGATCCTGACCGCGTTCTGGCTCTCGCTCGTGGTCAACGCGCCGGTCGACCAGGCACGACTCGCGACGGATGGCTGGGATGCGATCGAGCGCGACGGATTCATGACCACGGTCACGATCCTCATCAATACCATCTCGACGCTCATCATCGTTGGTGGCACCGCCTGGTCGATCTGGAGATTCCGCAAGCTGGGAATCATGCGGAATCGCATGATCGGGTGCACATGGATCCTCGCCGGGACCTTGTTCGTTGCGACGGGCGGTAGCCTGACGCGCCTTGGACATTACGAGTACCTCTACATCGCGATGTCTATCGGGATCGCGATGATCTTCTACGGCGTGCTCTGCACGCGGCGGTCGGACGGACAGCCGCTGCCGAGTCTTTCCCTGCAGGGGCTCAGGGATTTTGTCGACCGACAGGGCGGAGTGCCGTCGATAACATCCAGTCGCCGGGGGAATTCGGCGCCGGTCGCGTTCGTGGCCGGGTTGTTGGAAGAGGAGCCGTCGACGATCTCGGCCCGTTGCGCCGAATGGAGCGTCCCGCGGGATGATTCGTCGCCGTTGTCGCGCGAAGAGGCGCGCATGCTGTGGCAGTTTCGCCAGGAATTGCCGGCCGCCAGCCAGCAGCGGTTCGATGCGCTTCCGGTGGCGGTCAGGCGCCAGGTAGCGACACTATGGCACGAGGTGCTGACGTGGCATGGTTCGCGCGATTCCAGCGCTGCAGAGAACGGGCTGGCGTCGGAGACGACATTTCGACGCGTGACGGTTTCCGGATAAACAGGCGCGAGTCCGCGTGTCGAATTCCGTGAACAGGTGCGCGGTTTTCCGGGTATTGGGCCGGGGGGATACTTCAATCGGTATACAAGCCGCGCGGATTTTCGAGTAGGATTGTCCTGACGAATGGTCAGGCACGGTCATTCCGCCGGTCCCGTCCGGTTTGGCGAGAGGCGTTTTCAATCATTACCCTCTCTCCCCCGTCATCGTGTCCGCAAGCCTTCGTTCCAGATGGCGCAGAACTGAATGTGTTCAGACACGACCATGGTTTGAACAATGGCCATCCATTTCGCGTACCTGAAATCGGACTGATGTAGGCGGAAAAACCGTTTTGGCGAGAAATCCGGGGCCGCATACAGCACCTGGCCCGATCGTGAATGAGATAGACCGGGAGGCGTGGTGAGCATCGACGGCCTGACCACGATCAACCCTGCAATCCTCCTGCTGGTGGCAGCCTTTGCGGCGCCACTGGCTGTCGCTGTGTTCGGCGCCGTCCGCAAGCAATGGGTGCCCGGCGCGGCGATCGTCTCGACCGGCATCGCGTTCATCATCGCGATCTGGACCTGTTTCCAGGACACCGCCACGGTCAATGTCGCCTGGGCGCCAACGTGGAACATGTACTTCGAGCTCTCGCTCGACGGCCTCGCCCGCATGTACGCGCTGCTGGCGACGGGTATCGGCTTCTTCGTGGTGGTCTATGCGGTGGCCTACATGCCCCTCCACCTGGACCATGGCGGACGTTCCCGGGACGAGCAGACGCGCTTTTTCGGCTTCCTGCTGCTCTTCATGGCCGCGATGGTTGGCCTGGTCATGTCGCAGGATGTCATCCTCATCTTCGTCTTCTGGGATCTGACGGCCATCGCCTCCTATTTCCTGATCGGCTTTGACCGGGGCGAGGAAGAATCCCGCAGCTCGGCGATGATGGCGCTGCTGGTCACCGGCATCACCGCGGTCTTCGTGCTGATCGGGGCCCTGCTTCTCCACCTGGAGTACGAGAAGTTCTCGCTGACCGAGATTATCGGGGAGCGGAACGACGGGCAGACGACGGCCGTCGCGACGGCGATGATCGTCATCGGCGCGCTTGCCAAGAGTGCCCAGGTGCCGATGCACTTCTGGCTGCCGAGGGCAATGGCGGCCCCGACGCCGGTTTCCGCCTACCTGCACTCGGCGGCGATGGTGGCGGCTGGCGTGTTCCTGATCGGGCGGTTCTATCTCCTCGTCGAACAGTTCGCCTGGATGCTGAACGCGTTGCTGGTTATCGGCGCGGCGTCCATGGTGACCGCGGGCGTCATCGCCCTGACGCGCAATGTCCTCAAGCAGGTCCTCGCGTACTCCACCATCTCCCAGTACGGCTATGTCGTGGTGATGTTCGGGCTCGGTGGAGAGTACGGTGTCGCGGGGGCGACCTTCTATGTCTTTGCTCACGCGCTCGTGAAGTGTGCGCTCTTCCTTACCGCTGGAGCGGTAACCGAGGCGACCGGCAAGAAGAACCTCTCCGAGGTAGGTGGACTCGCCAGGCGAATGCCGCTCCTGGCGGCCGGCAGCGGAATGGCCGCCGCGGGCCTCATCGCCTTGCCGCTGACGATCGGGTTTTTCAAGGACGAGCTCTTCTTCGCGGCCGCCGTCGAGCGCGGTCCCCGGATGGTCGTCTTCTCCGTGATCGGCGCCGCGCTGACGTTCGCCTACATCCTCCGTTTCTGGAAGCAGATGTTCCTCGGCAAGCTCCGGAAAGAGCCCGAGCCGATCCCCGGAGCGCTTGTCTGGCCGGTTGTGGTGCTCGGCGTTGCCACGATCATCGGCGGTATCGTCATCCCGCCGGTGGCCTACCTGGTTGAGCCGGCAATGTCGGTGACGGCCGGCTACGACCTGGTCCTCGAGGTGGCCTACCACCTTGATACGCGTCCCGAGAACCTGATGGCCGTGGCGACCTGGACGACCGGTATCCTGATCTACGCCACTCGTCGTTTCTGGTGGCCGGCCGCGCTTGGCCTGGCCCATCTCGGCGAGTACTTCGGCCCCGCCCGGCTGTACTACGTCTCCCTCCAGGGCCTCAACCACATCTCCGACAGCATTCACCGGATCGAGGTTCGCGACCTCCGAAGTCGTGTCGCCACGATCCTTGTCCCGGCTGGCGTGCTGGTCGGTCTGGCGGTCATCGTCACGCCGAATAGCGGCTCGTTCGAAATCGGCGGGATCGGGCAGGACGACGTGCCGCTGGTCACCATGCTCATTGCGTCGGTCCTCAGTGCGCTGGTGGTCACGCTTGTGCGTGATCACTTCCGGATCGCGATTGGCCTCTCTTCGGTCGGGTACACGCTGGCCGGCTCGTATGCCTTCATGAACGCGCCGGATGTGACGCTTGTCGCCGTTGTCGTTGAGACCATCCTGTCGATTTTCATCCTCGGTATGTTGGTGCTCATGCCACGGCCGATTTTGCGGTTCGAAACCGAGGTCCGCGCCGGGCGACGCGCCTTGCGGCGCGATGCCCTCCTGGCCTCGGTGGCTTTCGGTGTCGCCTTCTTCGTTGCCTGGGGGGCGCTCTCGCGTCCGGCATCTTCGACCGAGGTGATCGATTCACATGTTGTGCTGACGCCGGCCGTCCACGGGAAAGACATTGTCTCGGTCATCCTTGCCGATTTCCGGGCATTTGACACGATGGGGGAGATCACGGTGATCGCGCTGACCCTGCTTGGCGTGATCAGCCTGCTCCGTAGCGGGAGGTTGCGCTGATGCCAGAACGCGATCCAGCACAATTTGCCGGTCTCCTGCCGAGCGGCGCCAGGCTCCTCCTGGTCCCTGGCCTGGTAATTTCCATTGCGGTCGTGCTGCACGGCTATGCCGATGTTGGTGACGGCTTTTCCGCCGGGGTGATCGCGGCGCTGGTCGTCCTGCTGCAGGGCCTGGCCTTCGGCGCGGACGAGCTCGACCGGATCTTTGTCGCCCGTATTGCCCCGATCCTGTCGCTGGTCGGGCTGTTCATTGCATTGCTGACCGCCTTCGTGCCGCTGATGCTGGGTGACAACCTCTTTACGCACAGGCCAGGCATCAACGAGCCTGTTTTCGTGTTTGGTGTCCTGGAGTTCATGACGCCGGTCCTGTTTGATATCGGTGTGTATCTCGTTGTGTACGGCTTCTGTGTCGGTGGGGTGCATGCGATTGCCCGCGAAGAGGTTCGTCACAGTCGGTTGCGCCGGAAGATCCGACGCCCCGGTAGCGTGCAGGAGGAGAAATCGCTCGTGGAGCAGCCGGAGGAGACGCCGACGTCATGACCCTGTTCTTCTCACTCGCCATAGCGGGTCTGTTCGCGACCGGCGCCTACCTGATGCTCAAGCGGGACCTGATTCGCCTGATCGCCGGGATGATCCTCATTGGCAACGCCGCCAACGTCTTCATCATGGCGTCTGCGTTGCGCCGCGGCGCGGCGCCCATCCTTCCGCTGGAAGGGCAGGGAGCCGACCCGCTGGTCCAGGCGATGGTCCTCACCGCGATCGTCATCAGCTTTGCCGTCGCCGCGCTGGCGCTGGCGCTCGTCTATCGCGTCTATACCTCGCACTATTCGGTGGACCTCTCGCGCCTCTCGGCCGCCGAGGAGCAGCAGGCCGAGCGCGAGGAGCCAGATACCGAAAACCTTCGCGAGGATGTCCGGGATGATACGGATGGAGAGGGTTCGCCCAACGGCGATTCCCTGAGCGAGGAGGGCACGCCATGATCGCCGCTCCTCTCGGGATCCTGTGGTTCGGCGGGCTCTTGCTCGCGTTCCTCGATGGCACCCGCAAGCCTGCTGGCTGGCTTTCCGTCGCAATCCTTGTCGGGGCCATCGCATCGACGCTCGCCGTCGCCGTACCCGTCTACAACGACGGCGCCGTGAGCATGGCGATCGGCGGATGGTCGATGGGTGTCGGCATCACGCTGCGCGTCGACATGCTCAGCATCGTGTTCGCGCTCCTGTCGCAGACTGTCCTGCTTGCGGCGCTGGTCTTCGAAGTCGTCCAGGATGTGGGCGCGCGCATCTACCCGGCACTTGTGCTCTTCATGGGGCTCGGCCTCACCGGCATGTTCTTCACCGGGGATGTGTTCAACTTCTACGTCTTCTTCGAGATCGCCATGATCGCGGCCTATGTGATGGCCAGCTATGGCGAGTCTCCGCGCCAGTTCCGGGCAGCATTCGTCTTCATTACGGTGAACCTCCTGGGTTCGGTGTTCTTCCTGATCGGCATCGCCGCGATCTACCACACCACCGGATTCCTGGACATGTACCGCATCCGTGATCAGATGCCACTGGTGCAGGAGAACCCGGCGATCCTTTCGGCGACGATCGTCTTCGTCGCGTTCTCGATCAAGCTGGGTCTCTTTCCGTTCCACTTCTGGTTGCCGGCGGTCTACACCGGTACCCGGCCCGCGGTGGCGACCATTCTCGCCGGGGCGCTTGCGAACATCGGGACGTATGGCCTGATCCGCTTCGGTGCGGACATCTTCCCGCGTGAGCTGGAGCATGCCTCCGGCGTGCTGATCGTGCTCGGCACCGCCAGCATCATCTATGGCGCCATGCAGGCGCTCTCGCGGCATACGACAAGTGAGGTGTTGGCGTATTCCGCCATCGGGCAGGTGGGATACATCATGATCGCGCTGGCAATCGGCGGACCCGCCGGGTATGCCGCGGCGATCCTCTACACCGTTCTCAACAGCACGAACAAGGCATTGCTCTTCCTCTCCGGCAGCCTGCGGGGCTGGCTGGCGGGAGCCGCATTCGTGATCGGTGCATTTTCGGTCGCCGGCGTTCCTCCCGCGTCCGGGTTCCTTGGCAAGATGGCCCTGTTCCAGGTGAGCATCCTGAAGGATCAACCGCTCCTGGTCGGGCTTATCTTCCTCGGGGGAGCGCTTTCCTTCGTCTACATGTTCCAGATCTATCGCCGCCGCATCGCTGATATCGAGTCGCATGAAGACAGTCCATGGGGCGCTCAAGCCGTGGTCGTGGCGTTGGCCCTCCTGGTGCTCGGGCTTGGCCTCTGGCCTGATCCGCTGTTGAATCTCGCCGAGCGCGCGGCCCAGTCACTGCCGGGAGGGTCAACGCCATGATGTTGATCATCGGGACGATTCTCGCGTCCACCATCATTTTTGGCCTGATGACGGCTGACCTGTCGTGGCAGAACCTGCTGGTTGGCCTTGCCATTTCGTCGGGCACCCTCTGGTTGTTCAGGAAGGAGTCGCTGCCGCGTCCCTTGCCGCCAAACGGGTTCGCGCTGCACGTGATCAAGACATCACCGCTCCTGTTCTGGTACCTCTTTACCGACATCCTCCAGGGGACGTGGATCGTCGTCCAGACCACGCTGGGCTGGCGCGAGTTGCGAAAGCCGGGCATCGTCAAGATGCCGGTCGGCAAGCACTCGCCGTACGGGGTCGGCCCGGTCGGCTACTTCATCACCCTCTCACCGGGCTCGTTCATGGTCGATGTGGACTGGGAAGCCCGCGAGATGCTCGTCCACGTCCTGGATGCCAGCGATCCGGACCAGGTGCGCGAGGACGCCGAGAAGTACTACAAGCTCTGGGAGCATCCGGAGACGGGAGGCGGCGGCCATGCATGAGTTTGTCTTCAACATCGCCGTTATCTGGCTGGTGGTGCTTGCAGTCTCGTGCGTGGTGATGATCGCCCGCGCGAAATCCGGCCTCGTCCGGGTGTTGGCGCTCGACACGCTCACACTTGTCCTCGTGGCGTTGCTGATCGTCTATTCAGTGACGACCGGTACTGCCTATTACCTCGATGGCGCGGTGGTGCTTGCCCTGATTTCATTCGTCTCGATTGTGGCGGCCGTGCGGTATCACGGTGAACGGCGGTTGTTCTGATCATGCGTGCCTATATCTACGATGTCATGCTGATCGTGTCGCTCCTCGTGATGACCCTCGGAATCGTCGCGATCTGGCGCATGCCCGACATCTACACCAAGCTGCACGGCGCCAGTAAGTCGGTCTTCCTCGGGGTTGTGGTGCTGGCGCTCAGCGCGACCGTGGTCGTCGAGCAAGAGATGATCGCCCGGGTGGTCCTCCTGATCATGATTGTTGTGATCACGACGCCGATCGCCTCCCACGCGATCGGTCGGGCAGCCTTCCTGATGCAGGAGCGAATGGAGACACCGGGTGCGGTGGACGAATCGTCCGCCGAGTTGCTGGAGGACGCCGGCCACTGGACGACACGGGAAATCCTCGAGGGACGCCAGCGACGACCGGGCGCGAACGAAGAGCGTCCCCCGGATCCCATCAAGGGTGAGCGCCCCTCCTGGCGACTGTAGCCCCGAAGGAATCCGGTATTCCGGACGACAATTCCCCAGGGAGAACAGACGCATGATGGACGCGGAACACACGGGCCAGGTTGGCGAGTTCGAGCCGATCGAATTCCTTGACGGATACCTGCCGATCGAGGACTACGGCGTGATCGGCGATTGCCGCACCGCCGCTTTAGTGGGTAGGGACGGAACGATCGCCTGGCTGTGCGCGCCGCGTTTCGATGGCGATCCCGTCTTCAGTTCGATCCTCGACCGCGAGCGAGGCGGATCGTTCGAGATCCTCGCCGGCCGGATTCTCGGCGCACGGCACCGGTACCTTGGCGATACCCCGATCCTGATCACCGAGCTGAAACTTGAGACCGGCATCTTGCGTATGACCGACATGATGCCGATGCGGGCGGGAGCCGATCTCAATGTCGTGAGCTATGCCGACGTCGGCGAGCTGCTCCGATGCGTCGAGGTTGTCGAAGGCGAGATCGAGGTCTCCGCGCGGTTGACGGTGCGCGGCGGTGTTGAGGCCGAACGGAGCGCGTCCGGAGTGCGGCTGACCGCCCCTCGTTATCCCGATCTTGACCTCCTTTTGGAGTCGTCGCGTGAGATGGAAGGCTCTCGCGGCAGCTGGACGTTGAGGCAGGGCGAGTCTGTCAATTTCTGCCTCCGCTGGAATGGCGGTACCGGCGCCTCTTCGGTGGATGCGCCCGTGGCGGCGGTGACGAACACCACCGAGACGTGGTTGTCATGGATGCGCGCCTTCACGTACGACGGCCCCCATCGTGAGCACGTCAAGCGTTCGGCATTGACGATCAAGCTGCTCGATTACTTGCCCACCGGCGCCCTGGTCGCCGCCCCAACGACATCCTTGCCCGAGCAGATCGGCGGCGAGCGCAACTGGGATTACCGTTACGTCTGGGTTCGCGATGCTGCGTTTACCGTGAATGCCCTGAGCAAGATCGGGTTCGGTCGCGAGGCATGGCAGTTCCTGAGCTGGATACTCGCGATCGCGCAAGGCACCGACATCAACGTGATGTACACGCTGTATGGTGATCCCGAGATCCCCGAAACCCTTGATCCCGGGTTGTCCGGCTACCGAAACTCCCGGCCCGTGCGCTGGGGCAATGCCGCCTGGGATCAGGTCCAGCATGATGTCTATGGTGAGCTGGTGGATTGCGCCTTCCAGTGGTCGAACCGGGGTGGGGTCGTCCACGACCAGCTTTGGAACCGCCTGCAGCAACTCATCGACCGCGCGGCCGAGCTCTGGCGCACGCCTGACGCCGGTATCTGGGAGGTCCGGACCGAAGGGCGTATCCAGTCCTACTCTGCCGGGCTGTGCCATGTGGCGCTCGACCGCGGTATCCGCCTGGCGCGGAAGTTCAACCTGGATGGGGATGTCGAGCGGTGGGAGCGGGAGGCCGAGACGATTCGCCGGACCATCCTCGAGGATGCCTGGGACGAAGAGAACCAGTACCTGACACAGACGATCGCGACCGATGATGGCGAGACGCAGGGACTCGGACATCTCGACGCTGCCCTGCTCAGCCTGCCGCTACGGCGTGTGATTCCGGCCACGGATCCGAAGATGGTGCGCACGGCCGCCGCGATCGACGAGGAACTCGGGGCCGGTGATGGCCTGGTGTACCGGTACCTGCATGACAAATCGCCTGATGGCCTGTCAGGCCATGAGGGGGCATTCGTGCTGTGCAGCTTCTGGATGATCGACAACCTGACGTTGCAGGGGCGCGTCGAGGAGGCATCGAGCCGGTTCGACGCGATGTGTGCCCGCACGAACCGTCTCGGGCTCCTGCCGGAGGAGATCGATCCCGGCACCGGCCGGTTCCTTGGGAACTTCCCGCAGGCGTTCAGCCATCTCGGGTTGATCTCCAGTGGCGTGCGCCTCGGTCAGGCCCTCGCCCAACATGGATAGCGACGATCAGGGCGTGTTCCGGGCCCGGTAGATGGGCACGCCATCAATCACCGTCTCGACCTCGTAGTACTGCCCGACTTCGCGCCAGAAAGCGCGGCTATCGTCCGGGAACGGGCCCGGATGAAGCGTGCTCACGATGTATACCGGGCGTTCGTCGCTGCGGATGATCGAGATGATATCGGCGTAGGAGTCGGGCAGGGCCTGGAGCTCCTGGTCATACAGGTGCCGATACGCCGGCTTGCGATCCGAGAGGTAATAGATTGCGGCCTGGTCGAAGGCGACGTAGATCGTATCGTCCGGATCTGTGTTTTCCCGGATATACCGCGCAACCTCCGCTTGCGCGGGGTACCCCGGATGTCCGTAGAGCTGGTTCAGCAACCCGGACGGGCCATCTACGATGATGGCGTAGGGGAGGAGCAACAGGCCGCTGGCGATCGCCACGAACAGGTGGCGCTTCCACTTCCCCAACGCGCGGGCGATCTGGTCGAGGTTCCATGCAAACCAGAGCGCTATCGGCGGCGCGATCTGGATGAGGTAGTGCGTCCACCAATCACCGCCCATGGCGATCCCAAGGACGGCACCGATGGCCCAGAGCTGGAGCATCAACCCGGCGGTTTCGCGCGGCCGGCGCTGCTTCCGGACCCAGGCAAG
>CAZVAA010000059.1:1700-14386 GCA_964624125.1 uncultured Sphaerobacteraceae bacterium | reverse complement strand
TCGAGCACGGAGAGGTTCAGCGTATTCCCCACGCCCACGATCGCGATCACGACCGCGACGCCGAGCAGGCCGGTCACGACCATCAGGATCTGGTCGACGAGTTCCGAAAACGTCACCCGATCCGAAGCACTCCCGCCGACCGTGACGCTGTCGCCTTCGGGAATGTTGTCGGAGATTTGCCGGATCACCTCGCGAGCGGAGGCATCGTCGTCGAGCCGGGCCCACATTCCGGTGGCCGGAGTTCCGGGCGCAATCGCTTCGAAATCCTGTGACGTGAGATAGATCTCGTAGCCGGACACACCGACAACTTGCGCCGTGAGATCGATCGATTCTCCCTCGATCGAGACGGTCAGGGTCTCTCCACCCTCGATCCCGAGATCGGACGCCACAAGATCTCCGACCAGGACCTGTCCCGCCTCCTGTGACTCGAACGCATCCGTTCGCACAACGGAGTTGACCTGATCTGGCTCGACTCCGACCACATTGACGCCCAGGGTGACACCATCCCCGGCGCTCACTTCCCCTCGCAACTGGCTGACCGGCATGGACGTGCTCACGCCGTCGGTTTCCGTGACCATTGCCTGGACATGTCCTGGCAGTTCAGCCTCCTCCGTCGAATCCTGCGCAATGACCAGGTCGATGGGAGCCTGCTCATCGATGACATCGTTCCATGTTTCCTGTACCGAAGCTGCGCCGGTGGTCATCATCGCGATGAGCGTCACCCCCATCATCAGGGCGGTCGCCGTGGAGGCGGTGCGGCGCGGATTACGCCGCGTATTCGCGGCGGCGATCTTCGCCGGCATACCGAACATCATGGCCACGAAGTGTCCCAGGACGGCGACGATGGGCGGCAGGAACACGGCCGTCCCGTAGAGCAGCCCGAGGAACGACAACCCTCCACCGAGCATTCCGGCCAGCAGTGGCAGGAGCGTGGTATCGCCCTCTTCCGAGAGGCTCCAGAGCATTGCCCCTCCCAAGATGACTCCGCCGGCCAGCAACATCGCGATGGAGGTCGTGATCCGGACGATGCTCATCCGGGCGGATTCCACCGGAGCGTCCGCTTGCCGTAACGCCTGGAGCGGATGCACGCGCGTCGCCGCGCGGGCCGGTCCAAGCGCGGAGCCAAGGGTCAGCAGGACTCCAGCAACAACCGGCACCAGGAGTCTCCAGGACGGTGAAAGCAAGGCATCGGCATCGAACGAATCGATGAAGGCCACAGCGCCAGCCACCATGAGGCCAGCGCCAATTATCACGCCCACCACCGACGCCGCCACACCAAGGAGAAGCGCCTCGAATATCAGCGAACGACGCACCTGGCGTTTGTCCGCGCCGATGCAACGCAACATCGCGAGATCCCTTGTGCGTTGGGCGACCGAGATGGAGAACGTGTTCGAGATCACGATACCGGCGGCGAACATGGCGATGCTCGCGAACCCGACCAACCCGATCATCAGGACGTTTGATCCGTCCTGCATTCGCTGCACTTCGGCATCGACCAGTTTGTCGTAGGTCAGCGCCTCCGCCCCAAGAGGGACACGTTGTTCGATGTCACTTCGAACGGATGCGGGGTCGTGACCGCCCTCGACCTGGACGACTATGACGCTCAACCTTGGCGCGTTCACCACGGCGGCAAACTGGTCCGGCATGGCGAAGGCTTCGATGAGATTTGTCCCGAAGCTGTTCCCGCCGCTGACAATACCGACGACGGAAAACTCGGCGTAGTCAGGTGCCTCCCCTAGATCACCGTAAGGCCCCCATGCGAACGTATCGCCGATACCGGCGCCGGTTCGGGCCTGTGCAGCTTCCGTGAGCATGATCTCGTTCGGGGCCGCTGGCAGCCGCCCCTCCTCGATCGGCATCTGGTCACGAAGTTCGGGGAGTTGCGGCGCCGGACCCAAACCGACCATGACGGTTGCGCCCCCGACTTTTGCCTGGCCGTATTCCAGCGGCACATCCTCAGTGGCACGAACCCCGTCGATAGCCGAGAGTTCCTGGTCGAGTTCAGGGGGCAATGATCCGGCTTCCGTGAAGACCACGATGTCGGCGCCCCGCAGCTGGTTCCCGACCGAGCCACGGACGACGCTTTCCATCACGCTCCCGGAAAGCAGGGATGCGGTGAAGAAGGCGACACCAAGCACGACCGCCACGACGATCGCCATGGTTCGGGACAAGCGGCTGCGCATGTCGATGAGCGTTGATCGAAACATCCCTACGCTCCCAGGTTGCGCAGCGCATTAAGCACGCTGTCCGCCGATGGCGAGGAATCCTCGCCCACGATCTTGCCGTCGGCGAGAAAGACCACGCGATCGGCAAACGATGCGGCGATCGGATCATGGGTCACCATCAGGACCGACTGGCCAAAGTCGTCGACGCTGCGACGCAGGAACGCGAGCACGTCGTTCCCGGAGCGCGAATCGAGGCTACCGGTCGGCTCGTCGCAGAACACGACATCCGGACGGGCTACAAGTGCGCGGGCAATCGCCACACGTTGCTGCTGTCCTCCCGAGAGCTCCGCCGGCCGGTGATCGAGCCGGTCGTGAATTCCCAGGGTGGAAACGAGCAGGCGCATCCATTCCCGATCTGGCTTTGCCCCGGCAAGCTGCAGCGGGAGGAGTATGTTCTGCTCCGCGGTGAATGCCGGCAAGAGGTTGAACGCCTGGAAAACGAAGCCCATGCGCTTGCGCCGCAGCAGCGTCAATTGCCGGTCATCCATGCCCGTGAGTTCGGTATCACCGAGCAAGATGCGCCCGCTGGTGGCCTGGTCCAGGCCAGCCAGGCAATGCATGAGGGTCGACTTGCCCGATCCCGACGGCCCCATGATGGCCGTGAACCGGTTCCGGCCAAAGCTCACCGTCACATCATCGAGCGCCGTGACCCGGGCCTCGTCTTGCCCATACACCTTGCTGACATTCGTCGCGTCAATCGCATGTCCAATATCAACCTGAGATCTCTCATCTACCCTGGTTCCCGCGAGTACCACGTCTTCTCTCCCCGGTTCGCTCATTGCATCGACCTGAAGCCATCTGGAGCGGCTTTCGCCCCCTTCTGCACAGAGTCTGGACGGCCGATATTGTGGAAGTTCCGGGGATTCGTGGAGATTTCGCGACAGAGTGTGGAGATTCCGTGTCAACGCATGTCGGGCACGGGAAAGGCCGCCCACAAGGAGCGGCCCTTCCGCGGATTCACGCGATTACAGTTGACTAGGGATAGACACCCCGGAGGTGGGTGAATTCGGCAACACGAGCGACTGCGCGGAGCATGGCGCCGGTGCGCATGGAGACATTGTGCTTCTCACTTGCGTCCCGTACCGCCTTGTAGGACGTCTGCATGATCATACGGAGACGGTCGTTGACCTGCTCCTCCGTCCATGGGAACGCCTGCATCGCTTGCGCCCATTCGAAATAGGACACGGTGACGCCACCAGCGTTCGCGAGGATATCCGGCACGAGCCACACGCCCTTGTCGTGGAGGATGCGGTCCGCTTCCGGCGTGGTCGGACCGTTCGCACCCTCGACGATCAATTGCGCCTGGATGCGATCGGCATTCTCCTCGGTGATCTGGTTCTCCAGGGCCGACGGGATGAGCACATCACACGGCAGTTCCAGCAATTCCTTGTTCGAGACGGGGTGCGCCTCCGGGAAGCCGGCGAGAACCCCGTGTTCAGCCTTGTGCCGGTGCACTGCGTTGAGGTCCAGGCCATCCGGGTTATAGATGCCGGACGTGGAATCGGAGACGGCGACGATATCTGCCCCCATCTCCTGGATGAGGTCCGCAGCGATCGCCCCGACATTCCCGAACCCCTGGACGGCGACCTTCGCGCCATTGAGGTTCCTGCCCATGTCCTTCATGGCGTCGAGCGTGACGAACGCACATCCGCGCCCGGTTGCCTCGTTTCTGCCCGCCGATCCACCTAGCACCTCAGGCTTCCCGGTCGTCACACCCGGAACGGAATAGCCGACGTTCATGGAGTACGTATCGACCAGCCACGCCATGATCTGAGGGTTAGTGTTCACATCCGGCGCCGGAATGTCCTTGTCGGGCCCGATGATCGGCATCAACTCGGTCGTGAATCGGCGAGTGAGGCGCTCGATCTCCCCGTGAGACCGCTCCTTCGGGTTGACGACAACGCCACCCTTGGCGCCGCCATACGGCAACCCGACGACCGCGCATTTCCACGTCATGAACATCGCGAGGGCCTTCACTTCCTCCAGCGTGACGTCCTGGTGGTAGCGAATGCCCCCCTTGGTGGGGCCGGGGTTTCGATTGTGCTGGACCCGGTGGCCGGTGAAGACCTCGACCGAGCCGTCGTCCAGCACAACCGGGAAGTTCACCGTCAGTTCACGCTGGCATGTGCCGAGGACACTGCGCATTCCGTCGTCGAGATTGAGCATGTCGGCGGCGATATTGAACTGCTCGACGGCGACGCCGAAGAGGCTTCGCTCCTTTTTCGCCGGCCCGGAGGCAACAACTTCCCCTGCCATAATGTCGGCCTTAACAACCATCAGTGATTTCCTTCATGCCTCAGAGATATCGTCGTTGACCCCGTGTCGACATCGTCGTCGGCAGAGGATGATCATTCATCCGGTGTTTACTGTGCGTCCAGGATTTCCGTGAGTGCCGCACGAACCGCGTCCGGCCGCGCGCGACCACCCGTGCGCTTCATCGTCTCGCCGATCAGGCGACCGATCGCCGCCTTCTTGCCACCGACATAGTCGGCGACAGCAGCAGGATTCTCATCAACGACGGCCTGGGCCGCGGAGCGGACTTCGTCGTCGTCCTCGACCGCGAGCAAGTCCAGGCGCTCGGCTGCCTTGGCGGGTGACTCTCCAGCCTCAAGATTTGCGAGCAAATCCTTCGCGGCCCGACCGGTGAGCTTGCCGTCGTGCACCAGGTCAACCAGTTCGCGGATCTGCTTCGCGTCAAGTGGAAGCTCGTCCGCGCGCATGCCCTGCGAGCGAGCGATGCCCATGATGTCGTTGACGATCCAGTTCGCGGCGGTGCGGGCAAACTTCTTGTCGGACTTGCCGGCGACTACCTCTTCGTAGATGTCAGCGATCGCTTTTTCCCCGGTGAGAAGCGCCGCATCCGACGACGACAGGTCGTAGTCAGCCGAGAACCGTGCCTCACGCTTGAGTGGAAGCTCCGCCAGGGTCTCGCGGATTCCATTCACCCGCTCTTCGGTCATCACCAGCGGTGGAAGGTCAGGTTCGGGGAAGTAGCGGTAATCGTGCGCGGCTTCCTTGGTGCGCTGGGACACGGTCGCGCCCTGCGCCTCAACCCAGCCACGGGTTTCCTGCACAAGCTCCTCGCCCGACTTGACCGCTTCACGCTGGCGGACTTCCTCGAAGCGAAGTGCGCGCTCCACGGCCCGGAACGAGTTCATGTTCTTGATCTCGACCTTAGGGCCGATGAAGCTGCCGTCCATTGCCCGCACGGAGATGTTGGCATCGCAGCGGAACGCCCCATCTTCCATATTCCCGGTCGAGGCGCCGATGTACCGAAGGATCCGCCGAAGCGCCATCAGGTACTCGCGGGCCTCCTCCGGCGACTTCAGGTCAGGCTCACCGACAATTTCCATCAGGGGAACGCCGGAGCGATTCAGGTCGACGAGGCTGATGCCTTCGTCCACCGTCTGGTCGTGAATGAGGCGACCGGTGTCCTCCTCGATATGGACGCGGGTGATGCCTGCGGTGCGGCGCTCCCCGTCGACGAAGAACTCGATCGTGCCATCGATGCAGAGAGGCATATCGTACTGGGATATCTGGTAGCCCTTCGGCAGGTCCGGGTACACATAGTTCTTGCGGTCGAGCTTGCTGAACTCCGGAATCGTGCAGTTCAGGGCAAGGCCGGTGCGGACCACCGTCTCGATCGCCGCCTCGTTCATGACCGGCAACGCGCCGGGCAAGCCAAGGCAAACCGGGCAGGTATGCGTATTCGGCTCGGCGCTGGCGTACTCCGCCGAGCAGGAGCAATACATCTTGCTCCTGGAGAGCACCTGCGCGTGTACTTCGAGACCGATCACGGTCTGCAGCGTGTCGGTCGGGGCATCCAGGGTCGTTGCTGACAAGGTGCGAATTCCTCCAGGGTTTCATCCACGAGATCACTGTTCTGCTGCCATTCTACTTCCCTGTAACTGGCTGCCTGAACAAAATACCGCACACGCGGCACAGACACGAATGGGTCTTCGGGCAAAACTGCCGTAGCGTTGGGCAAATGGTCCGAAATGCCAAGGGTGCTGTGGTACCATCAACACAGTTTGACGGGCCTGGTTCGCACTGTGCCCAGTGCGCCCGGCGCCCACATGTACGTGGATGCAGAGCGAATGCTCAGAGGCGGGTTCCACGTTGCTTCGCGAGTAATCGCCCGGAAGGCCGGGGCCGCGCTCGCGACCCGCAGTACGCCGACGGAGGCTTCCCTCACTTATGGTGACAGCAACAGAACAGAAAATGGTCACCGGCACCATCAATGGCCAGGAAGTAACGGTTCCAGCCGGTACCAGCATCCTGGAAGCGTCGCGGATGGTTGGTATCGAGGTCCCGAACCTCTGTTTCCAGCCGCTGATGCGCGCCTGGGGTTCATGCCGGATTTGCACGGTCGAGATTCTCGGTCGACGCGGAGGCCTCGTCGAGTCCTGCTCCGCGGTGTTCGGGGAAGGCTCGGAGGTGCTTACCCACTCACCACGCGCGATGGAAGCACGCCAGTACATCCTCCAGATGTACCTGATCGACCACGCGCTGGACTGCCCGACGTGTGACAAGTCCGGCGAGTGCTATCTCCAGGACAACACATACCTCCACAACATCAACGCCAACCCCTATCGACGTCCGAAACTTGCGCAACCCTACGAGCACTTCAGCGCCACCATTGATTACAAGTGGGACCGCTGCATCATGTGCAATCGTTGCACCCGTGTTTGCGACGAGATCATCGGTGTTACCGCGATCGAGACGACCAACCGCGCGCTGGAGGCGACGATCGCCCCGCAGTTCGGCCAGGACATGATCCAGGAAGGCACCTGTGTCAACTGCGGTATGTGCATCGCGGTTTGCCCGGTCGGCGCCCTCACGGATCGCCACTTCGGCCACCACCCGTGGGAGCTCGACACCACCGAGACCATCTGCGGTTTCTGCGATGTCGGCTGCACGCTCAATATCGAGTCCAACAAGGGCGTCGTCCGCCGCACCACCCACCTGTGGGAGCGCGGCGTGAACCATGGTTACACCTGCGATCGCGGCAAGTGGGGTCATGAGCAGATCCAGTCTGCCGAGCGGCTCGTCTTCCCGCGCTCACGCGACACTGACGGCGTTGCCTACGAAGTGTCGTGGGATGAAGCGATCGAGTTGGTCGCGGAAGGGCTCGCCCACTACCAGGGCAGCGTGTTCGGCGCGCTTGCGTCCGGCGAGAACACCAACGAGGAGGCCTATGTCCTCCAGCAGTTCTCTCGCGCGGTCATGCAGTCCAACACGGTCAACCGCCTTCTGAGCCCGAACCAGGCCGCCGTTGAGCGCGTCACGCGCCAGGCGCTTGGGTACGACGTCGCGCACACCAACAACATGCAGGAGCTCTTCTCCGACGCCCACAACCTGCTGGTCGTCGGTCCGTCGATCTTCGAGCATGCGCCGATCGCTTCCTACTGGATCAACCACTCACGGCTGTACCGCGAGACCCGAATCGTCGTTGTGGCAACCGAGCACTATCCGCTTTGCGACCGTGCGGTGCTCTGGATCAAGCCGAAGCCGAACACCACCTCCCTCGTGATCGAGGCAATCAATGCCGAGGTCGTCCGGCTCGGGCTCGCCACCGGAGATACCAGCGCAATCCGCGAGGTCGATCTCGATGCGGTGGCCGAGAAGTCCGGCGTGCCTGCCGAGCAAATCCGAGAGGCCGCGATGGTCTTCGTGACTGGCAAGCAGGAGCTCGCATCGGAACGCCCGGCCGAGGGTCACCCGCCGGGAGCCATCTTCCACACCGTCGCGCAGGATACGCCGGTGCATCACCAGATCCCGTTCCGGATCATGAACAACGACTCCGGCGACTACGGTGATGCAGAGGCGATCGCCGCGGCGCTGAACAACCTCTCGGTGATCTCCGGGAATGTCGGCCGCGTTGGCGGCGGTATCGCCTCCCTCCGTGGCCCGGCAAACCATCAGGGCACCACGGACATGGGCCTGACGGCGGACCTGCTTCCGGGCGGGTTCCCCGTGACCGATACCACGGCGCGCCGGGCACTCGAACAGCTGTGGCTCGGGCGCTGGGCGGACAAGGCATCGACCTCCAACGGCTTCGTGCCGGTGCGCGAGCTTCCGGCAGAACCGGGAGTCGCCTTCGACGACCTGGTCGATGCGATCAACAACGGCACGATCAAGGCGATGTGGATCGAGGGCGGGCACGGCACACGGCACGTCTTTGCCAACCGCGAACTCTTCGATGCGCTCCAGAAGCTTGAACTGCTGATCGTCGTGGACGCTTATGACTCGCCGCTGGCGCAGATCGCTCATATCGTGCTGCCGCTGGCCCTGAACCTCGAGAAGGACGGCACCTTCACCAACTTCGACCGCACGGTCCAGCGCGTTCGCGCGGCGGTTCCGACAATCGGCGAAGCGAAGACCGTCATCGAGATCCTCAGCCTGGTTTCGAAGCGCATGGGCTACGGCCTCAACGCCGATCACCCGAGCCGGATCATGGCGGAGATCACGCAGGTCGTCCCGGATTACGCCGGCGTCACCTACGCCCGCCTCGAGCGCGGCGGAATCGTCACCCCGGTGGCGTCGCTCGCCGAGCAGGGCGCGACCGTGCTGACCGCAAACGCTGATACCTACCGACCGCTGCAGCCGCGTCTTGTCACCCTCGACGCTGGTACGGCGTCGGCCGACTAGAGCACGAAAGGACGAGGTCCCATGTTTGACGAGGTCAAGGGCTTCGGTGTCACAATGAAACGGCTGTTCACCCCGAAGGTGGCACAGCACTACCCTGAGGAAAAGCGGGCAATGGCGCCGCGGTATCGCGGGCTCCCGTCGCTTCGCGCCGATCCGGACACGGGCGAGGCGCTCTGCGTTGCCTGTGGCCTCTGCGCCCGGATTTGCCCGACCTCCTGTCTCGAGATGCATGTGGTGCCATCCGAGGAAGGCGACCGTGAGCTTGGCGAGTTCATCCTCAAGGCCGGCCGCTGCCTCTTCTGTGGGCTCTGCTCGCAGGTTTGCCCGGTGGACGCGATCACCATGAGCCAGGAATACGAGCTTTCGACGCTGGAGCGCGAAGGGCTTGTCTACAGCAAGACCGAACTGGCGACAATCGGTGGCCAGAATCCGATCTGGTGGGAGTCTGGCGTTGGCCCGGAGAACCAGCAGACGAACGCGGACTCGTACTACGACCCGTTCCGCGACAAGGGTGCGAACCTGTACTAGTGCACCTGGCGCCGTCCATATGACTTGATGCCAATGCCCGGCTCCGAAGTTCTCTTCGTGGCCGGGCATTGCGCTTTTGGAGGATCGTCCATGTCCCGAACCTATCCAATGTTCCTTGCAGGCTACTGGAAAGAAAACAAGCACACCCACGAGGTAACGAACCCGTTCGATGGCAGCGTCGTGGGCAAGACCTTTATGGCGCAGCCTTCCGATCTCGAATCCGCCCTCCAAAACGCGATCCAGGTGTTCCCGAGGCTGCGACGAACGCCAACGTACGAGCGCGCGCAGTGGCTGCATGATCTCGCGGCCGAGCTTCGCAAGGAACGGGACACGATGATCGATATCATCGCCCGGGAATGCGGCAAGCCCATCAAGGAATCCACGACAGAGGTCGATCGCGGGATCTTCACGCTGGAGAACGCCGCCGAGGAAGCCAAGCGGATCGAAGGCGACGTGCTCCCGCTTGACCTGATGGCGTCCTCGAAGGGCCGTGTCGGGATCGTTCGCCGATTTCCCATCGGCCCGATAGCCGGAATCTCGCCGTTCAACTTCCCGTTGAACCTTGCGCTGCACAAGATCGCCCCGGCGCTCGCCTCGGGCAACCCGATCGTGCTCAAGCCCCCCACACTGGCGCCGCTGACGATGCTCTATTTCGCCAGCCTGATCGACCGGATTGGTGTGCCCAAGGGCGCGGTGAGCGTCTTGCCTATGTCGCGTGAGACCGGCGACGCGATGATCGCCGATGACCGCTTCAAGCTTCTCTCCTTCACCGGATCCCCGGATGTGGGATGGGAGATGAAGGCGCGGGCGGGCAAGAAAAAGGTCGTGCTTGAACTCGGCGGCAACGCGGGAGTCCTGATCGACGACGATGCGGATGTCGATTTCGCGGTGTCGCGCATCCGTACCGGCGCCTACTCCTACGCTGGCCAGACGTGCATCTCGGTCCAGCGTATCTTCGTCCACGAATCGCGGTATGACGAGGTGCGCGACAAGATTGTCGAGGCATCTAAATCCCTGAAACAGGGAGATCCGCTTGATCCGGAGACCGAGCTTGGCCCGATGATCGAGAAGAAGCACGCCGAGCGGGCCCAGCAATGGACGAACGACGCCGTCTCCGAAGGCGCGAAGGTGTTGACCGGCGGCTCATCCCACGACGCGTTTTTCGAGCCGACCGTGATCGAGAACGCGCCGACCGATAGCCTGGTCTGCACGCGTGAGGCGTTCGCCCCGCTGGTGACGATCTTCCCGGTGAAGGATTTCGCCGACGGCATCCACAAGCTGAACGATTCGGACTACGGCCTGCAGGCTGGCGTCTTCACGAACCGGTTCGAGCATGCGATGGTCGCGCATGAGGAGATCGAGGCTGGCGGTGTGATCATCAACGACATCCCGTCGTACCGGATCGACCACATGCCCTATGGGGGCGTCAAGGATTCGGGACTGGGACGCGAAGGGCTCCGCTATGCGATCGAGGACATGACCGAGCCACGGATCATGGTCGTCAACCGGCTGGAGAGCCAGAAAGTCGACCTCTAGCAAGAGTAGAAAGCGGCCCGGAGATATCCCCGGGCCGCTTTTGCGTGGGCAAGCTACATCTCCACCAGGCTGCGCAGTAGCTCGAGATTGCGGCGATCGTGGTCGCCGTCAGGATCCTTCTCGGTCTCCAGGACGCCTGGAAGTCCAGAGAGTCGCGCGTCGTTCACCAGGGCGCGAAATCCCTCGAGCCCGACCTCTCCCTCCCCGATATGCTCATGACGGTCCTTGTTGGACGCGAGCGGCATCTTCGAGTCGTTCAGGTGAATGGCGTAGAGCATGTTGATCCCGATCGTGCGATCGAAATCGTCCATGACATTCGCATAGCCCTCAGCCGTGCGAATGTCATATCCGGCGGCGAGAATGTGGCAGGTGTCGAGGCAGACGCCGACGCGGTCCTTCGCTTCAACCTGGTCGATGATCGCGGCGATCTCCTCGAACGAGCGGCCGAGCGCGCTCCCCTGCCCCGCCGTGGTTTCCAGCAGGGTCCGCGTCGTGGTGTGCGGAAGCTGGTCGTGCAGGCGATTCAGCGACTCCGCGATCTTCGCGATGCCTGTCTCCACTCCGGAACCGGTATGCGCACCCGGGTGCAACACGACGCCCTGCAAGCCAAGCGTGTGTGCGCGCTCCAACTCCTCCGTATGCCCTCCCATCGACTTTTCGATCAGGTCATCTTTTGGTGACGCAAGGTTGATCAGGTATGACGCGTGAGAGATCACTTGCCGGATGCCGGTGCGCTCGCGCTCCTCGTGCCAGCGCTCGACCACGTCGGGATCGAGCGGCTTCGCCCGCCACTGTCGCTCGTTCTTGGTGAAGATCTGGGCCGATGTCGCGCCGACATCCACCGCCCGCTGCAGTGCCTTGTCCACGCCACCAGCCGCAGATGCATGCGTGCCGAAATCAAGGGTCATGAATTGCCTTTCAGGTTGAATTCGCGGATCGCTAACCGGCGATCAGGTCGCGGAGCTTCGCCTCATTGTGGCCAACAACCGCCTTGCCATCGTTGATGACGATCGGACGGCGCAACAGCGTTGGCTCCTCGACCATCAGCTCAAGGATGTCATCGTCCGAGAGATTCGCTTCCTCCAGATTGCGCTCCTTGTAAACGCGGCTTCGCTTCGAGATCACATCCGACGCGGTCATTCCAACCGACGCGAGGAGCGCGCGAAGCTCGTCGACCGTGAAGCGATCCTTGAAATACTCTCGCTTCTCGTAGTCGACACCGGACTCTTTCAGAACACTTTCCGTTTTCCTGCAGGACGTGCAGGAGTTGTATAGCAGCGCCTTGATCATGTTGTGGGCTCCCGACCTGACTCCCCGAATCCGGGTGTACGGATACTCCTGGGGTAATGGTAGCCGGTCCCGAAGCGTACACGCGTGCATGCTAGACTCATGCAGTGGAAATTCGTGAATGCAGGCGGATTCTATCGCATGAGGAACTGGGATACGGGTGAGCGACGCCACATCTCTTGATACACAATCAACCGGCACGTCACCTGCCCCAACCGTCTCTGTCGTCGTCCCGGTCTACAACGAATCAGGCCGCGTCGCTCAATCCATCGAGCGGATCCGCCAATACTTCGAGCATCTCGTATCGAGCTTCGAAATCATCGTCGTCGACGATGGCAGCACCGACGATACAGTTGCGAAGGCTGAAGCAGCGGCCCGGGGAGATGGCGTCGTCCGTGTCCTCGCTGAACCGCACCGGGGCAAGGCGTCGGCGGTCCTCGCGGGCATGAGCGCGGCGCG
>CAZVAA010000059.1:0-1600 GCA_964624125.1 uncultured Sphaerobacteraceae bacterium | reverse complement strand
CGCGATCGACGACATCCTCGCCCGGCAGCAGCTTTATCGCGACGCGGGCGAAGTGAGATCCCCACGCGTCACCGCGTTTGACGTGGAACTCCTGTTCATCGCCCGCCAGCTCGGTTACGGGATCGCGGTGATCCCCGTGACATGGCAATACGGCGAGCAGAGCAAGGTCAATCCGGTCACCGATACGCTCCAGAACGTACGCGACGTCCTGATGGTCCGCTTCAATGGCTGGCGCGGGGCGTACAAGTGACGCAGGAGCGCCCGATCCTCGCGACATACCTCCACCTGTCGGGTCGGGAAGCATTTCGGCCGTCGACGCTCAACGACACAGGGCTCCTGCTTATGCGGTCGCATGAACCGCTCGTGTCTTTCTATCGCTTCCTCTATGACGCCGTCGGGCGAGATTTCTGGTGGGTAGACCGGCTTAAATGGCCTGATGCACGCCTGGGAAAACACCTGGCCCGCCCCGACGTGCACCTGCTGGTCCTCTACGCGCGCGGCACCCCCGCCGGATATGCGGAGCTCGATTTCGCTTCTACGGAGCCGGGAGTCGAACTGCAGTACTTCGGGATCATCCCGGAGTTCCAGGGGCGCGGTCTCGGCAAGCACTTGCTCTCCAACGCGATCGAGTACGCATTCGACCACGGCGCGGAGCGTATCTGGCTCAGCACTCGCGCAACCGATGGTCCTCGCGCGATCGCCAACTACGAAGCACGCGGGTTTGTGCCTTACCGAACGGAATGGGAGCCGGCGCCGTTTCATCCCTCAGGCAAGCGTTGGGGTTAGCGCCGGGAGAACTGGCGCTCGAGCTCGGTCTGCGACATGTGGAGCATCGTCGGTCGGCCATGGCCACAGGCACGAGGCTGCTGCGTGCGCTCCAGTTGGGCGACGAGTTCGCGCATCTCGGGCAGCGACAGCGGTTGCCCGGCGCGAATCGAGGTGTGGCATGCGGCGCTGATCGCCACAGAGTCCAGCCATGAATCTCCGGAGCCACCATCAGCAAGTTCCCGCAGGATCTCATGGAACCGTTCGGCAATATCGACCCCACGCACCAGCGCGGGAATCTGGCGAATGATGACGCTCTGCTCGCCGAACCGCTCCACATCGAACCCGATCTGGTTCAACTCCTCAGCCGACTTCTCGAAAATCGATAGCTCATCGGGCGGCAATTCCACAACGAGTGGGTCGAGCATCGGTTGCTGGTCGACCGCCTTTGCCTGCATCTGTCCCAGGATCTTCTCGTACATCACCCGTTCGTGTGCGGCATGCTGGTCAATCAGGAACATGCCTTCCGGACCTTCGGCGATGATGTAGGTGCCGCCAACCTGACCGAGAACCCGCAGGACGGGGATTCCCGACGGGTGGGCAGGCTGCTCCTGCGTCGACTCTTGCGCCTGCTGCTCGATGCGGGAGCGGCTATCCAGGTCATATTCCTTGCCGATGGACAGCGGCTGGCGATCGCTCGAGAAGGAGATCTGGTTTTGGGAGACCGTCGCACGCGGGACCGGTTCGAAATGTACCTCCGGCAGGACGTCCTGCTGCTGAGACATCAGGGCCTGGTGCGCCGCACGCTGGACAGCCCTCGCGACCGCGCGTTCCT
>CAZVAA010000058.1:0-14390 GCA_964624125.1 uncultured Sphaerobacteraceae bacterium | reverse complement strand
TTGTCGAGCCGCCAGATGATCTGGCCGCGGCCGAAGGCGGTGAGATCGTCGCGGACATCGATCTCGTGACCACGGGCGCGGAGGGCCTCGACGATCTCCGGGTCGACGGTGGATTCGAGCATGATCCTGCGCCCTTCGTCCCATTGCCAGCGAGGCTCGTCGATGCTGGTCTGGGGATCCATGTGATGGTCGATGGTGTTGACGATCATCTGGACGTGGCCCTGCGGCTGCATGAACCCGCCCATCACGCCGAAGGGGCCGATGGGGGCGCCGTCCCTGGTGAGGAAGCCAGGGATGATGGTGTGGAAGGGGCGCTTGCCGGGCGCGAGGGCGTTCGGGTGGGCGGGATCGAGCGAGAAGCCGCGACCCCGGTTCTGGAAGGAGAAGCCGAGGCCGGGGGCGACGACGCGGGAGCCGAAGCCCTTGTAGGCGGATTGGATGAAGCTGACCATCATGCCGTCGCTGTCGGCGGTGCAGAGGTAGACGGTATCCGAATGCGGCGGCTCGCCGGGCTCGGGGTCGAGCGCGGTGTCGCCGATGAGGGCGCGGCGGGTGGCGGCGTAATCATCCGAGAGGAGCCCCTCGACCGGGACGGCGGCTTGTTCCGGGTCGGCGACGTAGCGGTGGGCGTCGATAAACGCGAGCTTCATCGCCTCGATCTGGAGGTGGAAGCTCTCGACCGAGTTGCGCGGCAGGGAGGCGAGATCGTAGCCCTCCAGGATATTGAGGGCGATGAGGGCGGCGATGCCCTGGCCGTTGGGCGGGATTTCCCAGACATCGTAGCCGCGGTAGCTGGCGCTGATCGGGTCGACCCAGGTGCTGGTGTGGCTGGCGAGATCGGATTCGGTGATGAAGCCGTTGGTCTCGCGGGCGAAGGCGGCGATCGCTTCGGCGATCTCGCCGGTGTAGAAGGCGTCGGCGTGGGTCTCGGCGATGCGGCGGAGGGTGTTTGCCTTGTCGGCACTCCGCCAGGTGTCGCCGACGCCGGGGGCGGTGCCGTTGGGGGCGTAGAGGTCGAGGAAGTGGCCGAATTCAGGTCCGGTCAGCTCGGAGCGGTGATGGTCGACCTGGCGCTGCCAGCTGTGGGATGTCACCGGCGAGACAGGGAATCCGTTTTCGGCGTAGGTGATCGCGGGTTCGAGGACCTGTTCGAACGGAAGCTTGCCGAAGCGGGCGTGGAGATCGCGCCAGGACGCGGGGACGCCAGGGATGGTAACGGCCAGCCAGCCGTAGTCGGGCATGGTCTCGTGGCCGCGGGCATGGACCTCATCGATGGTGAGGGCTGCGGGCGCGCGTCCGGAGCCATTGAGGCCGTGGAGGTCGGTGCCGTCCCAGACGAGGGCGAAGGCGTCGCCGCCGATGCTGGTGGAGCAAGGCTCGACGACGGTGAGGGTGGATGCGGTCGCTATGGCGGCGTCGACGGCGTTGCCACCGGCCTTGAGGATCGCGATTCCCGCCTGGGTCGCGAGCGGTTGGCTGGTGGCGACCATGCCGTTATCGGCGAACACCGGCTGGTTGCGGCCGGCGTGGGTGAGCGAGTCGAGGTCGAGGTGCATAGGGGGAGAGCCTCCGGGTATCGGTCGGTGCGACGTCAATGCTGGTTACGATACCCGGCCAGCGCGCGTCCGGCTAGCGCCCGTGGTCGCGCCCCGGGCATTCCCGACCGCTGGCGCGGCCCTGAAGTCCGGGGCTACCCGCGGTCTAGACGGTGACCGGGAGTTGGTTGAGGACGGTGCGGGCAGTTTCGAGGGTGCGGTCGATATCCTCTTGAGTGTGGGCGGCGCTGACATGGTTGCGCTTGAGGGCGGTGGGGAGCATGAAGATGCCCTGGTCGCACATGCCCCGGCGGAAGGCGATGTCCAGTTCGGTGTCGTTGCGCAGGAGGTCGGTGTACGTGCCGATTTCGCCTTCCATGAAATACGGAACGAAGACGGAACCATAGCGGGCGACGGTCATGGGGATGCCCTTTTCGCGGGCGATCTCCTCGAGACCGGTGGCGGCTCGCTCGGCGAGTCCGAAGGTGTGGCGGTAGACGCTGCCGTCCTCAAGTTCGCCGATGGTGGCAAGAGCGGCGGTGACGCTGAGTGGGTGACCGTTATAGGTGCCTGCGAAGAACACCCCGCCGGCGCCGAAGAGGTCCATGTACTTCGCCTTGCCGGCCAGCGCGGCAATCGGGTACCCGTTGGCCATCGCCTTGGCGAAGGTGGTGAGGTCGGGATCCGCGCCGACGATGCCCTGGTAGCCGCCGAGGCTGTGACGGAAACCGGTGACCACCTCGTCGAAGATGAGGAGGGAGCCGCTTTCGTTTGTGGCCTCGCGGAGGGTGGTGAGGAATTCATCGCTGGGGAGCACGCACCCGATGTTGTGCGGGATGATCTCGACGAAGACCGCGGCGATTTTGTCCCCGTGTTCCCGGAGCGTGTCTCGGAGCGTTGCCGGGTCATTGAAGGGCAGCACGATCGTGCGGTCGACGGTCTCGGCGAGCATGCCGCTGGAGAGCGGGTCTTTTTGCCCGATCTTGTCTTCCGGCGTGATCACGTTCATGAGGACGGCGTCGTGCCAGCCGTGGTAGGTGCCCTGGAATTTGACGATGTGGTCGCGCCCGGTAGCGGCTCGGGCGAGGCGGAGTGCGGCATAGGTTGCTTCCGAGCCGGAGTTGGTGAGGAGGACGCGCTCGGCGGCGGGAACATGGCGGGTGATGGTTTCGGCGAGCTCGACTTCGAGTTCGGTGACGCCAACGCCCATGAGGTCGAGCTTCGAGGTGACCTCGCGGATGGCTTCGTTGACGCGGGGATGGTTGTGGCCGAGGACGAGCGGGCCGAATGCGGCGTGGTAATCGAGGTAGCGGTTACCGTCGGCGTCGGTGAAGTAGGCCCCGTCGGTTTCGCGTGTGACGAAGGGCCACGCCATCGAGCGATTGGTGGAGTTGACGCCGCCGGGAATGACCTGGCGGGCGCGATTGACGATGTCCTGGCTGGTTGCGTGGGTGGTCATGATAGATGCTCCTCCTGGCTAGTGGTTTGGTCGTCGGGCCTGGTTGGTCAGAGTCGCTTGAGAAGACTGACTGCTTCCTGGATGGCAATCTCCGCGGCTTCGGGAGCGAATGGGGTGACCTCGATTTCGTAGCCGCCGGATTCATAGGCGTCCGCGGTAGGCAGGTAGGCCCATCCTACCCCTGTGTATCCAGAGACGAGCGTATGGGTGAAGGGCGACTGCTCCTTTATTGCCAGACCGATGGCGGCGAACGGCTCTGCCGCCATGCCGAGGAGCGCGATGGTGTTGCCGATCGCGATGGCGTGGATATCAACGGGCCAGGTATCGTTCCCTTCCAGGTTGCGTGCGAGATCGGCACGCATGGAGGCTCGCTTGGCCTTCATCGTGACTGCTCGGATCTCGTCCTCGCTTCCACCGGAGCTTCGGAGTCGCTCCAGCTCGGCCGTGTGCCTGGTCGATGCGGCGGTCAGCTCAACCGGGTCGCCGATCTCCTTGACGGGCAGGTTGATGGTGGCGCGGGCAAAGCGCACGTGCTGGTCACGTGCGGGAAGTGGCCGATCTTCGTAGATCGCAAGTGGAGCGCCGGATTCGAGCGTGCCGACGTAGTGTTCTTCAGTCGGGAACGGTTCGGCCTCCCACCAGAGTTTTGCTGCCTCGTGACCAAGGATCGCACCGAGGCGCTTGTACTGGTTGATGCCGTCGCGAGCCACGCCCCGAACGGGGCCTATATCTCCAGCGGCCCCCTGAAGGAAGAGGCATGTCGCACCGGTCGTTTGCTCGACCAGCGACTTGACGGCGCCAGGATAGTCGGGCGTGACGAGGTCATTGTCGGGGCCGACGGTGATGGGGTGACAGGCAAAGTTGACGACGGCGGCAAGGGGCGCGCCGTCGGCAGTGTCGATCCGGAGAACGAGCACTTCAGGGTCGAGAATACCGTCCCAGTTTCGGCCAACGACGATCGTGCCATCTTCAGGTCGGGCAAACCGTCGATTGACCGAGATTGATGAGGTGCCGGTATGTGCCGCCACACGCGCGGGCTGAAGCGACCTGAGTGCGGAATCGACTGCACCGGCGATGCTGTGACGAACGTACTCGGTATAGCCCGGGAGCATCTCCGCGCCGCCGGCAATCCAGGAGCCCTCGCGACCATGGATGGGACCGGAGTGGGTATGTGTGTAGGAGAGGCGGATTGCGTTTTCCGGGAGGCCGGTGAGGGTAGTGACTGCGTCGAGTGCGCGTTGGGCGTGTTCACCCCAAAGCCAGCACGTGTCGATATCCACGATGACCGTCGTCTGGTCACCTGACCGGAGCGCGAGCGCGGTCGCGGTGAGCGGCATGTCGATGTCGACGGCGCGTTCGTGGGACTGGGCCCCCCAGCCCCCATGTGCGATCCCTATGGGAGGGGTGATATCCGCTTTCGCGACGCCGGCGAACAGTGTCGATGTCATGGTGCATGCTCCTGCTACCTATTCACGAAGGGCCTCGGGAATTACCAGTCGGCGACGGTGCCATCAGGGTGGAAATACCGCTGCATGGCTTCCGGCTTGAACGGATATTTCGCCGCCTCGCGTTCGTTGATGTCGATGCCGAGCCCCGGCCGGTCCGGAACGGCGACGTAGCCGTCCTCGACGATGACAGGGTTGATCACGACATCGTTGCGCCAGGGGACATCGTTGGTGATGGCTTCCTGGATCACCCAATTGGGTGTCGAGAGCGCGAAATGGATGGTTGCCGCGGTGGCGATAGGACCGTTTGGGTTGTGCGGCGCCACGGCGATCGAGTGGGCCTCGGCCATCGCGGCGATCTTGCGCGCCTCCCACAGGCCCCCGCAGTGGGAGAGATCGGGTTGGATGATGTGGCAGGCGCGGCGGGCGATGAGATCGCGGAACCCGCGCATCCCGACGAGGCGCTCGCCGGTCGCAATCGGGATGCGTGCCTTGCGGGTGACTTCTTCGGTGGCGGCGATGTCGTCGGTGGAGCATGGCTCCTCGAAGAAGTAGAGACCGTAGGGCTCCAGGGCGTTGCAATACTGGATTGCCATCGCGGGCCAGGTCCGCCCATGTAGATCGACCATCAGGTCCATATCGGGGCCGACAGCGTCCCGGATCGCTTCGACGTATGTTGCGGCGAGGCGGACGCTGGTCGTGCCCTCGATCGGCTCGGTGCGGGGCACGGCCATGAATTTGATGGCGGTGTATCCCTCTTCCCGGACCGAGAGGGCGTTTTCGGCGAACTGCTCTGGGGTCTCGCTCTCGTACATCACTTTCATCTGGCCGCCGCCGAGATGGTTGTAGACGCGGACCTTGTCGCGGACGCGGCCGCCGAGGAGTTCGTAGGCCGGGACGTTGAGCGCCTTGCCCTTGATGTCCCAGAGCGCCTGCTCGATCCCGCTCATCGCGGACATCCCCTCGATACCGGGGCGCCAGAAATACTGGCGGGTCATGATCTGGCAGAGATGTTCGATCCGGCGGGGATCCTCGCCAATAAGGAGCCGACCAAGATCCTCGACCGAGCCGACCACGCCGGCGGTTTTCCATTCAAGGGTGGCTTCGCCCCAACCGTAGAGGCCGTCCTGGTCGGTTTCGACCTTGACGAAAATCCAGTTGCGCATGTTCGCGTTGACGACGGTCGTCGAGATTCGCGTGATCTTCACTCGTTCTGATCCTCCTGATACCAATCAGGCATCGGTGCAAGGTGGACTCTGGATTACCGGGCCGGTTCCATTCCGGCGGCAGGACATGCGGGTTTTCTTCACTGGCCTGTCAGTGCTGTATGCAATGCATACAGTCGTATGTCGCTTGAACTCCCTGTATGAAGCGTCCTGGTGTTATCGAACACGCAGTCGGGGGTCCAATACGTCTCGGAGTCCATCACCCAGGAAGTTCAACCCGAGGACGACCAGCATGATGGCCAGGCCCGGGGCGATGGCCATCCATGGGTTGATCTCCATATACGTTCGAGCGGCGTTCAACATGCCTCCCCAGGAAGGCTCCGGGGGCTGGCTGCCAAGTCCCAGGAAGGACAGGCTGGCTTCTGCCAGGATTGCGCTGGAGAGATAGACCGTGACCAGGACGATCATCGGGGCCATGATGTTGGGAATGATGTGCTGGCGGACCAATCGCCCGTTTGTCGCGCCGACCACCCTGGCCGCGTCGATGTAGGCCTCGTTCTGTACTGACAGGACCGAGCCACGAATTACGCGGGCGAAGGCCGGGGTATAGATGACGCCGATCGCGATCATGGCGTTGCGGCTGCTCGGCCCAAGCAGACCGGTGATAACGATAGCGAGAATGAGCCCCGGGAACGCAAACAGGATATCGACGAAGCGCATCAGGATGCTGTCGGTGACGCCTCCGACGAAACCGGCGACGATCCCCAGTAACCCGCCGAACAGCAGGGAAACAACAATTGACATGATCCCGACCTGTAGTGACACGCGGGCGCCGAAAATGATCCGTGAAAGGGTGTCCCGGCCCAGGTCATCGGTGCCGAAGATGTGGGTTCCGGACGGCCCCAGCAGGCGATCGGCTTGCTGGTTGGCAGGGTCGTATGGGGCAAGGAGTGGCGCGAAGATCGCGGCGAGGATCGTGATGCCGACAATGATCACACCCACGGTGCCGATCGGATTGTTGAGCAGCAGCCTCCACCATTTGGGCTGGGACGATTGACGCAAAGGCTCAGCGGCGGCGTCGAGTGTCGCTGGTCGCAACGCGGAGATTCCGGTGCTCATGATTGGCGAATCCTTGGATCAAGCAGCCCGTAGAGAACATCGACGATCAGGTTGACGAGCACGAACATGACAGCCAGATACAGGACCGCGGCCTGGACCAGCGTGTAGTCGCGGTTGAAGATGGCTTGCAAGAGCGTGTTGCCAATCCCGTTCAGCCCGAACACCACCTCGATGATGGCGGAGGACCCCAGCAATGCACCGAGCTGGAAGCCGATAACGGTGACAACCGGGATCAGGGCGTTTCGCAGGGCATGCCGGTAGACAATCAATCGCTCGCGCAACCCTTTGGCGCGCGCGGTCCGGACAAAGTCGTGATTCAGGACTTCGAGCATTGTGGCCCTGGTCATTCTCATGATGATGGCCATGAGCTGGACCGCGACCGCAAATGCCGGAAGCATGAACTGCTTAAGGTTCCCGACAGGATCTTCCCAGAATGGGATGTACTGGATTGGTGGAACCCACCCGAACGCCCTGGAGGTAAACAGGAGGAAGATTGTTGCGAGCCAGAAATTGGGAAGCGAGAGCCCGACCAGGCCGATGAGCCGGGACGCGTAGTCCATGCCGGTATCTCGTCTCACGGCCGAAATCACGCCAAGGGGAATCGCGACGAGCGTGGCGATGATCACGGACAACACAGCGAGTTCAATGGTCACCGGGAGGGCGCGCCATATGAGTTCCCCTACCGGCTTGCCCGAGCGCATCGAGACACCCGGGTCGCCCTGGAGCAAATCCCGGATCCAGTTGAAGTACTGCATGTACAGCGGGTCGGAAAGCCCCATGGCGTCACGCAGTTTTTCCCGAGATGCGGAATCTGTCTGCGCGTCCGATCCAGCGATGATGTCGACGATATCTCCAGGCAGGAGTCGCAGCATCAGGAATATCAGGATGCTCATGCCAAGCAGGGTCGGGATCAGCATGGCTATCCGCCGCAAGATGTATTGGCCCAATCGTTCTTCCTTCCCGGAAAGGTATGGGAGGATGCATCAGGCCCGTGCGATGCGGGACCGAAGAGGACGAGGTGCGGCGTACGGGCGGGTCATCTCCGGATGCTCGCGTCTAGAGCGACGCGCAGATTGGCTTTTTGGACCGAACCTGGTTTTGTCGCTCTAGACGACGATCGACAGCACGAGCGGTGTATCCGCGATGCAACGCTCCCTAGTCTTCTGAAACGGTGACTTCGCGGAGACCCGGGTTGGTGTTGCCGTAAAATACGAACATGCCCTGTAGCCGGTTGTTGATCGCCTGGAACTTCATGCTCTGTACGGTGTAGAGGTTCGGGACCTCCTCCATGATGATTCGCTGGAGCTGGTCGTAGATCTCCTTACGTCGCTCCTCGTCAACGGTGTTGAGCGCCTCATCATAGAGCGTGTCGAATTCCTCATGTTTCCAGCCATCGCCAAACCAGTTCGTGTTGTTCGATGTGCCGGACCGGAAGTCGACCACGTGACCGCTTGGGTCCCCACGCATGCCGCGCCGGGTAGAGGCCCATTCGAACTCTCCGGTACCCACATTTGCCGCGAACGTGCCGATCTCGAGTGGCTCGACAGACACGTTGATGTTGATCTCCTGTAGCGCCTGCTGGATGATTTCCGCGATGAGTGTCGTGTCCCGCGGAGAGGCGATGGATTGCAGGGTTACGTCGAACCCGTCGGCATACCCCGCTTCTTCCATCAGGGCTTTTGCCCGCTCCACATCGTTCGCATAGGCTGCGGCGATCTCCTCTTCGGGTAGCGGCCACGGGCCGAACCCTGGTGGGATCGCGGCCGTGAGCTCCGCATTGCCGCCGAAGACCTTGTCGATGATTTCCTGCCGGTCCACGACGAGATTGATCGCTTGACGCACCTCCCTGGAGCGCCACGGCACATCGTCAACCATGGAAAAGTGAATCACCGCTGGCGCCGACGTCAGCCCAGAGATGACGGTGATCTGGTCGCTCTCCAATGTCGATGCGACATCGGAGCCGAAGGTAGCGCCGTCGATTTCCCCCGAGCGAAGAGCTGCGACTCTCTGCTGCTCATCCGGCAGCATCTTCAGCGTCAGTTTCTGGATGCCGGGCACGCCGGGATCCCAGAAATCCTCGAACGCCTCATAGACGATCTGGTCATCCTGGCTGTACTCGGTCATTCGAAACGGACCCGTCCCGATGCCATCGCTCAGGACTTCGATCCGGTCGAAAACACCTTCCGGTACGATCGGCGTGTAGTGAGTCCAGGCAAGCGTTCCGCTCAGGGTGGGGTCAGGAATGGACATCGTGATCTGGACGTTATAGTCGTCGATCGCTTCCACGCTCGCCACGTTGTCGAGATAGGGCACATTGACGCCGGGTTCTACCGGGTTGAGGGCCATCTCGAACGAGTAGACGACATCTTTCGCGGTCATTTCGCCGCCGTCGTGGAACTTGACGCCTTCCCGGAGTTTGAAGAGGTAGGTGGTGTCGTCTGGAGTTTCCCAGGATTCCGCCAGGGCAGGAATGATATTGAGGTCTGCATCCCACGCCAGGAGGGAGTCGTACATGAATTCCTTGCCCTGCCACTGGGCGAGGGCGATGCCGCCGAACGGGATGACATTGGGCACGTTGATGTCCATGCCCCAGACCACCTCGCCAGAAGGCTCAGAACCTTGGGCAGCTATGCTGCGAGAGGGGATGGTTCCGAGCGCGGTAGCACCGATACCGGCTGCTGCGGCGCGCTGGATGAGGCTGCGGCGATTGAGCCGGCCGCGAACAAGACAATTGAGTAGATGGAGTCCCGAATCATGCTCGCTCATGGTTGCTCCTGATTGCTAGAGACGTTTGTTGTTTCCCGCGTGTTAACGGGCATAGCAACAACGTGATTGCAGGTAATGGGACCCGGGTGCGTTCCTCCCTTCTGCGGTGATGTGCCGCGACCTGGTAGCCAGGGCTATCTCTCTCGAGCCTTTTCTCCGTTGCTTGCGGGGTAGAGATGGTGCCAGCGTTCACGGATCGCATCGGCGTGGGCCAGGGCTGCCTGTGCAGCTGCGTCGGCGTCACCCGACTGGACCGCTGCGAGGATCGTCCGCCGGTCGTTGACGGACGCCATCATCTTGTCTTCCGCCAGGTCCTGCCCGGTGTGGATCAGGTACATGTCGGACCGTTCCTCAATGCCCAACAGGATGCGGGTGAGGTAGGGGCTTCCCGCGCAGTCACCGAGGTGTTGCTGGAATTCGCGGCAGGCGGCGAGATGCCCCGGGATATCGTCCGGAATTCGGTGTTCGGCGCGGTCAAGGATGTCGGAAAGGGTGGCGATATCGTTGGCCGTGACACGGCCAACCGCCAGTCGGGCAATGGTGGATTCGATGGCGCCGAGCGCCTCGTACATTCCCATGAAATCGCTCAAGGTGACCGCGCGAACCTGGAGCCCCTTGTAGGGCACGGCCTCGATCAGCCCCTCGTGCTCGAGGATCGCGAGCGCTTCGCGAATCGGCGTTCGGCTCAGGTTCAATGCCTTCCCAAGTCGTTCCTCGATGAGCCGTTCCCTTGGCTCAAAGATCCCGCCGAGGATCGATCCTTTCACCGCCTCATAGGCGATCTCGCGAGACCGCATCCGGCTGGTGTCACCATTGATGAGTTTGATGATGCCGGCGTAACGATCCGCTGTGTCGTCGTTCCGGATCCTGGCTGGGTCGCTCACGCACGAAATCCCTTGCTAGCTCATTTCGTCCGGTCGGTCTTGCGCAGTAAGGTCGACCGAAACCGTTCATGTATGCGTTGTATACAGTGCATCCAATCTTACAGGGCCGTTCCGGGCTGTCAATACCCCGGCGATAATTTCCCGAACGGGCAGGGGATATAGACCTGGCGTTGTGGTTCAACGGAGGTCCGACCAACGGAACCGGTTGCACGAATGACACATGGTGGCGTGGGGTGTGCCGTAGGCTCGGGGGAGCGCCTCGCTGGCGCGAGAATTGTGATACTACCCGCAGTAGATGATCTGACCCTGACGTAGACCGGAGGTCTCCATTGCTTGTTCCATCACTTCCCGACCAGGTCAAAGCCTGTCTTTTCGACCTGGATGGCATCCTCACCGATACCGCGAGTGTCCACGCCAGGGCGTGGAAAGGCATGTTCGACGCGTTCCTGAAGCGGCGCGCGGAAGCCGGGGGTGGATCGTTCAAGGAGTTCGATATCCTGGCCGACTACCTCCAACACGTCGATGGCAAGCCGCGTGACGACGGCGTGCGTGATTTCCTCGCCTCGCGGGGGATCGAGTTGCCGGAAGGCGACGAGGAGGACCCGGAGGCAGAGACGATCCGCGGGCTGGGCAAGCGCAAGAACGATCGGTTCCACGAGATCGTCCGGGAGGACGGGGTCGAGACCTTCGATGGGTCGGTGCGCTTCGTCGAGATCGTGCGGGAGGCGGGATATCGCTGCGCGGTGGTCTCGTCCAGCAAGAACACCACGGATGTGCTGGAGGTGACCGGGCTGCGCCACCTGTTCGAGGTCCAGGTTGATGGCCTCGTCGCGGTGGAGCGGGGCCTTCCGGGCAAGCCCGAACCGGATACCTACCTGTATGCGGCGGAGCAACTCGGGTTCGAGGCGTCCGCCTGCGCGGTCTTCGAGGATGCTGTTTCCGGGGTTCGTGCCGGGAAGAATGGCGCGTTCGGCTGGGTGGTTGGCGTAGACCGCGTAGGCCAGGCGGAGGCGCTGCGCGAGAACGGGGCGGATGTGGTCGTGAACGACCTGAGTGAGTTGCTGGAGGAACGATGATCGATCCCGGATTTTTCCCGGTTGAGCCGTGGACGGTGCGGGAGCCGATGCTGCGTCCCAGCCTCCTCGGACAGACGGAGTCAATCTTCGCGCTGTCCAACGGGCATATCGGCCTGCGCGGCAACCTCGATGAGGGCGAGCCGCATCATTCGCCCGGAACCTACCTGAACGGCTTCTTCGAATCGGTGCCGATGCCGTATGCCGAGCGTGGATATGGCTTCCCCGAAGAGGGGCAGTCGATGATCGACGTCACGAACGGCAAGTTGATCCGGTTGCTGGTGGACGATGAGCCCTTCGATATCCGGTACGGGACGCTCGTGCATCACGAGCGGGTGCTCGACATGCGAGCGGGCGTGCTTCGGCGCGAGGTGGAGTGGTACTCACCGGCGGGGCAGGGCGTGCGGATCCGGACGACGCGGCTCGTGTCGTTCGTGCAGCGCGCGATCGTGGCGATCTCCTATGAGGTCGAGCCGATCGGGGATCCGGCCCGGATCGTGATCCAGTCAAACCTCGTCGCCAATGAGCCGGTGCCCGGGCAGGAGCATGATCCGCGCTCATCCAAGGCGCTTGTCTCGCCGCTGGTCAGCGATTTCCATGTGCATGGCAAGCTGGACGCCGCGTTGGGCCACCACACGAAGACGAGCGGGCTGCGCATGGCGGCGGCGATGGATCACGAGTTCTACGGGCCGAAAGGCACCACCCACGAGGCGGCGAGCTCGGACGACCTGGCGCGGGTGACGTTCAATGCCACGCTACAGCCGGGCGAAAAGCTTAGGGTGGTGAAATACCTTGCCTACGGCTGGTCCGCGGCGCGGTCGATGCCGGCGTTGCACGACCAGACGGTTGCCGCCCTCTCCGCCGCGAAGAGTACCGGGTGGGATGGCATCGTCGCAGAGCAACGTGAGTTCCTCGACCGGGTCTGGGAGCGGACCGACGTCGAGATCGAGGGCGATGATGAGCTCCAGCAGGCCGTGCGCTACGCGATTTTCCAGATCGTGCAGGCGGCGGCACGCGCCGAGCAGCGGGCGATCCCGGCCAAGGGGTTGACCGGCCGTGGGTATGACGGCCATTCGTTCTGGGATATGGAGAGCTATATCCTGCCGATGGTTACCTGGCTGGCGCCACCCTCCGCGCGGGATGCCCTGCTCTGGCGCCACTCGACGCTGGATATCGCCCGGGCGCGGGCGAAGGAACTGCGGCTGAACGGCGCGGCCTTCCCGTGGCGGACGATCCGGGGAGAGGAGTGCTCGGGCTACTGGCCCGCCGGAACCGCCGGGTTCCATATCTCCGGCGATATCGCGGACGCCGTTCGCCGGTATGTCTCATCCTCGGAGGATTACGCATTCGAGGAGGAAATCGGGCTCGAGTTGCTGGCCGAGACGGCGCGGTTGTGGATCTCGCTCGGGCATCACGATGCCACGGGAGGCGAGTTCCGGATCGATGGCGTGACGGGGCCGGATGAGTACACGGCGGTGATCGACAACAACACGTTCACCAACCTGATGGCCGCGCGGAACTTCCGGAGCGCCGCCGACGCCGCGGAGCGGTACCCCGGCCGGGCGGCGGAGCTCGGAATCGACGAGGAAGAGATCGCGGCCTGGCGATTCGCGGCGGACAAGATGGTGATCCCGTACGACGATGAGCTCAAGGTGACCCAGCAGTCCGAGGGATTCACCCGGTATCGGGACTGGGACTTCGAGAATACGTCGCACAAGGAATATCCGCTGATGCTGCACTACCCGTATTACAAGCTCTACTCGAGCAAGGTGGTCAAGCAGGCGGACCTGGTGATGGCGCTGTATCTCTTCGGTGACCAGTTCGACTTCGAGCAGAAGCTGCGCGACTTCAGCTATTACGAGCGGATCACGGTGCGGGATTCGTCACTTTCGGCGTCGATCCAGGCGATCGTGGCCGCCGAGGTTGGCTATACGGAACTCGCGTATGAGTACATGCGGGAGTCTGCGCTGGTCGACCTCCAGGACATCTCCGGGAATGTCGACGAGGGACTCCATCTCGCGGCCATGGCCGGGGCGTGGCAGGCGGCCGTCGCCGGGTTCGGCGGCTTGCGGGACTATGGCGATACCCTGCTCTTCTCACCCCGCCTGCCTCCGTCGCTCTCGCGCATCTGTTTCCGGCTGACGTATCGCGGTCGCTGGCTGAAGGTGACGATTACCGAAGGTGGGGTGGAATACGCGATGATCGATGGCGCGACCGAGCCGCTCGAGATCCTGCACGATGGCGAGCGCATCACTATCTCCCACGATGAGGTGGTGACGCGTCCGCTGCCGGACGTGCCGCAGCTCGGTTTCATGAAAGGCCCGCAGGGTCGCGAGCCGAGCTGCATGGGTGTCGGCCGTGAAGGGTGGGATGTCTCCTGATACCGGGGCCCGCCGGGGGCATCCTGCAAGGGCTAGCTCGCTCCGGCATCCCGCTCAAAGACCGGCCCGTTCGTCTGGCTGTCGAGGAATACAGACGTGTGCTCGTGGGTGACCTTCCAGGATCCGTCGATGTTGCGGAGCACCGAGGTCATCCGGTTCCACATGCTGTGCCGTTCGCCATCGAATTCGCCGGAGTACCGGACATCGGCGTGGAAGGTGGCGAGGTCGCCGGCGACCGTGATGTGGAGATTGTCGAACTCGCAGTCCTGCGAGTGGTTCGCCTGGCCGAGCCATGCGTCAGCGTTGTCGCGCCAGGCGTCGCCGCGATAGTCCCATTTGCCGAATGAATCGAAGACCTGGACATCGTCTGCATACAGCGATTTCATCGCGTCGGCATCGTTGGCCCTGACCGCGGCGATGTAGCGATCGACCACGTCGCGGATGGCCTGTTCGTCACTCTGCGTCGTCATGTGGGTGTCCTTTCATCGAAGGGTCGTGGCGCCTTCCGCCATCGTGATCACGATAGCCACCTGACAGGGATACCGCTTCTTCCATGTTGCGC
>CAZVAA010000057.1:0-14526 GCA_964624125.1 uncultured Sphaerobacteraceae bacterium | reverse complement strand
GCGGTGCTCGACACCGGCGTCGATACGGCCCACCCCGACCTCGCCGGGAATATCGCCCCTAACGGCGTGAACATGCTCTTCGCGACCTGGGATGTCAGCGACACCGGCAACGGCATCGACGATGACGGCGACGGCGTGGTCGATGAGATGGTCGGGCACGGCACGCACGTCACCGGCACCATCCTGCAGGTCGCGCCGGATGCGCAGATCCTGCCGGTCAAGGTGCTCAACGACGATGGTGTGGGCGACATCTTCAGCGTCGTCGCGGGCATCCACTACGCGATCGAGCAGGATGCCGATGTGATCAACCTGAGCCTCGGCACGACCTTCGAGTCGCAGGCCATCCAGCAGGCGATCGACTACGCCGAATCGGAGGGCGTGATCGTGGTCGCGGCGGCCGGCAATGGCAACCGCGCGACCCCGATGGCCTACCCCGCCTCGATCGACGAGGCAGTCTCCGTCGCGGCGACCACCGATGCCGCAGACAAGGCCGATTACAGCAACTACAACGCGGCGGTCGACATCAGCGCGCCCGGCAACGAGGTCGCGAGCGCCTACCCCGGCGGGCAATACACGATTGCGAGCGGCACGAGCATGTCCACGCCGATCGTAACCGGCGGCATTGCCCTCGTCCTGGAGCGATCGCCGGACATGTCGGTGGAGAATGTCATTAGCCGCGTCAAATCATCCGCCGACCCGCTGGATCTCTCCGATCCGGCGTACGAAGGCCAGCTCGGCGCCGGTGTGCTGAACATCGACGACTTGCTCGTCTGCGGCGGGTAACTCCCGACCCCCAGGCAGGTACATTCCCGAAAGCCCCGGACCTGGCGTCCGGGGCTTTCGCTTGCCCGGTGTGTACGTCCGCCGCACCCACCTTCCCTCTTCCGTAATGGAACGTCGTTTGCGTGCCCGCACGCCTTGTGTTCGGTCATGGCTGGACCGGGCACCAGGAGCACGGAGGAGGAACCTGGAACCCCAACGGATGAACCGATTGTTATCCATGTATCAAAATCGTTCCTCCCCCCTCTACTTGAATGAACCGGAGAGATTGCTCCGGGTTGACCTGAAACACACGTTCCCCTGACAGGCGCCAGGGATGGAGGGAAGACGACGAGATGATGGAGTTGCAGGATTCGATGGGCCGGGGCGCAAAGGCCCTCTACTACAGTCACGATACCTTCGGGCTGGGGCACCTTCGACGCACCCTCACACTCGCCCGCTATTTCAAAAACTCCGTTCCCGGTCTCTCCCAGCTCATCGTCACGGGATCCCCGGTCGCGAGCCGCTTCGAGTATCCCGAGGACACCGATTTCATCAAGCTCCCCTCCGTCACCAAGGACGCCAGCGGCGAATACCAGCCCCGCAGCCTCAGCCGGAGCTCTTTCGAGAGCGTCCGCGACATGCGTCGCGATATCGTCCTCGGTGCCGCCCGGAACTTCCGGCCAGATGTCTTTATCGTTGACCATGCCCCGGCCGGTCTCCGTGGCGAAGTGGTGGAGAGCCTTCACTACCTGAAGCAGCACTCGCCGGAAACCCGCCTGGTCGTCGGCCTCCGCGACATCATGGACGATGCGCACACGGTCCGGCAGACGTGGGCCCGGGATGGCGCCTACGAGCTCTTCGACGATATCTACGACATGATCCTTGTCTACGGGAACCGCGATTTCTACGATGTCGTCTCCGAGTACGGCCTCTCGGAGAAAGCAGCGGACAAGACCCGCTTCGTCGGCTACCTGGGCCGCGAGCCGGGCTCGCGCTCCCGCGAAGAGGTCCGCGCCAGCCTGGACATGCAGACCGACCATCTCGTCGTGGTCACTGCCGGTGGCGGGGGCGACGGCAAGGCGCTCTATGACGCGATCCTGCGCGACCTCTCCCTCACCGACCAGCGCGATTTCGACTGCCTCATCGTCGGTGGCCCGCTCCTTTCCGCATCGGACCGGGCGGAGGTCCGAGACCGGCTCGGTAACCGCGGCAATATCCACTTCCTGGACTTCACCACCGACCTCGTCAGCTATCTCGGCGCGGCGGATGCCGTGATCTCGATGGGCGGCTACAACTCGGTCTGCGAGATCCTCTCGCTCAACCAGCCAGCCCTGATCGTCCCGCGAACGCACCCGCGCCAGGAACAGCTCATCCGCGCCAGCATCCTCAGCAGCCGGGGGCTCGTCTCCATGCTCCACCCGAGCCAGCTCGAGCCGAAGCGGCTGCTCGATGCCGCGTTCGACCTGCTCTCGCAGCGCGACTTCTCGCGCCCGAAGATCGCCATGGAGGGGCTGCAAAACGCCGTCCGCGCGATCCACGACCTGCGCCTCAATAGCGCCGCCACCTGGCAAACCGCCTGATCCATCACCCCGATCGGCGGCGAGGACAGTCCCGCCGCCCGCCGGCGCATGCAGCGCCACCCCACGTCATGAAAGGACCCTTCCATGCCAAAGCCCAAGGTTGCCTATATCCTCAAAATGTTCCCCCGGTTCTCCGAGACCTTCATTCTCAGCGAGATCCTGGAGCTTGAGCGCTCTGGCGTGGATGTCACCGTCTTTTCGCTGAAGCACCCGAACGATCCGCGCCGGCATGCCGACGTCGACAAGGTCCAGGCCCCGATCACCTACGTCCCGCAGTTCACCTGGGGCGAAGCCTGGAAGTTCGTCGGACCGCACCTGCGCCTGCTGGCCCAGGACCCGCGCCGTTACCTGAAGACCGCGCGGCGGGCACTTCGCAAGCGCCGCTGGGGCGCCGTCAAGCGCTTCCTGCAGGCGGGCTATATCGCACCCAAACTCCAGGACGCGGGCATCACCCATGTCCACGCGCACTTCGCATCCAGCGCCACCTCGGTCTCCCAGTACATCAATCAACTGATCGGGATGGGCTTCAGCTTCACCGCGCACGCGAAGGACATCTATATCGAGACGGTCGCCGACAGTGTGCTGGCGCGGAAGATGAACGCCGCGCGCTTCGTGGTTACGGTCAGCGACTACAACGTCGAGCACCTGTCCGGCCTGGCCCCCAACGCGAATCTCACCCGCATCTACAACGGACTCGATCTCACCACCTTCGCGCCAAACGGCACCCAGCCGGACGAGACGCCGCTGGTACTCGCGGTCGGCCGGCTGGTTGAGAAGAAGGGGTTTGACGACCTGATTCGCGCGGTCGCCATCCTCCGTGACCGGGGTGTCACCTTCCGCACCGAGATCGTCGGCGCCGGTGGCGAGGAGCAAAAGCTCCGCGACCTCATCGAGGAGCTGCATGTCGGCGATATCGTCACCCTGGCCGGGCCGATCCCGCGCGAGGACCTGATCAAGCTCTACCCGCGCGCGACCGTCTTCGCCGCGCCTTCGGTGGTCGGCAAGGACGGCAACCGCGATGGCCTGCCAACGGTCCTCATCGAGGCCATGGCGCTCGGCGTCCCGGTCATTGCCACCCCGGTCACCGGCATCCCGGAGCTCGTCCGCGACGGCGAAACCGGCCAGATCGTGCCGGAGCGCTCGCCCGAAGAGCTGGCCGACGCGATCCAGCGCGCGATCCAGAATCCGCAGTGGAACCGCGACCTCGCCCGAAACGGCCGCGCCCTGGTCGAGGAGCGATTCGACCTCACGCGCAACGTCGCCGAACTGCGCGAGCTCTTCGAGAAAGTGAGCCTCTCCTAATGCGTATTGCCTACCTCACGACCGACTTCGGTATCCCGGTCCACGGCCACAAGGGCGCATCCATCCACGTTCGCGAGTTCAGCAGCGCCCTGCAGGGAAATGGTCACCACGTGGAGATCTTCACCTGCCGCGCGGGCGGCGAAGCGCCGGAGGGCTTCACCGTCCCGGTGCACGAGTTCCCGCTCGAGAAGCCCGAGCGCCGGCTGATCAGCGCCATGCAGGACGACCCCCAGGCGAGTGGACGCACCCCGAACGAGATTCGCTCGATGCTCTACAACGCCACCCTGCGCCACCGCCTGCTGCCGTTGCTGCAGGAGTTCCAGCCGGATGCCATCTACGAGCGCTACGCGCTGCTCGGGACCGCCGGCCAGGAGCTGGCGAAGGCGCTGGATGTCCCGCATATCCTCGAGGTGAACGCCCCGCTCAGCGACGAGCAGGCCCGCCACCGCGGTATCGTCTTCGACCAGACCATCCGCGCCATCGAACAACGCATCATCGCCGGCGCCGACCAGGTCATCTCCGTCTCCGAGCCGCTGAAGCAGTGGATCGTGCGCACCGGCGCGAGCGCCGACCGGGTCACCGTGCTCCCGAACGGGGTCAACACCGACAGGTTCGCCGGGCGCACCGGCACCGTCCGCGAGCGCCTCGACATGGGGGATCGCCCGGTGGTCGGTTTTGTTGGCACGCTCAAGGCGTGGCATGGCACCGAAACGCTGATCCGCGCCATGGGCTCGCTCGTTCGCGAGCGTGGCCTGGACCATGCGCCAGCGTTGCTGATCGTCGGTGATGGACCGCAGCGCGAGCAACTCGAAACCGTCGCGCAGGATGAGGGCATCAGCGACATCACGATCTTCACCGGCATGGTTCCCCACGGGGAGATGCCGGACTATCTCGCGGCGATCGACATCGCGGTGGCGCCATACGCCGAGACCGGCGACGTCTACTTCTCGCCGCTCAAGCTGTTCGAATACATGGCGATGGGATGCACCGTGATCGCCGCCGACACCGGCCAGATTCGCGAATACATCCGCCATATGGACAACGGCCTTCTCTACGCACCCGGTGACATCGACGCGCTGGCCGGGCAGGTCGCCGCCATGCTGGACGACCCCGCCCGCGCCCGGATCCTTGGGGAGACCGCTCGCCACGAGGCACGCTCCACCATGAGCTGGTCCCGCATCGCCGACACCGTCACCAGCCTCATCGAACGCGAACGGGCCAGCCTCGACAAGGGCATGATCCATGGCAGTTGATTCCAAAACCCTGAAAAACCAGGTCCGGGGGCTCAAGATCTCCTTCGAGATGATCATTCGGTTCCGGAAGGAGCTGATGGAGCACTGGCCGAAGCTGCTCGGCGCCCTCTTCGCCGCGCTTGGCTACACCGCCATGCGTCTCGCCGAGCCGTGGCCGCTCAAATTCGTCTTCGACAACGTCCTGCTCAACCAGCCGCTGGAAACGCCGATCGGCTTCGTGAACGACTTCCTCGGCAACGACCGGATGCGCATCCTCATGCTCGCGGTCGGCTCGGTCCTGCTCTTCGCGCTCCTGCGCGGCGTCTTCTACTACGCCCAGAGCGTGCTGACCGCCCGCACGGGGCAGGAAGTCGTCACCACCATCCGCGGGAAGCTCTTCTCGCACGTCCAGCGCCTGTCACTGCGCTTCCACAACAACGCCAGCACCGGCGACCTGCTGACGCGGTTTACCGGTGATGTCAACAACCTTCGGCAATTGCTGGCCTCATCGCTGCTCTCGTTGATCTCGGAATCGATCATCCTGATCGGCTTCGTCACGATCATGTTCATCATGAACTGGCAACTGGCGCTGCTGGCGCTGGTCACGATGCCGACGATCGTCGTCCTGCTCGTGTTCTACTCCGGCCGCATCCGCACCGCCGCCCGCAGGCAGCGGCAGCGCGAGGGCCAGCTGGCGTCCCGCCTGCACGAGACCCTCTCGTCCATGCACATCGTCCAGGCGTTCACCCGCGAGGCGGAAGAAGAGCGTCGCCTCGGCAAGCTCAACAACCGCAGCCTCAAGGCCGGTGTCCGCGCGACCCGACTGGAGGGCCAGCTCAACCAGGGCGTCGAGATCGCCGTCGCCGTCGGCATGGCGCTCACCATCTGGGTCGGCGCCAACCAGGTCATCGACGGCCGCCTGAGCCCCGGTGAGCTGCTCGTCTTCGTGAACTACATGCAGAGCTTCTTCCGCCCGATGCGCCGGCTCTCCCGCGTCGCGGAACGCGCGAGCAAGGCTTCCAGCTGTGTCGACCGCATCACCGAGGTGCTCGACCAGGAGCCGGAGATCGTCGACGGCGATGTCAATGCCGGACGCCTGCGAGGCGATGTCCGCTTCGAGAATGTCTCGTTCGGCTACCTGCCGGACACACTCGCGCTGAAGGGCATCGACTTCGAGGTGCGGCAAAACGAGACGATCGCCCTCGTCGGCCCGTCCGGCGCAGGCAAGTCCTCGATCGTCTCGCTCGTGCCACGCCTGTACGACGTCACCGGCGGCCGCATCACGATCGACGGACGCGACATCCGGGACTTCACGCTGCAGTCGCTCCGCGAGAACATCAGCATCGTGCCGCAGGATGGCTCCCTCTTCAGTGGCACCATCCGCGACAACATCGCCTACGGCAGCCTCGAAGCAACCGACGAGCAGATCGAATCCGCCGCGCGTGACGCCTACATCCATGACTTCATCATGTCCCAGCCCGATGGCTACGACACGATCATCAGCGAACGCGGCGTCTCGCTCTCCGGCGGTCAGCGCCAGCGCATCGCGATCGCCCGCGCGATCGTTCGCGACGCCCCGATCGTCATCCTGGACGAGCCGACCACGGGTCTCGACGCCGCATCCGAGCAATGGGTGATCAAGGCGCTTGGCCGCCTGTTCGAGGGCCGAACGGCCATTGTTATCGCCCACAATCTGGACACGATCCGAAACGTGGACGAGATCCTCGTCATCCAGGAAGGCCGCATCATCGAACGCGGCCGCCACGACGACCTGCTTGGCCGCAAGGGCACCTACTACGAGCTCCATACGATGCAGGCCGCCGAACCCAACGCATCGAATATCACCGTCTTCCCGAGGGAGGCATCATGATCCCGGTTCTTCCGACCGACCCGGCGCTGCCACACCTGAACGACATCTTCGACGGCAAGCGCATGCGAAATCTCATCGCGACCTACCTGCTGGCTGGCACCGGCGTAACCGTCGCGGCCTGCACGCCGACCTACGTGCGATACAAGCCAGGGACAAGCTGCCTCGTCTCCTACGACCTCACCCTGCGAAACGCCGCGGGAGACGAGTGGCCGGAGCACGCGCAGGTCAAGCTCTTCGACGATGACCGCCCCCGCCGTCGCGCCGGGAGCAAGAAGCTCCACCGGCTCGCCGATGAGGCGCGCGCCGACGGCGACCACCCATACGAGATCGTTGCCTTTATTCCGGAGTTGAATGGGCTGCTCCAGCTCTACCCGGTCGATTACGACCTGAAACCGCTGGTCAAGCTCTCGGCGGCCGCGTCCGCGGAGAAATACCTGCACAAGGCTGGCCTTTCAAAGGCGGTGCGGGTCACGTCGGAGCCCGAGCGCATTCGCTACAAGCCCGGACGCAAGGCGATGCTGCGCTTCGACGTCGACGGCATGCCGACACAGCGCATCTACGCCAAACTCCTCGAGGACGATCGCGTCGGCGCCATCGCGCGCCATACCGCGTCGCTCATCGAGGCCGGCATCCCGACGCCGCCCGTCGTCGCCACCAATCCGGAGATCGGCCTGATCGCCCACCCGGAAGTGCCGGGAGAGCGACTCGCCCTGCTGCGCGGCACCAACACCTTTACCAGCCAGATGCCCGTCGTCGCCAATATCCTGCACCGGTTCGGCGCCGTGCCGGTCGACGCCGCTCGCCACACGCTGGCAGATGAGGCGGGCCGCATCGTCGAGACCGTCAACCTCCTCACCCGCGTCGCACCGGATCTCACGCCGCGCCTCCGGGCGCTTGGCGAGGAGATCACCAGCCGCCTGTCGAAGATGCAGGACACATTCGTCACCGCCCACGGCGACTTCTATGACGACCAGCTTCTCGTCGACGGCGACAACCTGACCCTGATCGACCTCGACGAGATGCGCCTCGCGCATCCGCTGCTCGATCCCGGCAACATGCTGGCCCATCTTCGCGCCGGGACGGACACCGGACCCGCGCACAACGCCTTCCTCGCCGCCGTTCACCAGACAACCGGCGCGGACCACGATGACATCATGCTCTTCGAGGCGATCGGCCTCACCAAGCTCCTGCCCGGGCCCTTCCGCCGCCTCGAGCCGGGCTGGCTGGCGCGGATCGATATCCTGCTCGGCCATGCCGAACGCAGCCTTGCGGCCGCCTCCACCCCGACGACGCCGAATCCGGCACCGCCGGTCAGGGACCCCGCCCTGCCGCAGCTCGACACGCTGCTGGACCCGGTCGCCATGGAGGAACGATTCCAGGCGATCGCTCCCGACAACGAAAACGAGGACGGGCTCTCATCGCTGGCAACCATCGATCTCGTTCGCCACAAGCCGGGCCGGCGCGCCATCCTCCGGTACACACTGCAGTCCGGCGAGCGCCTCTACGGCAAGACCTTCGCCTCGAAGCGCGGCCCAAAGGTCTACCGCATCACGGAGCAGGTCACCTCGGCACACGCCTTCGGTCCCGACGTTGCCCTGCCGGCGACCGTCGCCTGGCTCCCGGACGAAAAGCTGATCCTGCAGCGCGCCGTTCCCGGTGCCCCGGTCGAAGACCTGCTCTGCCACGGCGATACCTGGCTCGCGCGGGAGATCGCGACGGCATTGCACCGCTTCCACACGTCCGGGCTCGATCTTGGCCGTGTCCATGACCTCGAGAAGGAGATGAGCCCGCTACCGCGTCGCGCGGAGGAAACCGCCGGGACCGTCCCGGCGCTGCGCGATCTCGCCGGCCAGGTTCTCGGCCGCGCCAACGCCCTCGCGCGGCAGCCGTTCGCATGGCGCCTGCGGCCGATCCACCGCGACTTCTATCACGACCAGGTGCTTGTCCACGCCGGAAAGCTGGCCGTGCTCGATCTTGACGACGCCGCGATGTCGGAACCGGCGATCGATGTCGCCAACTTCGCCGCGCACCTGATCCTGCTCGGCGCCCAGCGGCCGAAGCACGCCCGGGCGCTCGACCGGGTTCGCGAGACCTTCCTCGACCGCTACCGCGCGCTCGACCCGGCACTCGACCACCGCCTGGTCGACGTCCTGATCGCGACGACGCTGCTGCGCATCAGCGGCATCCACGCGCCCCGCAAGGATGGCGCGCGCGTTGCGCGCGAATTGCTGGACGCCGCCAGCGCGATCCTCGATACGCTGGACCAATCCCGGAACGTCACCCGACACGCATCCTGACCCACGAACCCGTCGCGTAAACGCCCGTAGAGCCGGCCCTTGTGGCCGCTTTTCCCTGCGCACATACCCCGCATCGAGGATCGGCTCCACGGGGAATGAGATGTTAAGTGGCTGCGCGCTCCCCATCAGGGCACAAAATACCCCCTCCTGGCGTTATAAAGACAGACGCTTCGTATCAGGGACGCACTGTTCCAGGGGTACATATGTCCGAAGAACAGCATCATGTGGGCGACTCGGTCAGGGCCCTGGGAACATTCCTGCTCGCGGGACTAACCCTTGTCGCCGCTGCCAGCCTGGCATTGTTGTGGGGAATCTCCTGGCTTGTTCGCCACGCGGCGGAAGCCAGCACCATCGACGACGTGGAGCGCGCTGCCTGGGCCACGCCCCTCTTTTGGCTCGCCATCGTTCTCCTCTGCCTGCCATGGATCTTCGTCTGGCGCAAGAAGGAATGGGATTTCGGGTGCCTGCCGATCGTCATCGCCGCTGTCGCCCTGCTCATCTCGGCATTCTTCTTCGTGCGCGTCATCACCGTCGAGCGCACACTGACGATCACGACCTGGGCGTGCGACGCCGGATACAGCCCGTTCACATCCGGAAACAGCCGCATCACTGACGGCTGCACGCGAGCATCCATACCGATGACGATCTCGTTCGGAACGGCTGAGGACCCCGGCAAGTTCACGGCGGTAGCAACCGGTGACGCCCGGTTCGAGGTGAGTGGGCTGCCGGAAGGGTATTACCACGCTCATATGACCGCGACCGCGCCGCTCGAAACGGCATCGGTCATTGTGGTCGGGGAACGTCAACGCATGGCCCGAACACCCCATACCTTGCGCGTCGACGATCCGGCCGCCGGGGAAGGGCGAACGTGGTCGGGTTCCAGCCATCTCCCGTCAGAGGAAGATGCTCTTGCGTTCCTCTACTACCCGTCCGCCCAGCCGGCGCAGGAGAACGCCACCATCACCTTCGAGGTGCAGGAGTGCAGCGGCACCCCGGCCACCTTCGACCCCGCCAACTGCTCGCCGACCCAGAGGGACGCGCCGCTGATGTCCATCTACGGTCCGCAAGGCGATCTTCAGGCCCACCGGGAACCGGTCGTGACCCGGGAGGGGCATACCATGACCTGGGACAACCTGGAGGCGCGCACCTATATCTTCAGGCCAGGATCCCCCGGCGCGTTCTTCTTCCGGCAGGACAACCAGTTCCTCGCCATCCCCAAGGAGGAACCGCAGATCGCCGATGCGGACGAACTGGAGCGCCTCGACAACGGGGATGAGGTGCTCAGCGTTGAGATCTCCCCGGAATCGGGTACCATCACCTACATGATCTATATCTTCCCCACATCGACCGACATCATCGCCATGGTGCCATGAGCGACGACCAGCACACCCCGGAACCACCGGACGAGCGTGAGCCGATCCAGCCGCCCATCATGCCAGTCATGCCGGGCGACGAGGATGAGATTCCCGATCGCCCGTGGCTGCGGCGCACCGCGCTCCTCTTCTACATCGGGCTGGTGATCTGCGTCGTCATCGGGCTTATCGCCCTCTCCTTCCCGTGGGAGAACTACGACCTCCCCTTCGATCCACCGTTCCGCTTCCGCCAACGGATCTAACCCCGGGCCGAACGCCCGCTCTACCTCGATCTCCTTGCTAGAATGGAAGCACGTCGAAACAGCGTGGCCGGTATGGTAAGCCCGGCCGCCCTCCCCCCGGAGGGTTCCTGTTCCGCCCGCGCGCGAGAACCCACGGCGAAACGAGCAGGCGTGGCTGCCACAAGGCATCCACGGAGCCTGCGTTTCGTGAGGGTGCCTCGTGCAATACGCCATCCGCGGTCCTCCTGTCGGCCTATCACCAACGATTGACAACGGCACACAGGAGATTCCTGATCATGTCCCTGCAACATCTCGGCATCAACGTACAAGACCCGAAGGCGTTTGCCGCCTTCCTCAGCGCATACTTCGGCCTCCACGAGACCGTGCACGCCGGACGCATCACCATGCTGGAGGACAACCGCGGGTTCATCCTCGCGCTCGCCGCCTCGACCAGTCGACCGGTGTACCCGCCCGATTTCCACCTCGGCTTCTCCGTCACCGAGCCGGAGCTGAGGAGGATCCACGACGCCCTGGCTCGCGATGGCTACAATCCGACCTCGATCGAGACGAACCATGGCAGCCTGAAATGCTTCGTCATGGCGCCGGAGGAGATCCTCATCGAGGTGGCCGTCCGGTAACGCAGAAAGGCGCCTCGTGGAAGTTCCACGGGGCGCCTTTGGTGCCCGGCATCTGCGATCCGTCAGAACCCGGCTGCCTTGTCGCAGACATTCAGCAGCGGCTCATCGCTGATAAACCGGCGGATATTCTCATAGGTGATCTCGTACTCACGGTCGCGCGTGGACGGCGAGTTCGGCGCGGCATGCGGCGTGATCACCAGCCGCGGGACATCCCACAGCTCATGATCCTCCGGCAACGGCTCCTGCGCGAAGACATCGAGCCCGGCACCAGCCAGCGTGCCCTCGCGGAGGCGCTGGGCCAGGGAGGTTTCGTCGATGATGCGCCCGCGCGAGATACCGATCACCATCGCTTCCTGCTTCAGCAACCCGATCCGGCGGGCATCGAGCAAGCCATTCGTATCCGCCGTGTGCGGCACGGCGACGACGACGATATCGGCCTGCTCCAGCTCGTTATCGAGGTGCTCCATCGGCAGCACCGTGAGCTCCTCGCCAAGATGCGTGGGGACAAAGAGGTCCAGCCCAACCACCGTCATCTCGAAGGCCATCGCCCGCCTCGCGATCGCGAGGCCGATATTGCCCATCCCGATGATGAGAATCCGCTTGCCGTAAAGCGAATCCATCGGCATGCCCCGCCCGTAGGCGTGGAACTTGTGCGCCTGCTGGTTGCGCTGGTAATCGGGCAGGCAACGGTACAGCGAGAGCATCAGCGCGAAGGCGTGCTCCGCGACGAACGGCGCGTGGGCGCCCCGGGTATTCGTGACCACAATATCCCCGGCAACCAGCTCCGGGATCGCGAGGATCGTCTCCACCCCCGCCCCGGTCGAATGGACCCACTTCAGGCGATCCCCCGCGCGGGCATAGACCTCCGCCGGGATGCGCCCGATGTAGGCGTCCGCCTCCGCGATCGCGTCCGGCTCCTCGACCACCGACGCGAAGGTAACCTCCGGGAACCTCGACCTCATCTCCGCCAGCCGGTTGGCGTCGACCTCTCCCCCTACCGTGATCTGCACGGGCCGGATCCTTTCCTTGCATGACGTCATATCGATGGCGTCATCCTGTCATGACAGGGAAATGCTGGCAAGACGTTTCCGCGCCCTATCCCTCGTACCAGACCAGCCGGCTCGCGCTCGCCATGCGTCCCGCATACGACACGCGCTGGTGCCCCTCCCGGCCCTGGTACGGAAGCCGTTCCGCCTCCAGCTCCTCGATCCGCTCGATCTCCCCCGCCAACCAGTCCTCCACTCGTCGCGCCGCATTGTCGAGCGACATCAGGAGCCCGCCATACCGGGCATCGATCACCTCCCAGCCGAACGGCTTGTACTGCGCATGCCATCGTGTCCGGTGCGTCGCCCGCAGGCGATGCACACGCGCGATCACGTCGGGAAGGATGTCCGACGCCAGGTTGCGTACGGCGTCCCGGTCACCGGCGAGGTAGGCATCGGTCAGCTGCAGCCCCAACTCCGATTTCACCGCCAGCACCGAACAGACCTCCGCGTAAAACGCGAACACGGGGCCATATTCGCCATTCCGGTCGCGGCTGGCGGCCATCCGCTCTTCCATCCCGGCAAAGTGCGCATTCAACGGCAATCCACGCATGTTGTGGTCGAACAGCCCGAGCAACGGGTTCTGCCAGAGGAGGTAGCGGGAAGGGTTGACCGTGTCCGGATTGCCCGGCGTGACGCCGGGCGCCTCGTCGATCAGCCCGATCGCGCGGAAATCGTCCGCATTGGCGCCGGTGCAGAACGCGAACCGGCGTGCCAGCCGGTCCTCGTCCACGGCATCCGCGAAGCCGTGCTCGGCGTAGAGTTGCAACCCGAGCATCGCCGCCTCCAGGTCGCACTCCGTCCCGTCGTCGCCCCAGATCGTGGCGAAGACCTCGGTGACGCCTTCGCGCTTGCAGGCGGCCATCGCGGCATTGGTCGAGGCGAAGGTCCAGCCGTGGTTCACGGCGACCTGGTTCCAGGTCCATACGCCACCGGCGAAGATCGGGGTCGCGCCGAACCGCTTGTGTCGCCGGATCCAGTCGGTATAAAACGCCTCATCATCGTGGTAATAGTCCCAGTAGATGAGCTGGACATCGTCCGGGACCCCGTCGATCACCGCTTGCGGGATCTCGCAGTCGACGTCGTAGTACTCACCCGTGCGCGACCCGGCCCGGAAATACATGTCGCTCCAGATCATCGGCTCCAGGCCATGCCGCCGCACGATCTCCATCACCCGGTTGAGGTGCTGGTTCATGATCTCGAACTTCGAGCGGTACCCGTTCTCGACGAGGTACTGCCCGAGGCCGAGGTGCCACGCCTCGTCCATCCCGATGTGGATGCGCTTCGTGCGCACCGGGGTCGACGCGGCCACGATCAGCTGCTCGATGACCTCGTACGTCCGCTCCGCGCCCACCAGCAATGTCTCGTCATCATCCCGGACATCCGCGTAGGCATCCCACTTCAGGACATCGCGGAGATGGCTCAACGTCTGGATGCAGGGAATCTGCTCGATCCCGAGGCTGTCGGCGTAGTCGTCGATCGCCCGTACCTCGTCCTGCGAGTAGCGACCGCGCATGTAGCCGAAATACGGCTGCTCGGCGACCTCATAGCTGTCCTCCGCGTAGAGCATGAGGGTGTTGAGGCCCATCAACGCCATCCGCCGCAGCAACCGCCTGATCGTCTCCACCGTTGGCACCGCATTGCCCTGCGAGACATCGATCATCGGGCCGTTCATCGTGAACTGTGGCGTCTCGGTGATGGAGAACGTCTCGCCCCCGGCCGACGCCTCGACGAGCAGCCCCAGCCCGCGAAAGAAATGCGCCCGCTCCCGGTACCGGATCGTCCCCTCCGCGCCATCGCGGCGCACCTCCAGCGTGGCATCCGGAACCCGCTCCACGCGAACACTCACGCCACCCTCGCCGATCTCCAGCCCCAGCTCCGGCGCGAGGATGGCGATCCCCGCTTCCAGCCCCTCAAGATCTCCGCTGAACGAGATGCGCACCCGCCACTCCTTGTCCCAACACCAAACCGGCCAAACGTCGTCATCCTGTCATTACGGCGCATGGCTGGCAAGCGTGCCCGGCGTAATGGACATCCCTCAGCCTTGCCGCGACCTACGGACACGGGAATGCCCCGGAGCAATGGCGCTCCGGGGCATTCCTTTCGGTACCTCAACCGGGGGAATCCGGCCCGAACTCCCCAGCCAGCAACCGGCGCGCGTGCGCAGTCACCCGCCGGTCGAGGTCGTCCGGGTACGCGTAACCCAAA
>CAZVAA010000056.1:0-14944 GCA_964624125.1 uncultured Sphaerobacteraceae bacterium | reverse complement strand
ACAACGGCACTTCCGTTTCCAGCGGACCGATCGAGTGCGAATACACCCCGCCCGCACCAGCGTTGATACCGATCGACCTCAGCAGTGACCAGATCTTCTTCCAGCCATCTTGCGACGAAGCTGGCGCATACCAGCCGCCTCGTGTCGTCGTCCCTGAATCCACGGATGCCGTCACGTACTGGTCGAGCCCAGATAGCGATACCCTTCTGCCAGGCGACACCGTCGAGGTCCATGCCTCATGGGACCCGGACACCTACGCCATTACCGACCCCGGCGCCTGGACCGAAACCGGCTCCGGTACCGCCGTCCAGTCGGTCACCTTCGCGGAGTACCCCGACTGCGCCGAACCAGGAATCACGATCTCCAAGGTAGCTGACAGCAACGTCTACTCCTTCATCGATGAACCGGTCAGATACGAGATCAGGATCGAGAACTCCGGACATCGCCCTCTCACCGACATCGTCGTCACCGACGACCTCACTGGTAGCGAATGGACGCTCGATGCGCTCCAGCCCGGCGAAGAAGAGTCTTTCCGGGAGATCATCATCGTCACCGAAGGTCACATCTCGCACGGATCGATCACAAACACCGCCTCGGTGACGGCCATGCCGGTCCCCGCCACAAACGACGGCCTCCCGGTTGGCGACAGCGCCGAGGAGACCGTCACATGGGTCCCGCCGGCTCCGGTTCCGCTCGGGATCGTCATCGCCCACGAGGCAACATGCAGTGACGACGACACAATCATCCCGCCGACGCTCGACCTTCCGCCGGATATTGAAGACCGGATCTCCTACAGCGTTCTGGAGACCGGGCCATACGCCCCCGGGCAGCTCGTCACTATCCATGCCGATCTCGCGCCCGGCCATACCTTCGATCCCGATTCCATGACCGACGGCTGGGAGCAAATCAGCTCCAGCCTGGCGGAATATCAGGTCGCCTTCGACGATGTGCCCTGCGCAACCCCCGGCATCTCCCTCACCAAGACTGCGGACATCGAGAAGGTCGCGTCCGAAGGCGAATCCATCACCTATACCTTCAAGGTCACCAACACCGGCGACGCCACCCTGCGCGGAATCTCGATCGACGACCCCATGCTCGCCGGGGCGGACATCCAGATTCCCCAACCAGATCCGTCGACCAGCCTCACGCCGGGCCAGTCGTTTACCACCAGCGTCACCTATCCTGTCGGGGCGAACGACATCGCTACCGGCGAACCAATCGTGAATACAGCGACGGCCTCCGCCACCATCGGCTGGTCTTCCGAGAGGATCACGTCGGACGAAGCAACCGCCACGGTCGATGTCGCCAGGAGTGAGCTTGGGTTCACGAAAGCCGCGGACACCGATACCTTCGCTGTCCAGGGCGATGTCATCACCTACACGCTCGCCGCAACCAACACCGGAGAAACGATTCTCACCAACGTCTCCCTCGTGGACGACCTCGATGGCCTGTCGCCACTCGCATGCACGGTCAACGGCGAGGAGATCGACGCCATCCCGACCACCCTCGAGATCGGTCAGGAGCTGGTGTGCATCGCCACCTACACCGTCGATGCGGACGATGTCGCCGCGGGCGAGTCGATCGTGAACACCGCAACGATCCGCGCCGACGGCATCGAGCCTCTCGCTCGCACCGCTACCGTGACATTCGAGGAGCGTCCGGCGATCGCGGTCGACATGTCTGTCATGGACGAACAGGCTACCTACGCCGTCAACGACACCGTGTACTACCAGATGCTCATCACCAACACCGGCAACGTCACGCTTTCCAGCGTCACCGTTACGGACGAGTCGGTCGACGGCATCGACTGCGGAGACGGGACCGCTAATGTCGCCTCTCTCGAACCCGGCTCCGTGAATGCCGTCACCTGCACGGCGACGTACTCCGTGCAGCAGTCAGATATCGACGCCGGTACCCCGATCATCAACGAAGCATCCGTGTCCGGCATCGCCCCATCGGGAGCGCAGGTGACCGGAGAGGCCTCGGCGACCATCAACGTCGAAGCCGCGGATCCCGCCATCTCCCTGCTGGTGTCGCCCGATCGGGAGACGGTCAACGCTGCCGGCCAGACAATCACCTACACGTTCACCGTCACCAACGACGGGAACGTGACGCTCTCCGGCATATCTATCTCCGACCAGATGCTTCAGGACGCATCGGTCACCATTACCTGCCCCGATGATGATCTCGCACCAAACGACCATATCGACTGCTCCGCCACCTATACCGTCACCCAGGACAACATCGATGCCGGCACCATCGCAAACACCGCGACCGCATCCGCGACAGTTCCTGACGACACCATCACAACCTCGACCGCTGCCGGCGCGATCGTCGGCGTCGACCAGCGCGCGGGTCTCGCCATGGAGAAGATCGTCACCCGGGTAGAATCCGGAGACGACACGCGCGAGATCGCCGATGACGAAACCGTCACCGGCCTCAAACGGGGCGACATCGTCCACTATCGGATCACCGCGACCAACACCGGCAATGTCCGCCTCGCGGACGTCACCATCACCGACGCCATGCTGCCAGATCTCGCCTGCGCGCCCGAAACAACCCCGCTCGAACCCGGCGACGCCTTGAGCTGCACCGGTACCTACACGCTGGACGCAGCCGGCGCCGCACGCTGGGAAGGTATCCCCAACACCGCGAGCGCCAGCGGCATCGCTCCCAACGGCGACCCGGTCACCGGATCCGCCAGTGTCACGGTCTGGCCCCACATGCCCGAGCCGGAGATCCGGTTGACCAAGTCCGCGAATCCCGCCACCTACCTCCATAGCGGCGACGTCATCACCTGGACGCTCACCCTCACGAACTCGGGCGACGTCCCTGTCCAGAACATCGAAATCACCGATACCGGCCTTGAGGATCTCAGTCCGCTCGATTGCGGCACGGGCATCCCGCCCACGCTCAACCCCGGTGAGGAAGTCGTGTGCACGATCGCCTATGGCGTGACGCAGGACGATATCGATACCGGGTCAATCACGAACACCGCGTCTGCCCGCGCTGAATCGGCGAACGGGGCCATAACGACCGAAACCGCGGAAGCCACCGTCACCGCCGACCAGCGTCCTGGCCTGGACCTCGCCAGGACCGTCACCCACGTCAACGACCAACCGATGATGGGTGACATCCTCGATCTCAGGGTTGGCGATACCGTGACCTACAAGACTGCGCTGAACAATTACGGCAATGTCACCCTGGTCACCACCGTCATCGATACGATCTCCGGCGCGGACACTTTCGACTGTGCTCAACCCGCCAATATCGCGCCCGGGACCGTCCGGGAGTGCACCACCCGGCACACAATGACCCAGGCTGATGTCGATCGCGGATTCCTCACGAGCGACGCCATCGTGAAAGCCACCGCTCCCGACGGAGACACCCTCGACAAGACCGCATCGATCACGGTCTGGACGGTCGCCGCTGCCCCGGCCATGGTGATAGGGAAATCCGTCGCTCCGACGACCGTCCACCATGCCGGCGAGCAGGTCACCTGGTCCTTCACCATCACCAATACGGGCAACGTCACCCTCACCGATCTCGCCATCGACGACCCTATGCTCGAGGAGAGCGACACTTCCATCACTTGCCCGGAAACCTCACTCGCCCCGGGCGATACCGTCACCTGCACGGCAACCTCCACCGTCACGCAACGCGACCTCGACGCCGGTCTCGCGATCGTCAACGAGGCCAGCGCGTCTGCCCTCGGTCCGGATCGCGCTGACGCACGCACCTTCAAGGCGGCACAAGCGGACATCCGCCTTGTCACCTCCGCGACCTCCAGCGCCACCCTTACGATCGCCCAGGAGCCAGCGCTCACCCTGGACACCGCGTTCACCCCGCCAGCAGGCAACCTCACAGCCGGGTCCATCGTTCCTCTCAAGGTCACGGTGACCAACACCGGCAACATCACGCTGACCGGTATCGTCGTGAACAGCCCTGGTCTTACCATCCCGCCCATTGGCGACCTTGCGCCCGGAGAGTCGCGCACCGTCACCGTCGACTACAGCGTCACCAGCTCCGATGTCGTCAACGGCACGATTCGCACAACCGCATCGGCGAGCGCGAACGAATCCGCCGTAAGCTCCACTGAATCACAGGCGTCACTCCCGCTCACCGCACAGGAACCCGATCCGCCAGACCAGGAGAATCCGGGCACGAGCCAGCCCGCGCCCACGCCATCTCCATCCCCAACGGCTCCTGGCGATTCCGTCACCAATCCGGAATCCCCCACGGCACCAGGCGACGGCGGAGCAGGGGAGGACTCCACCCCGCCGGCCAATCACGAGTCCGCCAACGATCCCGATCCGGCTGGAGCCGACACCCCGGCCGCCGGGAAACTCGTCGTCACCGCGCTTCCTTCCACCGGCGTGAACGGATCAGACGTAACGAACACCGGCTGGATCATCGCCCTCATCGCGGGGACGATCCTCGCCGCCGTCGCGATACGCGTCCGCATCCGCGCGGCCGCCTGACAACGCAAGAGGGGAGAGATTCCATTACGGAACCTCTCCCCTCGCCGGGCGCGACACACATGCCATGTTACCGGTCCTCATACCGGCGCGGTAACCACCGCTTTAGGCAATCGGCGGGCTGGTCCCGAATGGGGTGCACGCAGCCCATGGATCACCCTCATACGGAAGCATCAGGTCGACGGTCTTGATCTCCACGTAGGATGTGACGATATGGTTATCGGTCGGGTCGACAACAACGAACGCATAGTAGAAGTTGCCCATCGTCCATGAATCGCCCTCAACTTGCCGACCATCGATCATGAACACGTCATTGCTCGGATCCGACTGGGAATCCTCCCACCGGTCATAGTCCTCCAGGACATTCGCGATGCACGCGCTCGTATTGGCATTGAAGCCATGCTTCCGGTTGATCTTGTTCACTTCGCGGCAGCGTAGCTCGTAGGTCTGCCCGTTCCTGGAGAGGTAGGTTCCGGCAATCGCATCATTCGCGACGCTCCCGTCGAGACACGCCTGCCATCCGACCTCCCGTTCGGCCTGCTGCATCGGACCATTGTCCACTTCAGAACCATCACACGGCGGCAGGTTGCCACCGTCAGCCTCGTTGTTATTGCCACCCTTGAAATAGGCCTGGCTTACATAGCCCCATTCGCCGTTATCGGCCATTGTCTCGGCCCACCAATGGTTGACGTACCCCGTTCCTGGCACTTCGTACGGCGTGCCCTCGAGCTGGCACGTAAACCAGTTCCCCTCACGGTAGTCGAGATACCCAACGACCTCATTCATCCCTGCGCCCCGGACATCCGCCACAACCGGCACCGCGTCCATCCACAAGGGACACTCCTGCACCTCGTCTTGCGCCACATCGCTCCAGTACGGCTCCCCGCACGGATGCGAGTCCCCGGCCGCCACCGGCGGCACCTCGCCCACCGACCCAACGCCTCCGGACAACATGACCACCGCAACAGCCAATGCGATGAACGGATACATCCCTCCACGAACGCGCCCGAGCGCGCCTCCAATCACTGACATGGTTTCCTCGATCCAGGTACGTCCTCCGCCATCCGCGTAAACGTCCATCGGCGGAGGCTCCGGAATGCAAATGTGAGTCCCGGGGATCCCGTATGCCAGTCACTACGTAAAACGATCTCGATGCGTTCCATCGAGTGGCCCAGCGCCTCCCACACCCCCTCGCAGGGGAGGGCTTGTGACGGCGAGCGTCCCATTGGCCCGCACGAGTGCACGGCGATGGCGGCCCGTCATCACCCCCGGCCCATCGTCCATGAACCGCACACCGTCGTCTCCGCACGCTCGATTCACCCCAGGTGGCGCACTTTTGCGTTCTGAAATCGTATATAGGGTAGGGGAGATAGTGAACGCACACGTGTCTCCGTCACCACAACGATGACTGCGCTCACCTGCCACCCGTTTCCACACATGCGGGAGAACCAAATCGCACAGGAGCACCCCCCATGACCAACCCGGTTGCACACAAACGCATGATCATGATCGCCTTGACCCGGAAAGTCCCCGATCTCCCCGCAACGGCGGGAAAAACCCAGATGATCAGCCCGCCGCGTCACATGATCATCTTGCCCCCGGATGATCACCTTACCGACGGGCCACACCAGGCACGAGCGGTCTCATCCACACAAATGGAGATGCACGCATGGCCGATCGCCGGCATCACCTCCACGACAAAAACCGGCTCGGTGAAAAGGGGTTGTGAAGTCAGTAATTTTGCGGATGCGGTGAGCCTGCCTGCAGGCGCATCATGCATACATGGAAAAGCCGGGAATACTGGACCACCACGAATGTTTCGTGCTTTGGCACATTCCCTCCAGCACATTGCTGGTCCGGACAGACACGCCCATCGAAGTCCTGCAACGGATCGAGGCGGTCACCTCCAACGGCCTGGTCCTCGAGGAATTGATGCTCAACGTCGAGCGCGATGACTCGGCGATCGGCACCCAGCACCTCGGTGCCGGGATGCTCGCGGTCTTGCAACAATACGGGTAGTGAGCACTCCATCTCACTCCTTCCCTTCCCTCAGGAAACACCGCCGACCAGCCTTGGCGGTGTTTCCATGTGCAAGACATCACCCGGCGAGCCGCATGACCGCGATCACCGGCCCGAGCACGAGCAACGTTAGCGCGAGCGCCAGGGTAAGCGGGCGACGCGGAATCCCGTGCGCGATCCGCCACCCGATCCAGACGCCCACCAGCTGCGGCACGCCGGTCAGGATCGCCAGCGGCCACGAGATCGCGTCGTGCGCCAGGTAGGTCGTCGCCCCGGTCGCCGCAACCACGATGCTCTGCACCTGGGCCGCCGCCAATGCCGGCAGGATCGGCAATCCACCGAGCACCATCACCGGCACGGAGAGCATCGGGCCACCGATCCCGAAGATGCCGCTCGCGAAGGCGACGGTCCAGCCCATCACCGCCTGCGCAGTCGCCGTCCGGAAGCGCAGTACACCTGCGTCATCCCGGACGCCCCGCCGCTCACGCCATAACACGCTGCCCCCGACGGCCATGACGAGCGCGGCCAGCAGGACGCCGAAGACATCACCCGGGAGCCGGGTATTGAGCAGCACGCCAACGGGCGTGCCGACAAGTGCGGAGAGGCACAGGATGAGCGCGAGGCGGCGCGTCTCCGGCTCCCGGAGCTGGCCGGAGCGCACATAGGCAAGGGAGCCGGCGATCCCGGTCCCGATATGCGTCACGATCGCGGTGCCGGCCACCTCGGCGGGACTCAGGTCGGCCAACAGGAAGAGCGCGATCGTCACCAGCACCCCGCCCGGCCCGATCGCGGTGATACCGATCCCGCCAGCCAGCGAGACCGCGACCAGCACAAGCAGGATCCAGGTATCAAGCGATTCCATGCAATCGGGCTCCGGGTGCAACATGCCGTACGTGTTTCAGCGTACCATTGCCGCCACGACACGACGGCATTCGGCGCGAGGTGACGTACCAGCGCCTATTCTCCACCATACCGGGAGCCCGGATGCGTTTCGCGACCCACGATGACCTGACCTGGCGAACGGCGCTCCTCCGCCTCGGGCCGGCGCTGCTCTGCATGGCAGCGATCTTTGCCCTCTCCTCGCGAAGCACGCTGCCGAAACCGGAGACGATCAGCGGCGAGCTCTTTTCGATCGCCGGCCACTTCGGCGCGTACTTTGTGTTGGCCATCACGCTCTGGTGGGCGCTCGGCCTCTTTCAGATCGGCTTCCGGAACCGGCTCTGGCTCGCGTTCGTCGGCGCCGTGCTCTACGGCCTCAGCGACGAATGGCACCAGTCGTTCGTGCCCGGCCGCGTTCCGGACTGGCGCGATATCCTGACCGATGCCGTCGGCGCGGCCGTTGCGCTGGCGATCGTGGCGTGGCTCTCGAGCCGGTATGGGATCGATACGAGATGAGTGGACGCTTCTACCCCGACCTGGACAATGTGCGCCCGGTTCCCTTCCTCGTGCGGGTGGTCAAGGCGTATATCCAGCACGACATGCCGCTCTATGCGGCGGCGCTGTCGTTCCACGGGTTGCTGGCGCTCTTCCCCTTCCTGATCTTCCTGCTGGCATTGCTCGGCTTCCTGCGCATCCCGCAGTTCTTCGACTGGTTGCTGGACCAGGCGGAAACCGCCCTCCCCGAACCCGCGTTCGTGGTGGTCGACGAGGTCGTGAGCAATGTCCAGGTCGAGGGCAGTGGGGCGCTCCTCTCGCTCGGCGCGATCACGGCCTTCTTCGCCGCCTCCTCCGGCGTCCGCGCGCTGATGAACGCCCTGAACAATGCCTACGACATCGCCGAGACGCGAGTATTCTGGAAGAAGTTCCTGCTCTCGTTCGTCTACACCCTCGGCTTCGCCGTGCTGCTGATCCTTGCCGGCGGCGCGCTTGCGCTCGGTCCAACGACACTCGAGTGGATCTCCGATCCAGTGGGCCTGAGCGACGCTGTCCTCACGGTCTGGACCTGGCTCCGGTATCCCTTGCTCGTGCTGCTGCTGATGCTCATCGCCTCGTTGGTCTACTACGTGGTGCCCAACGTTGACCAGCCCTTCCGGTTCATCACCCCGGGCGCGATCATCGCGGTCCTGGCATGGGTGTTGGCGACGATCGGCTTTTCGCTCTACGTCGCCTGGTTCGCCGACTACAACGCGCTCTATGGCAGCCTTGGCGGAATCGTTATCCTGCTCTTCTATTTCTTCATCTCGGCATCGGTGCTGCTGCTCGGCGCGGAAATCAACGCCGAGGTCTACCAGGTGAAGCGCGGCCACGCCGCCCCGGAAGACACCAGTGGGGTCGAGGATTAAGACGCGACGACAATTACGCGCCATTTCCTCCAGTGAGGGCAGGAACCTGCCGCTGGATCTCTTGCGTGATGGCAATCATGCTATCCACCGCCTTGAGCACCAGCGCGACGTCGCGCTCCCGAGAGATCAACGGCCGCACAGGGTGCATGATGCGGTTCCGGATGTCGTTGATCTCGTGACCGATTGGGCGAAGCGCATCAGGTGAGTCGTAACCGAGCATGCGCCAGACGTTGCGGGACTCCGCGGCAATGTGGAACATGTCCGACAGCGTGATCTGGGCGATTGGCGACAGGTCGAGTCCGTCGTTCTTCTCTTCTTTCCAGTACTCGCGGACGCGCTCCGCGGTGCTGTCGCTCAGCAGGCGGATCGCGCTCCAGTCGTCATCGAATTCCTCCGACAGCAATTCGCCAAACGACGTCTCAAGCAGCGCGATGATGGTGTAGACGGAGGCGCGGAACATCGGGCGGTTGAGGTCGACCGGGGTGATCAGCGCGAACCACTGGTCCGGCCGCTCCTCATCCGGATCGGCCCGGTGAATGACGGCATGGTAATCCCGGATCGCCTCCAGCAGCGTCGGCACCCGGACCTTGCCCGGCAATTCGGGCACGGAAAGCTCCGCCCTGGCCGCATCCACCGGTTCACCGCTCTCGAGGAGTTTGCGGAGTTTCTTCGCGGGAATCAGCCCGGCGAGATCGCCATCGTCGGTCAACACCGGGATCCGGTGCCATCCCCGCTCCCCGGCGCGCGTCAGGACATCCTGCTTCACCGGTCCCGGCCTGACGGAGAGCAGTTGCTCCGCCGGGGTCGAGATGGTGGAGAGCTGGATCGTGACCGCCGACTGGGTGGGTATACGACGTAGCATGTACTGGCCCCTTTTGGGCTGGCAGATGGCCAGCCTACTATCAGGTCTCGAGAAAGTCTCTGACCACAACCGGCGGAATGCGGGTTGGGCGACCGGTGGTGACGTTCATGAATGCCCACTCGGTCTTCGCGCGGACGATAAGCTCCGCGCGGGGCATTGGCACAATCTCATCCGGCTGCAGGACCCGGTCGACCATCGAGGCAGGCTCCTCGTTGGTGACGCGGCCGATCTCGTAGTGGCGATTGCCGCGGGCGCCGGACATCTCTGCCGGCCACGTCACCACCCTGAGCCACTCGCCTTCCCGAGCCGGCTGCAGGTACTCGATCTCATGCTTGCGGGCAACGAACACGGCGCCGGCCTCCTCCTGCAGCTCCGCCGATGACCACCCGAGCGCGGCGGCATGGTCGATGGCAGTTTGCTCAAGGTAGGTCAGGTAGACGCTGTTGTTGACGTGGCCGAGCGGGTCGCATTCGCCGAAACGGACACGGAAGAAGGCGACGTAGCCGGTTTTCGGGGAGCTCATGAACGCGCCTCCAGGCGCCGCTCTTCCAGCGAGAAGATGCGTTCGAGGATGGCGATGGTGGAGGCATAGGTGGAGTCCATGCCGTAGAACGACAGGCCGCGCGCGCCGAGCGTATGGGCGCGGGTGTAGGGCGTGTCCGATGCGTAGTGGATGATACCGAGGTCGAAGCGTTCTTCCATCGGCGCAAGGTTGATGGCGCGGTTGCCAGGATGGCGTTCGAGGAAGGCGTCCTCGTAGAGCGCGCTGAGGTAGGGGCCGGCTTCCATCTCCACGACCGTGTAGTTCTCACGGTAATAGAAGTCGAGGTAGCCCTGGTTCTGGAGGTAGGTGCCCTTGACAGTTACGGCCTTCTGGTTGTCCAGCGCGGCGCCGAAGACGAGGTAGGGCGAGACCTGCTCGTAGCCGAAGCAGTTGTTGAACCAGTAGGTGTTGCCGGAGTGCTCGTCGTAGACGACGTTGGACATCATGATGTCGCCGATGCGGCCGTTGAGCGTGGCGGCCTTCCCGAGGATGTAGACGCCTTTCAGGTTGTCCAGCGCGAGGCCGACCTGGGACATGATGTGGTAGGCGGCCATGCCGAGCGGGTAGTTGATGTTGACGATGAGGGCATCGGAGTCGCGCAGGTGCCCGGCCTTCGGGAGGCGGGGGTCGAAGTTGGCAGGGTCGAGTTTGGAGAGGTCGATGACCTGGATACCAACGTCGACCGCACCGGCCGGCTCGATGTGATGGATGCCGAGGGCCTCCTCTTCCTCTTGCCGTTGCTGGCGTTCGGCGGTGCGGCCCGGGCCGTGGAAATAGGGGCGGGCGGCGAAATAGAGCAGGTTTTCCAGCGAGGAGCGGGATTTGCCCTCGCGGTACCAGTTCAGCTCGGGATAGAGCTCGGCGTGCTTCGTCTCGTCGATGAAGTCCATCAACTCTTGCTTGCGGCGGATCACGACGCCGGAAAGGGTATTGACGATGCTGTGGGTATTGGAGGAGACGAAGTAGATGGGGCGATCGCGCAGGTCCTGTTCGGGGTAGGCCTCCGCGACGGGGCGCCACCAGGAGCGGGTCGAGCGGCCGTAGCCGAGATAGGTGCCACCGAGCATGCGGATGTCCATGCGCTTGCGGTCGCCGGCGAGCAGGCGGAAGTTGCTCCACATGGCGTCGCCCCAGACCCCCTGCAGGCGGGACCAGTCCTCGGGGGACATGAGGATGGCCTCACGCAGGCGGTCCTGCAGTTCCGGGGAGGGCGTGCCCCCCTCCTCGAGCGCGAGGAAATCGCGGTGGGCGTCCTTCACATCGCGGAGCAGGCGACTCATCTTGTTCCACTCGATCTGGTAGGCGACGAGGGAGGGGATGAGGTCGTCGAGGTCGGAGGTGGAGGCGATGAAGGCGGCCAGGTATTCGTCGCCGTCCCAGTACCAGCGGCGGCGGCGGCCGGGGGAGGTGACGGGCTCCCATGAATGTACGTCGGCAAAACCGGCGTTGATGAAGGCATTGCGGGTTTGCCCGAGCAGGATGTGGTTGACGTGGACGATGCCGGCGGGCAGGCGGTTGGCGGAATAGAGAAATGCGTTCATGTCCGGCTCGGCTTCCTCGGCGCCGGCGTGGAGGGATGAGCCGGAGGTGAGGTGGGCCGGTTCGAGGGAGCGGACGGAGACGGCGCCGGAGCTCTCGAGCAGCGTCATGTAGGTGCGGAGGTAGAGCTCCACCTCGCGACGGCCCTTGTACTCGCCGGCGGCTTCCTCGAAAGCGGGCACCACCTGCCGCATGGGATCGGACGGCCGGGGGTCGGTTCTCTCGTCGGTTCGCGACTGCATTCCCTGCTCCTTCACAACACGCGTCGTTGCCAACAAAGGATAGGGATGCTGCGGGCGATCCGCCACCATTGGCCGTTAATCCGGCGGTTTGCGCCCCATGAGGACGATGCGGTCGTCGAAACCGGGGTAGCGGAAGTCGGAGACGAGATCGGTGAAGCCGTACCGGCGATAGAGCGCCGGGGCGCCGCCCTCGTCGGACATCTCGGCGGAGAGGAGGATGGCGGGCTCGTCGGCGGCTTCGGCGAGGAAGGCCTCGATGAGGGCGCTGCCGATGCCGCGGCGTTGCACGACGGGATCGACGGCGAGCTCGGCCAGCTCGAAGGCGCCCTCCTGCCACTCGGCGAGCCCGGCTTCCTCCATGGCGGGGCGTATGGTGTCGTACCACCACTGGCCGGGGCGGGTGCGGTAGCCGTAGATGAAGCCGGCGGCATAGCCCTCGACTGCGGCGACGAAGAGGGTGAAGCCCGGCCAGGTGACGTGCTTCATGAGGGCGCCGTTGACGAAGGCCCGGGCGTCGTCGTTCGAGTAGCCGAAGGCGCGGGCATAGATGCCGCCGAGCGCGCCGGCGATGTCGCGGACGCGGAAGGGCTCGATGTGGTGGATCTCGGTGCCGGTCACTCGCCCACCTCGTACACGGTGCCGGAGCGGCCCGGCATTGGCGGCAGGGTCAGCGTGCCGTCCTGTGCGTCGGGGCCGGGCTCGTTGATGAAGAGATCTGTGGTCGTGCCGGAGATGCCGTCCGGGAGGGACACCTGCAGCCCTTCCGTCTCCTTTCCGCCGAGGTTGATGACGACGAGCAGGGTTTCCGACTCATCCTGCCGGATGAAGGCGAGGACGTTAACGCTGCCGCTGTCGACCGGGATGTAGTCGCCGACCTGGAGGGCAGTGTGGGTCTCGTGGAGCTGGCCCCAGGCGCGATAGGTCTCGAGGACGCTGGTGGGGTCGCCTTCCTGCGCGGCGACGTTCAGGTCTTCCCAGCCGGGTTGCATGGCGGTGTAGGGCGTGCCGGTGGTGAAGCCACCGCCGGGCTCGCCTGACCACTGCATCGGGGTGCGGATGTTCGGGTCGGGCTTGCTGCCCGGCATACCGATCTCTTCGCCGTAATAGATGAAGGGCGTGCCGGGAAAGGTGAAGAGCATCATCGGGCCGAGGCGGAGCTTTTCCGGGTTCTCCCCGACCTGGGTAGCGATGCGGGGCTGGTCGTGATTGGTGAGGAAGGTGCCCCAGCGCTGGTTTGGCAGGCGGTCGGCGGCGCCGTTGAGGATGGCGGTGAGCTGGCGGGCGCTGCCGAAGTTCGCGGAATTGACCATGTTCTGGGCGAGGTCGAAGTGGAAATAGGCGTCGAGCGTGTCCGGGTAATAGACCTGCAGGTTGTCGTTGCCGCCGCCCATGACCTCGCCGATGGTGAAGGCGTCTGGGTTGACCTCGCGGACGAAGGCGCTGAAGTCGCGGATCCAGTCGATGGTTTCGGGGGTGTTTTCCTGGATTGGCCCGTCCTCGATGACGTGCTTGATGGCGTCGAGGCGGAAGCCGTCGACGCGCATGTCGGTGAGCCAGAACTCCGCGATGGCGCGGACCTCCTCGTTGACGTCGGGATTGGTGAAGTTGAGGTCGGGCATGGAGGCGTCGAAGATGCCGTAGTAGTGCTCGTTGCTGGAAGGGTGCCAGACCTGCTGGCCCCACGGGCCGATGTAGCCGGGGTCTTCTTTTTCGAAGATGTACCAGTCGCGGTAGGGGGAGTCCGGGTTGGATGCGGCGTCGATGAACCAGGGGTGCTCGCTGGAGGTGTGGTTGATCGGGAAGTCGATGATGACGCGGATGTTGCGGGCGTGGGCCTCGTCGATGAGGCGGAGGAAGTCGTCGTTGGTGCCGTAGTCCTCCTCGACGGTGTAGTAGTCGGTGACGTCGTAGCCGTGGTAGGTGGGCGATTGCATGACGGGCATGAGCCAGATGCAGGTGATGCCGAGGTCGTCGCCGGAGCCGGGGGTACCGTCGTTGAGGTGGTCGAGGTGGTCGATGATGCCCTGGAAGTCGCCGATGCCGTCGCCGTCGCTATCGGCGAATGAGCGGACGAAGATCTCGTAGCAGGCGGCGCCCTGCCACCAGCCGGGGGTGTCGTCGCTGGCGGGGGTGGCCTGGCTGGCTGCGGTGGCGACGGCCTGGAGCAGGAGCATGAGTGCGAGGCCGATGGCGAAGAGGGGTGATCGCAGGGTCATGGTCGGGTGCTCCTTTTTGAGGTTGGCGGTGCGGGAGGCGATTGCGGCGCGTTTGGACGGGCTGACGGGCCCGCGGCCGCCGCACGGCCTCCCCTACGTTCGGTGTTGCCTATAGCCCGAAGTCGATGGCGCGGAGGTAGGCCTGGGCGATGATGGCGTGGCCGGCGAGGTTGGGATGGATGCGGTCGTGGGACCAGTCTTCCGGTTCGGAATGCTGGAGGGCGGTGTCGAAGGCTTCCTGGGTGCGGACGACGATGGCGCCGAACTCGTTGGCGACCTTGCGGGCGATGCCGGCGATGCGCTCGGTGTCGGTGCGTTGGGAGTTGTCGCGGTCCTTCTCGATGACGTAGGGCTCGGCGACGATGAGCTTGCAGCCGGTCTGGTCGACGGCGCGCTGGATGAGGGCGCGGAGGGTGGTTTCGTAGTCGGCGTCGGAGACGGCCTCGTGCTCGCGGCCTTCCTTGTAGCGGCGCCAGACGTCGTTGATGCCGATCTTGATGGAGAGCCAGTCGGGGTTGAGGGCGATGACGTCCTCGTCCCAGCGGGCCTCGAGGTCCTTGACGGTGTCGCCACCGATGCCGCGGTTTTCCCACGAGAGGTCGAGCTCGGGGTGGCGGGCGGTGACGAAGGCGTGGACGAGGGACATGTAGCCGTTGCCGAAGGGGGCGTTGGCGTCGCGGCGACCGCAGTCGGTGATGGAGTCGCCGATGAAGACGATGCGCTGGCCCTGTTCGAAGATCATGCTGGTGTACCTGCCTTGGG
>CAZVAA010000055.1:4317-14981 GCA_964624125.1 uncultured Sphaerobacteraceae bacterium | reverse complement strand
ACTATGGCGAGTTCCAGAACTTCCACGAGGTCATCACGGAAGGCGCGGAGAACGTCAGCACCCTTGTCCAGAGCATCCGCAACATGGAGCTCGTGACGAAGGGCATGCAGTCCGCCGAAACCGGCCAGGTAATCGAGCTCGCCAGCGACATCTCCGAGCTCTCCGCGACGCCGCTCCCGCTCTGGCTCCCGCAGGGGCAGAGCGAGCTCCAGGTCAACGCGAAGCGCGGGTCTGCGTAGGACTCGCCCAGGCTGCCCCTGCGAGGTGGCGTGGCCGGTCATCGTTGTAGGGGGTGACCCCGAAGGGTGGTCACCCCATCGCCCGCAGGGCGATATCCGGGAGCCCGTACATGAACCGCGACAATCCGCTGCTCACCCTCATATGGAAGGCCCACGCCGCCTATTTCACCCTCGGCTCCGCCTGGCCCCTCCTCAGCGGCAAGTCCTTCGAGTGGGTGACCGGGCGCAAGCACGACATGTGGCTGGTGAAGACCGTCGCCCTGCTGCTCGGCACCGTCGGCGTCGCCATCGGGCGCGCCGGCGCGAAGGACCGCATCACCCCCGAGATCGCGACCATCGCCGTCGGGTCAAGCGCCTCGCTCACGACCATCGACGTCATCAACGTCGCCCGGGGCCGCATCTCGAAGGTCTACCTGCTCGACGCCCTGGCGAACGTGATCCTCATCGGCGGCTGGATCGCGGCGTTCCGGCGCGGCAATACGGCGAGCCATACGTGAGCAGCGGCACCCCGTTTGCGTAAGGGCATGCGACGAGACGCAGTGTCCTTATGGGGAGGTGCCCAATGCGAGTTATTCCAACGCGAATCCACGGTATGGTCGACTATCTCACGGGCGCGTTGCTGATCATCGCGCCGTGGCTGTTCGGCTTTGCCGACGGCGGAGCAGAACAGTGGGTGCCGATCGTGCTCGGCGCCGGCGTCATCCTGTACAGCCTTGCCACCAACTACGAGCTGGGCGTGATGAAGGTCATCTCGATGCCCATGCACCTCATGCTGGACATCGGGGGTGGTGCCATCCTCGCGGCTTCGCCCTGGCTCTTTGGCTTTGCCGACAATATCTGGTGGCCGCACGTCATTGTTGGCCTGTTTGAGATCGTCGCTGGTGTCATGACGAAGACCGTGCCGGAGGACGACGATGTGGACGCCCCTCGCGCCGCCATGTAGCCGCAGCGCAGGCGGTTGATCTCTCCGCGTATGCCATGTTCCCGGGATAAATGGTTCGCGGGTCGCTCCTGGCGCGATATTTGCGCGCTGTCGTAGCACGGCGAAATCCGGCATGACTGCTGGATGTCTTGCTGTGGGCGGGTGCGCGAAAGCCCCGCCGTCGGCTAGGATGCCGTGAGGCGCAGGAAGTGACCTCGCGCGGCGTCTGGTCGTGCGCGCTTTCTGGCGCATGTGGTTAATGAAAGGGCGAATTCCATGAGCCGTACCCCCGTGAACGGGCCGTTCCGAGGCCTGTTTGACCAGTTGAAGTCCGGGTCCATTTCTCGCCGTGCCTTCATTGAGCGCGCCACCGCGCTCGGTATGGGCGCCGGTGTCGCGATGTACTGCGCCGATGTCGTGGCGCAGACCCCCGGCGCATCGCCGGAAGCCGCCGCTGCGACGACCGGTGAGCTGCCGGCCGCTGGCACCGAGAACCAGGAGCGGGGCGCCGGTGGCGACCTGAACATCATCCAGTGGCAGGCGCCGAGTCAGATGAACGGCCTGGTGGCCACGGGTGACAAGGACAACATGGCCGCGCAGCTGGTTTCCGAGTCGCTCATGATCCGCGATCCGGAAGGCCTGCTGGTGCCGGTGCTCGTCAAGGAAGTCCCGACGGTCCAGAACGGGCTGCTCGCCGAGGACCTGATGAGCGTCACCTATAACCTCCTCGAGGGGGTGACCTGGAGCGACGGCGAGCCGTTCACCGCCGAAGATGTGCGCTTCACGTGGGAATGGGCGATGGACGACGCCAACGCGGCCGTTCTCCAGAACGTCTATGCCCGCATCGCCGATATCGAGGTCGTCGACGACCTGACGGTGACCCTGACGTTCCATGAGCCGAACCCGACCTGGGCCGACTCGTTCACCGCCTCCGGCAGCGGGATCGTGCTGCCGAAGCACATCCTCGAAGGCGCCGACCAGTCGGTGCTGGACGAGTTCCGCTCCAACCCCATCGGCACCGGCCCGTACGTCGTCGAGTCGTTCTCCGTCAACGACCAGGTGACCTACGTCATCAACGAGAACTACCGCGAGCCGAACAAGCCGTTCTTCTCCCGCGTGATCCTCAAGGGCGGCGGCGATGCCGCGGCGGCGGCCCGCGCGACGCTGCAGACCGGTGAGTACGACTTCGGCTGGAACCTCTCGATCGAGCAGGACGTGCTGGAGTCGATGCAGTCGGACGATAACCCGGCCGAGTTCCATATCGCCGGGGGTCTCAATATCGAGCGCATCAACATCAACTTTTCGGACCCGAACACGGAAGTCGACGGCCAGTTCTCCGAGATGAACACGCCGCACCCGATCCTCTCCGAGCATGCCGTGCGCCAGGCGCTGACGCTGGGCATCAACCGCGAGCAGATCTCCAACGAGCTCTACTTCGGCATGGAGGACGAGCCGGCGGTGCAGAACATCCTCTCCGGCATCCCGTCGATGGAGTCGCCGAATACCGAGCTGGTCTACGACCCGGAGCAGGCGGCCCAGATCCTCGACGAGGCCGGCTGGGTGCAGGAGAACGGTGAAGGCGTCCGCAAGAAGGACGACATGGAGCTGCGTCTCCGCCTTTACACCACCACCAGCGCGATCCGCCAGAAGACGCAGGCGATCGTGAAGGCGAACCTCGAGCAGATCGGGTTCGCGATCGAGCTGGACCAGGTCGATGGTGCAGTGTTCTTCGACAGCTCCCCGGGCAACGACCAGAACAACACGCATTTCTACACCGACCTCAACATGTTCACCTCGACGGTCTCCGCGCCGCCGCCGGTGTCCTACATGATCCGCTGGTACGCCGGTGAGGATCGGCAGGAGATCGCGCAGGCCTCGAATAGCTGGTCGGGCCGCAACTTCCAGCGCTATATCAACGACGAGTACGATGCCGTGTACGACCAGGCGGCAGTCGAGCCGGACATGGAGAAGTCGGCCGAGCTCTTCATCGAGCTCAACGACATCCTCTACTTCGACTACGCGGTCATCCCGCTGGTCCGGCAGGGGAAGAAGGCGGGTATCTCGAAGCGCCTGCGCGTGGAGAACGTTGCCCTCAACCCGTTCGAGTTCGAGTACTACAACATCGCGAACTGGAACCTCGCCGAAGGCGCCGAATAACGCGTCTCAGGCACGGTTCACGAACGCAAAGCGCCCCCGGGAAGGATTCCTTCCCGGGGGCGCTTTGTTGTTAGGCCCTATGGCAATATCGGGGGCTGGCTGGTCACGAGGTAGACCCCGGCCCAGTGCAGCCCGAAGGCGATGACGGTCATGACGTGGAAGATCTCGTGGAAGCCGAACCGGGTTGGCAGCGGGTTCGGGCGCTTCAATCCGTAGATCGCCGCCCCGATGCTGTACGCCACCCCGCCGAGCAGGATCAGCGTCATCGCGCTCCAGCTCGCCCGAAAGAAATCGGCGACGAACACCATTGCCGCCCAGCCCAGCAGCACATACAACCCGACATAGAGCCAGCGTGGCGCGCCGAGCCAGAAGATCCGGAAAACGATGCCGAGCAGGGCACCGGTCCAGATCGTCGCCAGCAGGATGGTGGCCTTGTCCCGCGGCAGGCAAAGCAGGGTGATCGGCGTGTAGGTCCCCGCGATAAGCAGGAAGATATTCGCGTGGTCGATCCGCCGGAAAATCGCCTTGACGCCCGGGCTCCAGCCAATGCGGTGATAGAGCGCGCTGATCCCGAAGAGCGCGAGTGACGCCATGAAGAAGATCGCCGATCCGGTGATCGCGGCCGTTCCCTCGGCGGTCAACAGCAGCACGATCCCGAGGACCAGCGCGACGGGAAAGGCGACGGTATGGATCCAGCCACGCCAGGTCGGCCGGGTTTCGGCGAGGGCGCCTGGAAGGGATGTGTCGGTCATGGCGAGCTCCTGGCATCGGGATCAGTTCCGTAGTGCGTCGGTTGTACCATAGGCCGATGGACGCGAGTCGGCGTCCCGCTCACGAAAGGAACTCCAGCATGACGCAGCCGCTTCACGCCGACATTACTCGCCGGTCTTTCGTCACCGGGCTCGCGGTGACCCTCGCCACGGCCGCGACTTCGGCATCCGGGCTGGCCGCCCAACCCGCGGGCCCGTACACCTTCCTTGGGCTTGGCCTGGATCGGTACACCGCCGAGACCGGTCAGCGCAGCGATATCATCATGCTGGCGCGGGTCAATATGGAAGCCGAGACGGTTCGCGTCCTGTCGATCCCGCGCGACCTCTACGTTGAGATCCCCGGATACGCCCCGTTCAAGATCAACGATGCCTACAATCGCGGGATCGAGTCGACCCCGCAGCCGGACTGGCGAAATGGCGCCCGCGTTGCGGCCGAAACCATCACCCACAACTTTGGCATCGAGCTCGATGGCGTTGCGCTGACTGATTTCGAGGTCTTCCCGCAGGTCATCGATGCGATCGGTGGGGTGACCGTTATGAACCCGTACGATGTCGCCGGGGGCAACTACACCTTCCCGTCCGGAGAGCTGACGCTCGATGGTGAGGCTGCGACGTACTTTTCCCGCCTTCGACCGGATGGCGATGGTGGCCGCGTGATGCGCCAGCACCTCGTGCTGGAGGCGATGCTCGAGAGGCTCAAGTCGCCCGAGTTGCTTCCGCGTATTCCCGAGCTGGTCGAGACACTCAGCGACGTTGTGGAGACGACGATCCCGGTGGAGATCCAGGCGCAGTTGATCGCCCTCATCCCGCGGCTGTCGAGCGAGAGCCTTGCCTTCACGAACATCGAGGACATGCTCTGGTCCGGCTATACCTCTGGTGGGGCATGGATCTATGAGGGCGATTGGGCTGTCCTGCCCGGATATGTGGAGTCCTGGCTTGCAGGAGACATCGAGTAGGGCGACTCGGGAACCAGGTCGCCTACAATTGCGCGCGGGCAGGCACTCTTGCCTGCCCGGTTTGAAGAAAAGACTCCCCAAACCAGGCCGTTCAGGCGGGGACGATAAGACACACGAAAGGTTCACTCGATGACCAGGAAGCAGGTCTCCGGGCCATTCCACACGCTCTATACCCAACTGACCACCGGAGCCATCTCCCGTCGTGCGTTCATCGAGCGCGCGTCCGCGCTCGGCATCGGTGCCGGTGTGGCGATGTATGCCGCCAGCGTGGCGGCGCAGACGCCAACTGCGTCCCCCGCCGCCAGCGGTGGTGCGGGTATGGCCAGCGGCACCCCGCGACCGGAGCACAATACGGAGAACCAGCAGCGCGGTTCTGGCGGTGAATTGAAGATCATCCAGTGGCAGGCGCCCAGCAGCATGAGCGCGCACCTGGCGACGGGCGACAAGGATATCCTTGCCGCCAGCCTGATCCTCGAGCCGTTGATGCATTACGGCGAGGACGCCGGCCTGCTGCCGAACCTCATCACCGACGTCCCGTCGTTCGAGAACGGCATGCTCGCAGAGGATCTCTCCAGTGTCACGCTCTCGCTTCTCCCGGACGTCACCTGGAGCGACGGCGAGCCGTTTACCTCGTCCGATATCCGGTTCACCTGGGAATGGGTGATGGACCCGGCCAACGCGTCGACCAACACTGACGCGTTTGGCACGATCGCCAGCATCGAGACGCCGGATGACCTCACTGCCATCGTTACCTTCAACGACTCGAACCCGCTCTGGTATGCGGCGTTCACTGGTAACGCGCAGGGCGCGGTCTACCCGGAGCACATCCTTGCCGGAGGCGGCGAGGCAAGTGAGATGTTCGGCCTCAACCCGGTCGGTACCGGCCCCTATGTCATGGAGTCGTTCGAAGTCAACGACCAGGTGACCTACGTCGTCAACGAGAACTATCGCGAGCCGAACAAGCCGTTCTTCGAGCGCGTCATCCTCAAGGGCGGTGGCGAGGCATCCTCCGCCGCGCGGGCGGTACTGGAGACCGGTGAGTACCACTTCGCATGGTACCTGCAAGTCGATCCGGACCTGCTGCGTGAGATGGAGGCGAAGGGCGCCGGCAAGTTGATCGTGTATCCGGGCGTCTACGCGGAGCGGCTGCACCTGAACTTCTCCGACCCGAATACAGAGGTCGACGGCCAACGGTCGCAAAAGGACACGCCTCATCCGTTCTTCTCCGATCCGGCGGTGCGCGAGGCGATGAGGTACGCGATCCAGCGCGATGTGCTCGCGGAACAACTGTTCCTCGGCGGCGAAGACGAGACGGCCGCCAAGGATGTCCTCTCCGGTATCGCTTCGCTGGAATCGCCGAATACCTCATGGGAATACGATCCCGGGAAGGCACAGCAGATCCTCGACGACGCCGGTTGGGTCATGGATGGTGAGGTCCGCTCGAAAGACGGGGTCCAACTCGAGATCAATTTCATGACGACCACCAACCAGGTGCGCCAGCAAATCCAGGCTGTCGTGAAGCAGAATCTCGAGGCCATCGGCATCCGCACGAACATCAACAACATCGACGGCGCGATCTACTTCGACAGCTCCGCCGGTAATGACCAGAACACCGGGCATTTCTACTACGACATGAACATGCACCAGACTGGTGCCGGTGCGCCGACGCCGATCACGTTCATGGAGGGCTGGTATGCGGGGCCGGATGGCGCGAATATCGCGCAGGCGTCCAATGACTGGTCCGGGGCCAACATCCAGCGCTACCAGAACCCGGAGTACGATGCCGTGTTCGAGAAGGTTCGCACCGAAACCGACCCGCAGCGGTTGATCGAGCTGTTCATCGAATTGAACGACATCCTCGTCGAGGACGGCGCGGTCATTCCGCTGGTGCAGGTGGCCGAGAAGTCAGCCGCCGCAATGTGGCTGAACGAAGCCAACTTCGGTTTCGGGCCGTTCGGCTACAACTACTGGAACATCGCGAACTGGAACCGCGTCGAAGAGTAAACCGGTCACAGACGGGCGAGGCGAGGGGTCGGGGGCACATGCGTGTTTCCGGCCCCTTTGCCTGATCGCGGGGTGTGTCGCGGCCTGGCTGTTCAAACTTTTGCCGCAAACTCCGGATCCACGACCTATAGGGTAGGTCCGTGGCGTCTCGCACTGCGAGACGCGGTAGTCGCCTTGCCCACTAAGCTGAATGCACGATCCGGAGCCGCCCATGAGCGCCAATCCGCTGCCCGCACATCCCCCTGAAACGCGGCATGACGAGACGTCACTGATGGTTGAACGTCGTCCGGAGATCCGGGCCGCTTTTCTCGCGCACGTGGCATTGTTCGTTGCATTGAATACGTCGATCGCGGTTATCAATGCACTCGTCTCGCCGGCGCAATTGTGGTTTCCCCTGGTCGTCTGGGGCTGGGCGATCGTGTTGGCGATCCACGGCTCATGGACCTATCCGCACCAGCGGATGGTGCGTTGGCATGCCGGCTTCTACGTTTTGGTCAACGCTGGCCTGGTTGGGATCAATATCAGCCAAGGCGGACCGCCATGGGCCATCTGGCCGATCCTCTCATTGGGCGTCGTGCTCCTCGCGCACTGGCTGATCGCAACGCGGCGCGTGTCCCTGTTCCGGATGCACCTCATCGCGACGTCGCTGGCGTCGGGGGTCCTGTTGCTCACCCCCCTCTTTATCGATACCGGGGATCTGGTGCCGGTTCTTGCACCGACGGTCGAACTGTGGGGGCTGGTGCTCGTTCACTGGCTGTTACGGTCACGTCGATGGCCGCCGTTCCGCATTCACCTGATGGTGTATGCCGTGGTGATGACCGGGCTGGCGGCGGCCAATGCCATCGAAGGTACAGACGAATGGTGGGTGGTGTACCCGCTAGTGATCTGGGGCCTCCTGGTTGTAGGGCATGGCGCAGCGACCCTGTTCCGGTTGCCGACGACCGGCCTCACTATCGAAGAGACGTTTATCGCTCACGCGCGAGATCGTTCGTCGCCCATGTGGCCGGTGTGGATGCTGGCTATCCATGGCATCTTCCTGTCGGTCGTGGCGTTGGCGATGGGGATCATGGACCTGATCGACGGGACGGATCGCCTCTGGGCGATGTGGCCGGTAGGCGCATGGCTGACACTGCTCGCGGTCCATGCCGGATTCGTGCTGATGCCAACTAAGCTCTTCGGTGCGCATCTCTTCGCCTGGATTGCGGGGTCCATCGGCATGCTGGCGATCGATGCCGGAACTGACGGCGGACCTTGGTGGTTCTTTCCCGTCATGTGGTGGGGCGTCATCGTAGCGATCCATGCCGGATTCACGTTGCCACGAGGTGTTCGCCTGCTTGGCGTGCACACGCTGGGCGGTGCCGCACTGACGATCGCCTTCGTCATCACCAACGAGCTCACTGGTGACACCATCTGGTGGTGGTATCCGGTCGGCGCCATTGTGCTGACCATCTCCGTGCACCTTGGGCTCCTGTTCACCCAACGCATGTACTCGACGGTTGATCGCCAGCGCGCGTGATTCCCGTATTTCGCACAAAAGATCTATGGGCAACCCCGCGGCGCCCCGTCGCGGGGTTCGATCTATCCACCACACGCTTCTGTAGGGAGAGCGGCTTCCATAAAAGTACTATTGCGTGCTGGCGGCCTTTTCGCTAGACTCGGAAACCGGAGTCGTGCCGTGGCGCAAGTTATGCCACGACGTTCATGACATACGCGTACCGGCGGCGGGATCAGCTGCGGCATCGCACCAATTTATCTCCGGACTCCGGTCCAGGAAGGAATCTCTCCCCATGTCTATCCCCGAATACAGGACGACCAATCCGATAGCCGACCTTCTCGATGCGTATCGTGTTGGCGGCTTGTCGCGGCGCGCGTTCATGGCCGGTGCATCGGCGCTCGGCGTCTCTTCCGCCGCTTCCCGTTTCCTTGCCAACGGCGGCAATGTCTACGCCGCACAATCTTCCCCTGTCGCGTCTCCGATGGACATGATCTCCGGTTCGCCGGAGCGCCCGTCCGTGAACACGGAAGGCAAGGAGCGTGGTAGCGATGGCGAGTTGCGAATCCTCTGGTGGCAGGCACCCACGGTGCTCAACCCACATCTCGGGGCGGACGCCGGGTACCAGTTCGTGATGGAGCCGATGCTCGACTATTTCCCGGACGACAGCATCCAGCCGATCATGCTGGAGCAAACGCCGACGGTGGAGAATGGCCTGCTGGCGGAAGACCTGACTTCGGCCACGCTGACGATCAAGCCGGACCTCGTCTGGAGTGACGGGGAGCCGGTGAAGGCGGACGATATTGTTTTTACGTGGCAATGGATCATGGAGCCGGGCAACGCCTCAACGAGCTTCGAGCAGTGGAAGGCGGTCGAGAACATCGAGGTTGTCGACGACAGGACGGTCACCGTCACCTATACCGCGCCGGCGATCAATTGGTTCGACCCGTTCACCGGTGGTCGTATCGGCGCGATCCTGCCGTCGCACATCTTCGGGAATGACCCGACAAACGATTTCCCGGAGTTCCAGACCAACCCGATCGGAACCGGACCGTACGTGCTGGAGGAGTTCCGGCCGAACGACCAGGGCACCTATGTCATCAACGAGCGCTATCGCGAGCCGGACAAGCCGTATTTCTCGCGGATTCTCGTCAAGGGCGGCGGCGACGCTGTTGGCGCTGGCCGTGCGGTAGTTCAAACCGGTGACTTCGACTTCGCCTGGAACGTCCAGGCAGAGCCGGAGGTGATCGAAAACCTGCGAGAGTCCGGCGAGAACGGCGACCTGCTGATGACCACCGGCACGACATTCGAGGCGCTCTACTTCAACTTTTCCGATCCGCATACGGAAGTCGATGGTCAGCGATCGCAGAAGGATACGCCCCATCCGATCCTGAGCGACAAGGCGGTGCGGGACGCGATCAACGTTGCGGTCAACCGCGAACTGATCGCCGGTCAGTTCTATGGCGACCCCTCGCTGGCGACCTCGAATGTCCTCGTCGGACTCGATTTCTGGCACTCGCCGAATACGTCATGGGAATACGACCTCGAGAAGGCGGCGCAAATCCTCGAGGAGGCGGGCTGGACGATGAACGAGGACGAGGGCGTCCGCATGAAGGACGACCAGCGGCTGGAGCTCGGATTCATGGCCTCGGTGAATCCCGTTCGCCAGCAGACCCAGGCGGTAATCAAGAGCGATCTCGAGTCGATCGGCTTCCTGGTCAATCTCGACCAGGTCGACAGCACGGTGTACTTCGACACCACGCCGGGGAACGACCAGAACTACCTGCATTTCTACTGGGACATGACGATCTACTCGCAGGAGCCGGATACGCTGGTGCCGCTCACTTTCATGAGCAACTGGTATGCGGGCGAGGATGGCAGCAATATCGCCCAGCAGGAGAATGACTGGCAGCTGGCGAACATCCAGCGCTGGCGCAACGACGAATACGATGACCACTTTGTTGCCTTGCGGGAGTCCACCTCGATGGAGGAAGCGCAGGAGCACCTGATTGCCATGAACGATCTCGTGATCGGGGACCGGGCGGTGGTCCCGATCTCCGTTCGAGCGTTCTTCACCGCCATCTCACATCGCCTGCAGCAGGAGAACCTCGCATTCGAGGGGCC
>CAZVAA010000055.1:0-4217 GCA_964624125.1 uncultured Sphaerobacteraceae bacterium | reverse complement strand
CCAGTTCCGCCTCGAGCGCCGTTTCCAGCCGCGCGATGTCATCTTCGGACGTGTATCCCTGTACGGAGACGCGGATGAATCGCCAGTCATCGTGGCCGGTGAGCGGCACCTCAACGTTGTGGTTGAACAGCAGCCGATCCTGCAGGTCGCTATGGTCACCCTCGGGGAGTGTGATCACCGCCATTTGCCGGTACCATCCCTGCTCGTCGTCATAGGCCGGGGTCGTGCCGAAACGCGCGTGGAGTCGCTGGCGTAATTCGCGCAGCATCGCATGGCACCGATCCCGGACCGCCGCCCAATGGTGTTCTGCCTGGAAATCGATGGCCGCCGGGACCGAGAGAAACGCCGAGACATCGCGCGTTCCCTGTTGCTGGTTCCGGGTGACGAAGGTGTGGCCGGGGCGCCAGCCCCAGCTGATAATCTGCGACTCCACCCAGTCCTGCTGTTCCGGGTGGACATAGAGGAAGGCTGAGCCCTTGGGTGCGCACAGCCACTTGTGACAGTTTCCGGCATAGATATCGGCACCGAGATCCTTGAGATCGAGCGGCAGGTGTCCCGGAACGTGTGCCCCGTCCACGATTGTGAGGATGCCCGCCTCCCGCGCGCGGGCGCAGATCTCCTTCACTGGCAGTGTCGCCGCTGTCGCCGAAGTCATATGGCTGAGGAAGATCGCGCGAGTGCGGTCGGTGACGCCGGCCCAGACTTCCTCGACAACCAGTTCCGGGCTGGTGAGGGGAAGCGAGATCGGCTGTCGCACGTACCGAGCGGCCGATTTGGTGCAGTGAAAGTCCCACGTATAGTCCAGTGCACCGTATTCAAGGCTCGTGGCAAGGATCTCGTCGTCAGGCTGCAGCAGTAGCGAGCGAGCGATGATATTCAGCCCGGAGGTCGAGTTCGTGACGAACGTGAGATCGGTATCCGGGACGTTGAGATAGCTGGCGAGGCTAGTTCGTGCGTCATCCAGCAGGCTCTCCTGTCGTCGCGAGACGAATCGCACGGGTTGCCGCTCAAGCTCGCGCTGCCAACGCTGGTAGGTGTCGAACACCTTCGTCGGCGTCGCGCCGAAGGAGCCATGATTGAGGAATGCCACTTCCCGATCGAGCAGGAATTGCTGCTTCAGCTCCCCGGGAGATTCCGCGATCGCTGTCTGTGTCGCCACGACGCATGTCACTTTTCCTGGTCCCTTATCGCTAGGCCCGACTCGCCAGTTTCCCGAGTACTCAAGTGGGAATCATAGGCCCAGTCGCCCGGATTGGGGAGGGGGTAGGCATCACTTTTCGGCAATGGTGAACCATCTCCGGGTCGGGTAGGAGGCGAAGGGCTGCTTTCGCGCCCGCCCGTATCGCGTGTCGGGCATATTGGCTGGACTGAGTGCGGAGACGCGCACGAACGGGCGGTTGCTGAAGGTCCCCGACACGGAAACCGCGAAGGACATGCTGGTCCATCCCAATGACAACCTGGTCGGGGAAGTCGCGATTATCCCGATCGTGAATCGCTTGGTCGGCAGCTATGCGCGGAGCTGCTGGATCCTGAACGGGGTTTGAGCCGATCGGGTTAGGGTGCCGGAATAACGCCACACGACCGGCCCCTGCATCTGCACGGGCCGGTCGTGTGAATAACCACGCCTGATCTTATTCCTCGACCAGTTCCTCGGGTTCGGATGAGGGAGGCGGAGGCACGAGGAGGACCTTGTCGATCCGGTGACCATCCATGTCGACGACCTCCAGGAGGAAGTCTTCGCCGTTCACCTTCTCACCGGCGACCGGGATGTGGCCGAGCTGGTCGAGGATATAACCGCCGACGGTCTCGAACCGACCCGCTTCCTCGCCCTCGAATTCCTTGATCCCGAACCGTTCGCGCGCCTCATGCGCGGGAAAGGCGCCGTCGAGGAGCCAGCTGCCGTCGTCGCGGCGCGTGGCGCCCTCGATCTCTCCCGTGTCGGTGCGGGGGCCGAGCTCGTCGACAAGGTCCTCGAGGACGTCACTCAACGTGAGGATGCCCTCGACTCCGCCGTATTCGTCGATGACGACGCCCATCTCGGTGTGCGCATCGCGCATCTGCTCGAGCACCGTCAGGACCGGGGATATCTCCGGCACGAAGAGCGCCGGGCGAACGATGTCGCGAAGTTTGGTCGATTCGTTTTCGTGCTGATGCTTCCACAGGTCGCGGGTAGTGATGACGCCGACCACGTTATCCGTAGACTCATTGCAGACCGGGAACATCGCATGGCCAGTTGTGGCGATGCGGCTGATGTTGGACTCGTCATCGTCGGCGAGGTCGATGAAGGTCACCTGGTGGCGAGGCGTCATGATCTCGCCCACATTGCGGTCCCCGAGCCCGAAGACGCCGGTGATCAGGTCTTCCTCGCGCTCCTCGAAAACGCCGGACTCGGTGGCCTGGCGCAGCAGCAGCTTGACCTCTTCCTCGGTGACAACCGGTTCATCGACCTGGTCGGCGCGAAGGAGCTTGAGGACGAAATCGCTGGAGATACCCAGGAACCAGACGATCGGTGCGGAGATCGTCGCGAGCCATTTAAGCGCCGGTGCCAGCAGGGAGGCAAAGGTCTCCGCGCGCTGGAGCGCAAGCTGCTTCGGCACCAGCTCGCCGACAATGAGCGAGAGATAGGTGATGACGATCACAACCGCAATACCGCTGATCTGGCTTGCGTACGATTCCAGTCCTGGAATGCGGGCAAGCATCCCGGCGACTGGCTGGGAGAGGGTGGCCCCACCGAACGCACCGTTGACGATACCGATAAGGGTAATGCCGATCTGGACCGACGAGAGGAACTTGTTGGGGTCCTCCGCCAGCTCGATCGCGATGCTCGCACCCTTGTTGCCTTCACGGGCGCGCTGCTGGAGCCGGGACGTGCGGGCAGAGACGATCGCCAATTCGGACATGGCGAGAAGGCCGTTGAGCACGATCAACAGCAGGACAATAGCAACGTGCAGGCCTACCACGAGGCGAAGGAATCCTTTCCGAAGCGGAAATCTGGAGCGGGCAGCCGCCCGCATGGCTGACCAACCGGTCGGTCCTGGTCAAGCATCCCCTCCAGTATACGCATGTCACATGGTGGTTTGTATGGTGTAATCAGGAAACGGTTACGAACCATCTGCGCATGTCGCGCAACGGGAGAACTTGCATGAGCGAACGCGCAACCGACGCGCAGGCGATTCGGGACGTTGCGGACCGGATCATTTCCGAGGTTGAGAAGGTCATCGTCGGCAAGCGGGAGGTCATCGAGCATCTCGCCATCGCGATCCTTTGTGAAGGGCATGTGCTCCTCGAGGACGTGCCGGGCTTGGGGAAGACGATGTTGGCCCGGTCGCTGGCCGGGTCAGTCGGGGGCGATTTCAGCCGTGTCCAGTTCACGCCCGACCTCTTGCCGACCGATATCACCGGCTCGCTGGTGTTCGATCCCCGCTCGGCGGAATTCTCCTATCGCGAGGGGCCGATCGTCACCAACGTGCTGCTGGCCGACGAGATCAACCGCGCCGGTCCGCGGACGCAGTCGGCGTTGCTGGAGGCGATGGAGGAGCGGCAGGTCTCGGTCGAGCGACATGTGGTGCAGATGCCACGTCCCTTCTTCGTGATCGCGACCCAGAACCCGGTCGAGCTGGAAGGGACCTTCCCACTGCCGGAGGCCCAGCTGGACCGCTTCCTGATGCGGCTTTCGATCGGGTATCCGGAGGTTGAGGACGAGCGGGCGATGCTTCGTCGCTTCCGCACCGATGCCCCGCTGGAGACGGTCGAGACGGTGACGAGTACCGAGGAGATTACCCGGTTGATCGCCGCGGTACGCCGCATCCATATCAGCGAGGTGGTGGAGGATTACTTGCTGCAGGTCATCCGGGCAAGTCGCGAGCATGAGTCGATCGAGGTCGGCGCGAGCCCGCGCGCCGCACTGGCGCTCGCGCGCGCCTCGCAGGCATTCGCGGCCGTGCAGGGGCGCGACTTCGTGAAGCCGGACGATGTGCGCCAGATGACCGGGCCGGTGCTGGCGCACCGCATCATGGCCACGCCGCAGGCCGACCTGCTCGGGCAGACCACGCAGGAACTGATCGCGGCGGTCGTCGAAAGCGTGCCGGTACCGGTTGAGTCCGGGAACGTCGTCTGATGCGGGCATCCCCGGCCATCGAGGGCAGCGCGACGGCGGACCTGCCATGGTATCGTCGCCTGCAGGAGTGGTGGGAGAACCGCGAGGCGGATATCAACAT
>CAZVAA010000054.1:12704-15107 GCA_964624125.1 uncultured Sphaerobacteraceae bacterium | reverse complement strand
CCCATCATCAGCGTCGGGATGCCGCACGCCGTCTCCACGTTCTCGATCCCGCGCTGGACCTCGCCCCGCGCATCGTCGAGCGTCTTCCCCATCTCGGAGACGATCAGACGGGCGAGCTCCTCGCGATGCTCCTCCAGCAACTGCCGGAGCTTGAAGAAATACCGTGCCCGTTCCTGTGGCGGAGTCGCCTTCCACGCAGGGAAAGCCTCGGATGCAGCCTGCACCGCCGCATCAACATCCGCCTGCCCACCCAGCGGCACATACGAAAGCACCTCATCGGTCGCCGGGTTGCGCACCTCGGCACTCTCGCTGGCCGATGACTCCACCCACGTGCCGCCAATGAAGTTCCGGAGCACCCTGACATCCGACGTTGCCTGAGCTGCCATGACCTCTCCCTTCGCGAGCGTCGCATGATTCTTTTCCGGGGCACATCCCCGGTTTTTGCACGGTGATGAACTGTACCTGCACCCTAGTCTCACCACCGTGCCACGTCAATCAGGCGGTATGGCGTTCCTGCCCGAATCCTGAGAGAATGCGGGCAACACCCTGACCAGCGGAAATCAGGAAAGGAGCGCGATATGTCGACTGCACAGACCGGACCCGTGCGCCCGGACACCGCCCGTCACCAGGACACGATCGACAAGTACCAACGATACGTCAGCACCAGCTTCGTCGCCTCCGTCGAGCCGGTCGTGGTCCAGAATGCTGAAGGCGCAACCATCCGGGATGCCGACGGCACCAAATACCTCGACTGCTTCGCCGGCATCTCCGTTGTCAATGCCGGACACCGCCATCCCAAGGTGGTCGAGGCGGTCCGCAAGCAACTCGACGAGGTCATCCACGCCGCGACGTACATCTACCACGTCCCCATCGTCGCCGACCTCGCGGAACGTCTGGCGCAGGTCACCCCCGGAGCGCTCACCAGGACATTCTTCGGCAACTCCGGCGCGGAAGGGATTGAAACCGCGATGCGGATGGCCAAGGCCTACACCGGCAAGAAGGAAATCATCTCCCTCACCCACTCGTTCCATGGCCGCACGGCGGGCACGCTCTCCATTACCGGCAACAAGGCCCGCAAGACGCATGGTGGCCCCTATCTCTCCGGCATCGCTTTCGCCCCGGCACCGTACGTGTACCGCAACCCGTTTGGCACCGATGACCCGGAGATCGTCGCGGAGCGCTGCGCCGAGATGGTCGAATGGGCGATCGCCTACCAGAGTAGCGGCGATGTCGCCGCGTTCATCATGGAGCCGGTCATGGGTGAGGGTGGCATCCTCGTACCACCCGCCAGCTACCTGCCACGTGTGAAGGAGATCCTCGACCGGCACGACATCCTGTTCATCGCCGACGAGGTCCAGAGCGGATTCGGCCGCACCGGCAAGATGTTCGCGGTCGAGCATTTCGGCATCGAGCCGGACATCATGGTCATGGCCAAGGGCATCGCCGACGGCTTCCCGCTCAGCGCGACCATCGCCCGACCGGAGATCGCCGACGCCCTGAAGCCCGGAGAGCATCTCTCCACCTTCGGCGGCAACCCGATCTCCTGTGCCGCCGCGCTCGCGAACATCGATGTCATGGAAGACGAGCAGCTTCCCGCCGGGGCCGCCCGCAAGGGCGAACACGTCCTCAACCGCCTGCGCGAGTTGCAGGATCGCCACCTGCTCATCGGCGATATCCGTGGTGCTGGCCTGATGATCGGCGCGGAGCTGGTCACCAACCGTGACACGAAGGAACCCGCCACCAAACAGGCGGCGGATATCCGCCGAATATGCCGGGAGAACGGCGTGTTGATCGGGGTTGGTGGGCAGTTCGGGAACGTGCTTCGTATCCAGCCGCCGCTCGTCATCAGCGATGTGGAGCTGGACCGAGCGGTCGATGCTATTGACGACGCACTCGGAGCCGTGTCCGCATGACGAACCGGCCCCGCCTCCGCGACCTGGGCATCACCATCGGTGCGATGCAAACCGGTCCGCTCAACGCGATCACGGACGTCCCCGGCGTTCGCGTCGGCCACACGACCATCATTCACGGTGAGGGACCGCTCGTCGTCGGCACGGGGCCGGCCCGCACCGGCGTGACTGCGATCCATCCGCATGAGGGATCAGTCTTCACGTCCATGATCCCGGCGGCGATCGAGGTCCTCAACGGCGCCGGGGAGATCACCGGTCGCTCGCAGGTCGACGAATACGGCCTGCTCGAGTCGCCCATCGTGATCACGAACACGCTCTCGCTTGGTACCGCGCACCGCGCCGTCATCGAATGGATCGGCGAGCATGAACCATCGCTGGGCACCGACGCCTTTTCCATCCCGGTCGTCGCCGAAACCTTCGACGGCTTCCTGAACGACATCTCCGGTCAGCACGTCACCGTGGAGCACGTCAAGCAGGCGCTCGATTCCGCGAC
>CAZVAA010000054.1:0-12604 GCA_964624125.1 uncultured Sphaerobacteraceae bacterium | reverse complement strand
GTCATCGCGACGGATGCACCGCTGACGGACCGGCAGCTCAAGCGCCTCACAAAGCGCGGCTCACTCGGTCTCAGCCGGGCGGGGGCCATCGCGAGGCACAAGTCGGGTGACCTGTTGCTCGCCTTCTCCAATACGCCCGGGAATCGCGTCGAGCGCTTCGGCGAGGACCCGATCTGCACGACGACGCACGTCCGAGACACGCGCATCGACGACTTCTTCGTCGCCACCATCGAAGCCACCGAGGAGGCCGTCCTCAATGCGCTCGTCGCGGCGGAAACGATGATCGGCAGTGACGTGCATACAGCGGAAGGCATCGACCACGACCGGCTCGTCGCCATCATGCGAAGGCATGGTCGCCTGAGCTCCGCGTAGCTGAGGCGTTACTTCCGCTTCTTCTCATCTTGAGCGTGAAGCCAGGCAAGGGCGCATTGTTCCGCAACTTCCATTTTTGTCATTGACAATGGAAATCGAATTGCCTTTTCACCCATTCCATAGCGGTAGGCCTCAGGCTCCTCACGGAAGTTCCCACGGTCAACGCCGTTGATAGCGAATCCCGTGAGGCCAGCTTTCTGTTTGGAAGTGAGCTCTACCTGATATGATTTGCCCTTGTAATTAACCGGCATCGTTATCCCTCCTTGTGCCTCGCAAGGATCAGCGACACATTGTGTCCGCCGAATCCCATGGAGTTCGACATCGCGACGGAGACATCCGCCTTGCGTGACTCGTTCGGGATGTAATCCAGGTCGCAATCCGGATCGCGTTCTTCCTGGTTGATCGTCGGTGGCAAAACGCCCTCGCGCAGCGCCTGCACCGTGAACATCGCCTCCAGCGAGCCCGCCGCGCCAAGCAGGTGACCCGTCATCGACTTGGTGGAGCTGATCGGCACCTGGTGCGCATGGTCACCGAACGCCCGCTTGATCGCCTCGGTCTCCAGCTTCTCGTTTAGCGGCGTCGAGGTCCCGTGCGCGTTGATATAGCCGATGTTCGCGGGCACCACCCCGGCATCCTCCATGGCCAGGTTCATCGCCCGGGCGGCACCCTCGCCACCCGGACCGGGCTGCACCATGTGGTTCGCATCGTCGGTCGTCCCGTACCCCAGCACTTCGGCAAGGATCGTCGCACCGCGCGCGATCGCCTGCTCACGCTCCTCGATCACCAGCACCGCGGCGCCCTCCGCAAGCACGAACCCGTCGCGCCCGGCGTCAAACGGACGACTGGCGCCCTCCGGATCGTCATTCCGCGTCGAGAGGGCGCCCATCGCGCCGAACCCGGCGATGCCGAGCTTCGTCACCGGGGCTTCGCCGCCGCCGACGACCATCGCGTCGGCCCGGCCATCCCGGATCATCAACACGCCCTCGCCGATCGCGTGTCCCGAGGCCGCGCAGGCCGACACGGTCGCGAAATTCGGCCCCTTGGCGCCGATATCGATCGACACGTTGCCCGACGCCATATTCGCCAGCATCATCGGCACGAAGAACGGCGACACCCGGCGCGGCCCACCCTTCTGCAGCGCCTCGGATCCCGCCTCGAATGTCTCAATGCCTCCCATGCCGGTGCCGATCAGCGCCCCGACGCGGGTCGGGTTCGCCGCGATATCCAGCCCGGACTGCTCGACCGCCTGCCGTGCCGCCACGATTGACAGCTGCGAGAAGCGATCCATCCGCCGGCTTTCCTTGCGGCCCACCATCGCTGCGGGATCGAAATCCTTCACCTCACCGGCGAAGCGCGTTTCGAACCCCTCGGCGTCAAATCGCGTGATCGGCGAGACGCCGGACTTCCCGGCGATCGCCGCCTCCCAGATCGAGGGGACATCGTTGCCGAGCGCGCACAACGCGCCCATGCCGGTGACGACGACCCGCCGGGGGGTTCGGGAGTCTTGCTGAAAACTGCTCATCCTGCGAGGAATCCTTTCCCTGCCGACTGCGTGCGAGGTCCAATCGGGCGCTTCGGCCAATTTCCTGTCCGAATCATACCCCGGTGCCGGCCGCGCGATTCACGCCCGGTGATCGCAAGATTGACATGGACCGGGGTTGGCTTCATAATTCTGACCCGTTGAATCGGATATAAAAACCGACCGCCTGTCCGGGCCGCCAACGTCCTCGGCAGGCAACCAGTTCCAGGGAGCCAGACACACATGACGCAGCATCTGTTGTCCAAGAGATTCTCCCGGCGAGCGGCCATGTCCGCGTCCCTGGTGGCGGCGATATCCGCCCCCGCCTTCCGGACAAGTCTCGCCCAGGAAGCATCGCCAGGCGCCTCCCCGGCTGCAGGAGAATGGTCCTTCACCGATGACAAGGGCGTGACGATCACCCTGCCGTCCATGCCGGAGAACCTGGTGATCGACGTCAACGCCGCGGCTCCCCTCTGGGACTTCGGTATCCGCCCTACCGCCCTGTTCGGATGGAATGTCTATGAAGAAGGCAACCTGGGAGATGCCGGCGGCAATATCGACCCCGAAGGGATTCCGCTGGTTGGCGATGTCAACGAGCCCATCAAGCTTGAAGACACCATCGCGGTCGATCCCGACGTGATCATTACCCTGACCTGGACTCCGGACGATCCGCAGGAGTACTGGAGCATCGCCTCCGAGCTGCTCCCCCAGGTGCAGGAGATCGCGCCGTTGCTGGCGATCTCGGCCACCGGAAACGCCGATGTCAATACCGCCCGCTTCGCCGAGCTCGCCGGCGCGCTCGGCGCCGATCTCGAATCGGCGGAGCTGGCGGACGCCAGGACTGCCTACGAGGAAGCGAAAGCGACCTTCGACGAGGTGATCGGGGAGAAATCCGACCTCACCTCGGTCTTCATGTACATCGATGACTCGACCGCCTACGCCGCCAACCCGGCCGACTGGGGCGATCTCAATATGTACATGGAGCACGGCATGCAGATCGTCGAACCGGAAGCCGAACCCGGCAGCTACTGGGAAGAGCTCAGTCTGGAGCAGGCACTCAAGTACCCGGCCGACCTCTTCTTCGCCTCGACACGCCTTGGCGCACTCTCGCCCGATGACCTCAAGGAGCACCCCTCCTTTGGCCAGCACCCCGCGATCAAGGCGGACCAGGTCTACCCCTGGAACCAGGATTTCATCCAGAGTTACCAGGGCATGACGGAAGCCGTCGATGCGGTCCGAACCGCGCTCGAGTCCTCCTCGAAGGTGACCGGCTAGCCCCGGCGGGTACCACGCATGGCCAACGCCCCCGCGCTCACCACCTCCAGCCCCGAATCGCCGGTTGCGACGTCAGGCGTGGCGCTGGTCACGCTGCGCATACTCGGGCTGGTCGTGTCGCTGGTGATGATCGCCGGCCTGGCGTCGGCCAGCCTCCGGTTCGGCTCACTTGAGATCTCCACCGCCGATGCATGGAACGCGATCTTCCATTTCGACGAAGACAACTACAACCAGGTCATCGTGCGCCAGTTGCGAGTGCCGCGAACCGTGATCGCGCTCGGCGTCGGGGGCACGCTGGCCGTCGCCGGCGCCCTCATGCAGGGCGTCACCCGCAACCCGCTGGCTGGTCCATCGATCCTCGGGGTCAGCTCCGGAGCGAGCTTCGGCGTGACGATCGCCATCTACGCCTTCGGGATCACCTCCAGCAACCAGTACGTCTGGTTCGCGTTCGCGGGCGCCTTCGCTGCATCCAGCCTCGTCTACCTGGTCGGGGCGGTCGGAGGAACCGTGACGCCCGTGAAGCTGGCACTGGCCGGGGTCGTCATATCCGCCCTTCTCGGGGCGTGGACAAGCGCCATCCTGCTGATGAGCGAAGAGACCATGGATCAGCTACGTCTGTGGACCGTCGGTACGGTCGCCGGTCGCGATATGGGAACCATGCTGGCGGTCCTCCCGTTCCTCGCCCCCGGTGTGCTTGTCGCCTTGCTGCTTGGCCACCAATTGAACGTCCTCAGCATGGGGGACGACAACGCCCGCGCCCTGGGAATGAACACAACACGCATGCGCTTTGGAGCGTCGATCCTCGTGGTCATCCTGACGGGCGCCGCCGTCTCCGTCGCCGGGCCCATCGGTTTTGTGGGCCTCGCGACCCCACATATCGCCCGGGCGATCGTCGGCTCCGACTACCGGTGGGTGCTTCCCTACTCGTTTGTCATCGGCACCATGCTGTTGGTAACGGCCGACATCGTTGGTCGTCTCGCGACCCGGCCAGCAGAACTGCAAGTCGGCATCGTCATGGCGATCGTCGGCGCCCCGTTCCTGATCTACCTCGCCCGAAACAGGAATGTGGCGAATTAGCATGAGCATGATCACGACCGAGCTGTCGTCCGCACCACCTTCCAGGCCGACCTACCTGGTCGTTCGCAACCGGCGCATCGCCTTGCGATTCAACGTGCGCGTGCTCGCCTACATCCTGATCGTCTTCACGCTGCTCGTGTTCACCGCGATCTGGGCCGTCACCCTGGGAACCATCGATCTCTCGTTGAGGGATGTCATCAACGCCTCGCTCGGGAACGGCACAGAGCAGTCCCGATTGGTCGTCAACGGGTTGCGCTGGCCTCGTATCCTGAGCGCCATCGCCATTGGTTGCTGCCTCGCGATCGCCGGCATGCTCTTCCAGGGCATCGCACGCAATCCACTGGTCTCGCCGGATATCATCGGCGTGGATGCCGGGGCCTCCCTCATGGCGGTTTTCTGGATCGTCGTCCGGGGTGACACAACCAGCCTCCCATTTGCCGCGTTCACCGGCGCGCTGGTCACCGCGATGACGATCTATATGTTGTCTTGGAAGGGCGGCATTGCCCCTGGCCGGCTGATCCTCGTCGGCATCGGTATCTCCGCCATCGTCAGTGCCGGCACGTCCTTCGTGCTCGTGAAGTTCCCTATCGAGCTGGTGCGCCCGGCCATTGTCTGGTCCATGGGCTCGATCTACGGCAGCACCTGGTCGGATCTCGCTGTCCCGGCCCTCGCGATCGCGGTGCTGGTACCGATCGCCGTGCTCCTGACCGATTCCCTGCGCGCGATGCAGCTTGGTGATATCGTGACAAGGAGCCTCGGCATCCCGCTGGAGCAGGTCCGGCTGGCCATCATGGTCGTCGGGTGCGCGCTTGCCGCGATCAGCGTCTCGATTGCCGGGCCAATCGGCTTCGTCGCCCTCATGGTTCCGCATATGGCGCGCATGATCGCCGGGCCACAATCCGGCAGCGTCCTGGTCTTCACGGGCCTGCTCGGAGCGCTCCTGGTATTGCTCTCGGATCTCGCCGCCCAGTTCCTGTTCCCGATCTCGTTGCCGGTAGGCGTCGTTACCTCGGCGGTCGGCGCGCCGTATTTCCTCTACCTGCTCTACCGCTCGAACAAGTCGTGACTCCGGAGACACCATGAGCATCCTCCAGGCACAATCCATCGATCTGTCGTATCGCTCCCACGTGGTCATGAATGCGCTCGACCTCGATATTCGCGAAGGCGAGATCACGACGATCATTGGGCCGAACGGTTGCGGAAAATCGACGGTTCTTCGCGCGCTGGCCCGGCTGCTGAGACCCACCCGGGGAACAGTCATGCTCGATGGGCAGGATATCCACAGCCTGCCGACGCGTGCCGTCGCCAAACGCATGGGCCTCCTCGCGCAGCAATCGGAGGCCCCCGAGCGCATCACCGTGGAAGAACTCGTTCGTCGCGGTCGCTATCCCCACCAGGGCTTCCTGCAGCCGCCTTCCCGCAGGGACAATGACGCCATCGAGTACGCCATGGCCCAGGCGTCGGTGACGGCGTTACGTCACCGCTTCGTCGACGAGTTGTCCGGGGGCCAGCGCCAACGCGCATGGATCGCCATGGCGCTCGCCCAGGAAACGCCAATCCTGCTGCTCGACGAGCCCACGACCTACCTCGATGTCGCGCACCAACTGGAGATCATGGAACTGGTGCAGCGCCTCAACCACGAGGAAGGCAAGACCATCGTGATGGTGCTCCACGACATCAACGAGGCGGCGCTCGTGAGCGACCGGCTGATTGCGATCCGGAACGGCAAGATCATCGGCGACGGCACGCCGTCGGACGTCCTCACGCCCACGTTGATGACGAGGCTCTACGGCGTCACCTGCGACATCTACCCGCACCCCTGCCCGTTCAAGTGCAACCGATACTGCGTGCCCCGGAGCGGCGACGCATCAACCGCCGGCGAGGACGACCATGGCAAGGTCGGGTTCGATCTCCGCAGCGTTCGCACCGGCTATGGCAAGACGGTGATCTCCCGGGACATCTCGCACCATATCCCGGGCGGCAAGATCACCGCGATCGTTGGGCCAAACGCCTGCGGCAAATCGACGTTGCTGCGTTCATGCGCCCGTCTCCAGAAGATCAGTGCCGGCGAGATCCACCTGAGCGGTGAAGACGTGATGCGAGGGTCGCACAAGGCGCTGGCCCGCAAGCTGGCCCTCCTGGCCCAGGGAGCCCTGATCCCGGAGAACCTGACGGTCGAAGACCTCGTCTCCGCCGGACGTCATCCCCATCGCACACTACTTCGGCGCTGGACACAACGTGACGAGGAGATCATCGAGTGGGCGCTGGAACGCTGTCACCTGCTCGACCTGCGTTACCGGCCACTACAGACGCTCTCCGGTGGACAGCGCCAGCGGGCATGGTTCGCCATGACGCTGGTGCAGGACACCCCGGTTCTCATCCTCGATGAGCCGACCACGTTCCTCGATGTCGCCGCGCAAATCGAGCTGCTCGACATCGTGTCGCGACTCAACCGTGAGGACGGCAAGACGATCGTCATGGTGCTGCATGACCTCAACCTCGCCGCCCGCTACGCGGACTACATCATCGCGATGAAGGACGGGGAGATCGTCAACGCCGGGAGCCCGGCGAGCGTAATCAAGAGCGACCTGGTCCGGACCGTCTTCGGGGTCGATGCACAGGTAATGATCGATCCGCTCACCGGAACCCCGCTGATGGTGCCGCAAAGCAACGGGCACACTCGCCCCGTGCACCCGGTGGCGCCGATCACGAGCGAATCCGCCTTCGCCGATTAGGGGAATGGGTGATCAGGCGGGCGGATTGTCCGGGTGCTCCCAGATATCCACCTGCAACCCCGCCGGAGTCTTCAGCCCAAGCACCGTTTGCACCGGCGACCCATCCCGCCGGGTAACGAACCCCACCGGCAGCCGTGCCCTGAGTGCCTGACCGAACTCATCGATGTCGTTGGTCATGAAGCACAGGACATGTCCCGCAAGGTTGGCCCCGGGATCACGCCGCCTGCAAGCAAACGTCAGTTCCTGGTCTGGCGTGGTGAACAACGCGTACTCGTGGTCGAGCGCCAGGGTGGTGAACCCCATACCCTCGATCCAGAAGCCAACCTCAGTCTCGAAATCGGTGACGGAATACTCCCACGCACAACGAAACACGGTCCGATCGAAGCTCCATGGCAACGGAATGCGTTCATCTTCCCGACCGGCGATCGCTTCCGCGCCGGTCGCTCGCCATTGGTCAAACATGTACAACCTCCTCTCCTGCTGGAGTTGCCATCATACCCCTCAATCGGGCTTGAACCCGCACCCGGTTGGTGCTAGCATGGTGATCCGGCCGGTCCTGATCGGATGCTGAGGCGGTTGATGTGGTCTTGAGCCAACGTTTTGTGAGCCGGGAGCTGCTCACGCATGGGCCGTGGCCCATGCCGGATTGCGGCACCCACCTGTGAATACAGGTTCAAGGCTCCGCATCACCCCCCATCCCTCGGGCCCGGTCTTTTATGTGCCCACCGTATCCCCTCATCCTGGAGCAGCGACGTGATCACCGTCATCCTCGGACCAGACGATGCGATGGCGCGTGGACGTATGCGCCAGGTCAGGCAAGAACGCGACCCTTCGGGCGACAGTACTTCCTTCCTGGACGGCAAGTCCGTCTCCATTCGCCAGGTCATCACCGATATCTCCAGCATTGGCTTCTTCTCGGCCGGACGGGTCGTGGTCGTCGAAGGGCTCATCGAGCGCCTCGGAAAGCAGGGTTCGAAAGACAACGGCAATACACCGGACTGGCCCGGACTCTTCGCCGCCGTCCCGGACGCCAGCACCCTGATCCTCTTCGACCCCGGCATGGCGAGCCTCCCGGCAGCCGTGAAGAAGGCGCTTCCGAAGACCGCCACCGTCGAGCAGAACAGCCCGCCTCGCGGTCCGCAACTCCTTGGCTGGATCCAGAAAACCGCAAAGGCGAACGGATCGAATATCGACCAGCAAACCGCGAAGCTGATCGCCGACTCGCTCTACCCGCAAACCTGGATGCAGCAACCGCGCAACCCTGCCTACGATCGTCCGCCTGACATGGAGATGCTCGGCAATGAAATCGCCAAGCTGGCGCTCGCCGCGCATCCGGGCGATATCACCCGCGAGCTCGTGTTCGAGCTCGTCGATCGGGGCACCGACGACAAGCTCTTCACCTTTCTCGATGCCGCCGCGGCGGGGAATCTCGGTGTGGCCATTCCGGAGATGGAGAAGCTGCTCGAGGCGGGCGAGGACCCGGCGAAGCTCCTCGCCCAGCTCAGCCAGAACGTCGAGCTTGGCGCGGTCATGGCCTCGGCTGGCCGCCGCGATCCGGCGGAGGTCGGCAAGGCGATCGGCCTCAGCAATCCCGCCCGCATGAGCGCGATCCAGCGTGGCCTGCAGGGCCAGTCTCCCGGACGCGCGCTTCGACGCGTGGATATTGCCGCCAGCGCCGATCGGCGCATGAAACAGGGCGAGCTTCGTGAGCCCCTGGATGCGCTCTACGACGCCATGCTCGCCATCGCCGCGCTCAGGCGCTGACGAGGCGGTAATCGCAGACGCCAGGCGTCACCCCTTTGTCACATCGCAATCGCGGCTTAACGCCAAACGCCCCGGAGGAGATAACTCCTCCGGGGCTGGGCGGCGTCGGTTACGTCCGAACGACTAGGCGTTCGCGGCGTTGAACTTCGCCATCAGGCGCGACTTGCGGCGCGCGGCGTTGTTCGGGTGCACGATGCCCTTGCCAGCGGCACGGTCGAGCATCGCGACCGCGCGCGAGACGGCGTCCTGCGCGGCGGCCTGGTCGCCACCCTGGATCGCCAGCTCGGCCCGCTTCACAAGCGTCCGCGCGGCGGAGCGGTACGGGCGGTTGCGCTGGCGCCGGGTCTCATTAACGCGAATTCGCTTCTCGGCAGACTTGCTATTCGCCAAGTTAAACCTTCCTCATCCCATCGATTCCGTGACAACATCACGGAACGTGTCTTATCAGCGCGTCACATGTCAACAGCGGATGCGCCTTGATACCAAACAGGTGTGCGACAGCGGCGAAATCGGCAGATATCATTCGCTACGAAATCGACGTGTCGCCGAAATACGCTGAGCATCACGAAGCGGCCCCGAAAGAGGCGCACCGGCTATTCTACCAAAGGACGCGAAGCCGCTCAACTTCCGACGGTACCGTCCATTAACCAACGGTTTCGTGCGGTATTCCGCGTCGTAGTGCGATAATCCCCGGCATGAGTCAGGCATCCCAGGTCTTCGGCCGCCAAACCACCATCTCCGAGAGCGAGCATCCCGAACAGGTCCGGCAACGACCCGGCGGCTCGAGCATGGCCCGCAACGCGATCATCGTCAGTGCGGCGTTCGTCCTGAGCCGGGTGCTTGGCCTCCTCCGGGAAGTCATCATTGCCCGCCAGTTCGGGACGTCGCCGGATATGGATGCATACGTCAGCGCCTTCCGGATTCCGGACCTGCTCTTCCTGACCGTCATGTCCGGCGCGTTCGGCGCCGCATTCATCCCGGTCTTCGGCGGATTCGTGGACCAGGGAGAGCGGCAGAAAGCATCACAGCTGGCCTCGTCGATGCTGACGTGGACCGGTATCGGCGTCCTCGCGCTGGCCGCCATCGCATGGATCGCTGCCCGGCCCCTGGTCCATATCGTCAGCCCCGGCTTCGATGCCCAAACGGTCGATCTCACGGTCGAGCTGATGCGGATCCTGCTGCTCTCCCCCGTCTTCCTTGGGCTGGGGATCGCCGCCAAGGGCATCCTCGAGGCGCAGAACCAGTTCACGCTGCCCGCCCTCTCGCCGCTCGTGTACAACCTCGCCATCATCATCGGCGCGGCATTCTTCGCCCCGGAATTCGGCATTCACGCTGTCGCCTGGGCGGTCATCGTCGGGGCGATCGGCCACTTCGCGATCCAGCTTCCCGGCCTTGTCCGCTCGGGATTCGAGTTCCGCCCGACCGTCGACCGCGCCGTCGAAGGGCTCGGCGAGGTGCTCCGCCTGCTCGGGCCGCGCGTGGTCGGCCTTGCCGCCTTCCAGCTCAACTTTATCGCCGTCAACGCCTATGCCACCACGCTGGGCGAAGGGAACGCTTCTGCGCTGAACTACGCCTGGCAACTCCTGATGCTCCCCCACGGCGTTCTTGCGCTCAGCATCTCGACGGTCGCATTCCCATCGCTGGCCGCCCTCTACGGGCGCGGTGACCGTGTTGGCTTCGGGCGCCTGCTCGATCGCACCATGCGCCCGCTGATCTTCCTCTCGGTACCCGCCAGCCTCGGCCTGTGGCTGGTCGGCAAGCCGATCGTCAGCGTCATCTTCGAAAGCGGCAGCTTCGACGCCGCCTCGACCGATCTCGTGAGCGCCGCCCTGACCTTCTTCGCGATCGGCCTGGTGGGCTACGGCATCACCGAGATCATCACCCGCGTCTTCTACGCCATGCGGGACACCCGCACCCCGGTGATCACCGGCATCCTGACCATCATCCTCAACCTGATCCTGTGTGCCCTGTTCATCGAGTCCCTTGGTCACCGCGGCCTGGCACTCTCCCTCAGCCTCACAACCGCCGCCGAAGCCGTGATCATGATGTTCTTCCTGCGATACCGCTCCGGCCAGGTCTTCTCACGTGGATTCTTTGGCTGGCTGGTGAAAGTCATCCTCGCCGGTGCCGCCATGGCCGCGGCCATCCTCATCACCCGCCCGTGGCTGGATCGGGTAATGGACTCCGACACTTCGCTCATCGTCCAGCTCATCTATTTCGGCATCTGCATGGCGCTCTACGTCGCGACGTTCGCCTGGGCCGCATGGGCGCTGCGCATCCCCGAATTCCATACGTCGATGCAGAAGTTCATGAACCGGCTTCCCGGCCGCCTTCGCAGCCGTATGATGTGGTTCAGCCGCGAGGACGAGCTCTCCGCCTGATAGTCCCGGTACCGGCATCGAATTGGCTATACTGGTACCTGTCAGGCCGGGATGCGATGCTCCCGGCCGCTTTCGCACGCAACATCAACGTGCCCGCAACCAGTCGCGTTGTCGCACGCCGCTCCAGCGGGTGTTTCCTGGCTGGTGGAACCGCTCGTGCTTCCGAATCGACAGTCCCGGGCGGGACGGCCAGGTTCGCGTACGTCAACCAATTTGCGATTCACTCTAGACGGGATACCTCGCTCACATGAGCCACACGACCGACACATCCCACATCCGCAATTTCAGCATCATCGCGCACATCGATCACGGCAAATCGACGCTCGCCGACCGCCTGCTGCAACGCACCGGCACCGTCACCGAGCGCGAGCTGCAGGAGCAGATGCTGGACTCGATGGACCTCGAGCGCGAGAAGGGCATTACGATCAAGGCCCGCGCCGTCCGCATGAATTACACGGCAAACGACGGCCAGGACTATGAGCTGAACCTGATCGACACGCCCGGCCACGTCGACTTCTCCTACGAGGTCAGCCGTAGTCTCGCCGCCTGCGAGGGCGCGCTGCTCGTGGTCGACTCGGCGCAGGGCATCGAGGCCCAGACGATGGCGAATGTCTATCTCGCGATCGAGCACGATCTCGCGATGATCGCTGTCATCAACAAGATCGACTTGCCGAACGCCGACCCCGAGCGGGTCAGCAAGGAGGTCGGCGACTTCATCGGCCTCGTCGACGACGAGATCATCCCGGCCTCGGCCAAGACCGGTGTCGGCGTCGACGAGATCCTCGAAGCGATCGTCAACCACATCCCGCCCCCGTCCCCGGATGGCGGCGACAAGCCGCTGCGCGCGTTGATCTTCGACTCCCACTACGACGCCTACAAGGGTGTGATCGCCTACGTGAAGATCGTCGATGGCGAGCTTCGCGCCGACGAGCGCATCCGGATCATGGGCACGAAGAAGGAAGCCGAGATCCTCGAGATCGGCTACTTCTCCCCGATCATGCAATCGACAGACGTGCTGCGCACCGGCGAGGTCGGCTACATCGCCACCGGCCTCAAGGTGGTCAAGGACTGCCAGGTCGGTGACACGATCACGCTCTCCCGCGCGCAAGCAGAATCTCCGCTCCCGGGCTACCAGCCGGCCAAGGCGATGGTGTTCGCCGGCCTCTATCCGGTCGACAGCGAGGACTTCCCGATCCTGCGTGACGCCCTCGAGCGCCTGCAGCTCAACGATGCATCTCTCACGTACGAGCCAGAATCGTCGATGGCGCTCGGTTTCGGGTTCCGCTGCGGCTTCCTCGGCCTGCTCCACATGGAGATCATCCAGGAGCGCCTCGAGCGGGAGTACGATCTCGACCTCCTTGCCACTGCGCCAAGCGTGGAATACAACGTCGAACTCCACACCGGCGAGATCATCAAGGTCGATAACCCGTCCGACATGCCGAACTTCGGGGAAATCGAGTCGATCCGTGAGCCGTGGATGA
>CAZVAA010000053.1:1960-15335 GCA_964624125.1 uncultured Sphaerobacteraceae bacterium | reverse complement strand
AGGACGCCCTCGACCGTGTAGAGACCGAGGTTCTCCTGGAATTTCTTGACGTTCTTTGGGCCTACCCCGGGGAGCGCGTTGATCGTGGCATCGGGCGGAATGGAGGGTGTCGTCGCAACCCGCTTCGGCGCTGTGGGCGCGGCAGACCGGCCTGTACGCTGTTCACCGAGGGCGGCGTTCATCTTTCCGTATTCGCGTTGTGACCCGTTCGTGCCGAGCATGGGCTTGAGCGCGTTGAGGCTCTTGCCGAGGCGCTCGACCTCGCGACGGCGCTCGCTCTCGTCGCGAGGCAACTGGCTGATCGACGCGATGGCGGTCTCCAGCGTGGTCGCGATCTCGTGCGTGCTGGCGACCTGGGGACCGAGCTGGCGCAGGGAATCGATGCTCATCGCGATGTCGGCGCCGATGGCCGGGCCGCCGAGCCAGACACGGCGCAGGGCACTGATCGCCCGCTCCAGGAGTTGGGCGGCGGATGGCTGGCGTGAGCGAGTTGTGCGTCGAATGGAACGGGACTGGGACACCTGGATACCCCGGAGCTGGCTGGTTCATGGCGACATGACGGCGAGGCCACCGTAACGGCGGCCCTCTCATGCCTTCCAGTCTATCCGATGTGATGCATGAATCAGGCGAGCGTCATGATGCCGATGGCGCCGGGACCGGCGTAGGTCAGGATGACCGAGCCGCACCAATCGATGACGATGTTGGCATCCGGGTGCTTCTCGCGCAGCTTCGCCGCGACCATCTCTGCGTCCTCCAGGTTGTCGGAGTGGAGGACCGCGATGTCCGTGGGATCACTGATGGTCGCAGCAAGGTCGACCGCGCGGTTGAGCGCTTTCTTCCAGGTGCGCACGCGCTCGATTGGAGTAAGGACACCGTCGACGAAATTCAGTACCGGCTTGATGCCCAGCGCGGAACCGACGATGTGCGAGGCGCGGCCGATGCGTCCTCCCTTGTATACGTAGTCGAGCGTCTGGAGCACGGCGAAGCACTCGGCGCGGTCGATGGCTTCGGTCGCGCGCTGCGCGGCGGTTGCGAGATCGGCGCCGCCTTCCACGGCCCGCGCGGCATCGACGACGATCCAACCCAGCTGCATGGTCGTCGATCGGGAGTCGACGACCTTCACGCGGTCCGCGTCGAACCCCTCGGCCGCAAGCCGGGCGGCGTTGTAGGTGCCGGAGAGCTCGGACGAAATCGTGATGCAGAGGACATCCATGCCCTTGTCGAGCGCGTTGGAAAAGACTTCCGCGAACCTCGGTGTGGGAGGTTGCGAGGTCTTCGGCAGGTCGCGGGCGACCTGTAGTCGGTCGAGAAAGTTCGGCGGGGTGATCTCCACACCATCCTCGAAGGATTCCTGGCCAAAGCTGACGGTCAGGGGGACGACCTCGATGCCGTACCTGTTCCGGAGCGTGGCGGGGAGGTCGGATGTCGAGTCGGTAACGACAAGTACCTTACGCGAATCACTCACCAAGACGCTCCTTTATGACGATACCGAGGACATCCGGGCCAATATGCGTGTCGATAACCGGGCCGAGTTTCGTCATGGTGATGTCATGCTCGGGGGTGAGCGGGGCAACCGTGTCAGCCAGGCGCCGGGCATCGTCCGGCGTCGTGTTCCAAAGGATGGCGATTTCTTCCGGCACGCCTGTGCTCTCGGCGAAGGCTGCCAGCGCCTTCATCGCCTTGCCGCGCGTGCGGGTGCGCTCGAACGGGACCACCTGGCCTTCATCGATGCGGAGCAGCGGGCGAAGCTGGAGGAGGGAGCCGACGAGCTGGGCGGCCTTGCCAATGCGACCACCGCGCCGGAGGTGCTCCAGCGTCTCGACGAAGAAGCAGACGTGGTAACGGGTGACCTCGGCGCGGAGGGTGGCGGCGATCGTTTCAGCATCCTGCCCCCTGGACGCCAGTTCGGTGGCGCGGAGCGCCTGGAACCCGAGGGCGCTGGTCGCGTTGAGGCTATCGACCACCTCGACGTGGACGGTTCCGGCGAGGTTCATGGCCGCGATCTGGGCGGACTGGAACGTGCCGCTGAGGCGTGACGAGAGCGTGATGCAGACGATCTCGCGATGGTTCCGGGCGGCTTCGCGGAATGCCGTTTCAAAGGCGCCGACGGATGGCTGGGAGGTGGTGGGCAGCTTGTCGGACGCCGCCATTCGCTTCATGAACTCGTCGGTCGAGAGATCGACCTGGTCGCGGAAGACCTCGTCGCCAAAATGCACATTGAGGGGAACGACGGTGATGCCGTGCGCCTCAGCGACTCCGGGCGGGAGGTCGCTTGTACTGTCCGTGACAATGGCGACGGTCTGTTGTTGCGACATGGTGAGCGGGTTTTCCTCCATGGTGATGCCGCGGGTGTCCCCGGAACCGTACTGTGTGGGATCAGGATACCGCAGGCGGTTGCCCGGTCGAGCCCGGTTCGTCTGGACGAGACGCTACTCGACGCCGATCAGGAAATGGTAGTGCGGCTGGTTGCCCTCCACGATCTCGATCTCGGCGTCCGGGAAGATGCCGGCGGCGATCTCCTGGAGGGATTGCGTCGACTCCCCGGTTGCATCCTCGCCGGTGAAGACCGTCAGGAGCTCCGGGTCGAGATCCTGCGTCGCAGTCAGGGTCGTGGTGATGATCGCTTCCAGCGATTCCCCGGACGTGACCAACTCACCGTCGAGCAGGCCGATCAGGTGTCCCTTGACGACGTTGACGCCATTGAGCTCGACATCCCGCACCGCTTCGGTGATCTCGATCGCGTGGACATCGTCCAGCGCGCCGGACATCGCCTCGGTGTTGCGCTGGAGCGGGGCCTCGCGGTTGAAGGCGGCGAGCGCGGAGAGGCCCTGAGGGATCGAGCAAGAGGGGACAACAGCGATCGTCTTGTCCGTGAGCTCGTTGACCTGGCTTGCGGCCATGATGATGTTCTTGTTGTTCGGCAGAATGATGACCTGGTCGACCGGCATCGAGTCGGCAGCCTGGAGCAATTGCTCGGTGCTCGGGTTCATGGTTTGCCCGCCAGAGACGATGAGGTTGGCTCCCATCGACTTCAACGCGGCTGCGAGACCGTCGCCTGTGGCTACCGCGATCACGGCGATATCACCATCGACGGTGACACTTCCGTCTTCTTCGTCGCCATCGACTGCTTTCGCCTGCTCCCGCTGGTCGGTAAGGGCTTCGGTCTGGAGCGTCATGTTGTCGATCTTGATCTGGTCGAGATAGCCGAGCTTGAGGGCGTATTCGAGGACGCTGCCCGGGTTCTCGGTGTGGATATGGACCTTCACGACCGTTTCATCCCCGACGATGACGGCGGATTCGCCCATATTCGAGATCTCATCGCGGGTGCGCTCGAAGTCGATGTTGTCACCGAAGACCATGAAGTTGGTGCAGTAGCCGAAGGCGTCCTCACCGTGGGTTTCGGCGACATCGTCGAGGAAGCGCATCTCGGCGCCAATGGGTACTGCCATGGTTGATTCATCGATGATGGTGTCCCCCTGCGCGTAGCGGAGGAGGCCTTCGAGAATATGGATTACCCCCTGGCCACCGGCATCGACGACGCCGGCCTGGCGAAGGATCTCCAGCATGTCGGGGGTCTGCTCGAGCGCTTCCCGGGCGCCTGCAAGGGCGTCCTCCAGCACCTCTGCCAGCGACGATGTGCGCCCGGCACTGGCTTCGGCGGATTCAGCGGCGACCCTGATGATCGTGAGCATGGTGCCTTCGACCGGCCGCATGACGGCCTTGTAGGCCAACTCGCGGGCGCCATCCAGCGCGCGGGCGAGGTCCTGGCCATCGATGGTGTCGCGATCGGCGATTGGGCCGGCGAAGCCACGGAAGATCTGCGAGAGGATGACGCCGGAATTCCCCCGGGCGCCCATGAGCGCGCCATAGGCGAGCTTCGATGCCACGCTGCCCGCGCTGGCAGGATCATCCGCGTTGCGCGCGGCGTCCAGGGAGGCGTGCATCGTGAGCGCCATGTTGGTTCCGGTGTCGCCATCAGGGATCGGGAATACGTTGAGCGCGTTGACGGCATCCCGGTTATGGTCGAGCCAGCGCGTGGCAAACTCCAGCGCCTGCAGAAGGCGCTCGCCGTTCCACATGTCGCTGGTGGTCGTGCCGCGTGAATGGACTTGCATGGTTACCTGGTGCTCCCGGACGGGGTGCTCACCCGCAGTCCGTCGACGTTCACGTCGATTCGCTCGACGTTCATACCGAGAATGTTCTCTACCTGGAATTTCACCGTCTGCATCACGTTCTGGGCAACGGTGAAGATCGGTGTCCCGTATTCCACAACAACCGACAATTCGATCAGCAGGTTCCCTTCGCGATGTTCGATACCGATCCCGTGCTGGTCGTTGCCGATACCGAGGCGCCGGACGATGGCCGACCCGAGCGATCGGGGACCGAGGTCGACGATGCCGTAGCAGGAGAGCACCGCTTCATGGATCACGCTGATGATGGCGCTGTCGGCAACCTCGACTCGTCCGCCGGGCGTCGAGGGGGCCCCGTAAGGTTCGTTTTGTGGCACGGCGCACACTCCTTCTCAATGGTCGAACAAACGCAATGTGTGGGCCAATCAACCGGGAGATGGGGGCAGGCCGACTCCTGTCGGGAAACTGGCCTGAGACTGGGGTGGGACCCGTTGGCGTCGCGCAAACTCGTGTGATAGCATATTCTCTTGGTACGGGTGCCGTCCAATTGCGGCGTCGTTTCACGTCTGGATTGCTCCAGACGTCCCATTATTGATTAACTCTTAACTTTCTTGCGCGTGATCGGGCCTCCGAACGTACCCCGTGTCGCGGCACGAGACCAGATTTCGAAGGGAGCATGCCCGTGGCCGGGAAATGTGACGTATGCGGTAAGGCGAAGACCTTCGGCAACAACGTGAGCTTCTCCAAGCGCCGGACGAACCGGGAATTCAAGCCCAATGTCCACAAGAAGCGGATCGTGGTTAACGGGGTCGGCATTCGGCTCAACATCTGCACGCGCTGCCAGCGAACGCTGGGCAAGGCGGGCAAGGTGAAGGCCGCTTCCTAGGCACCGCATCAAGATCGAGTTGAAAACGCCCGGTGGGTTTGCCCGCCGGGCGTTTTTCTATGCCATATGTTCGAGGGCGTGGTCAATTTCGGCGAGGACGGTGTCGTCTGGGTCGCTGGAGCGTGCGCGATCGAGCGCGGATTTCGCAGCGCTCCCGCCGATTTGCCCGATCGCCCAGGCGGCATGGCCCCGCACGAGCGGCTCGTCGTGGCCCGTCATCGCTTCGGTGAGGACCGGCAGGTCGGCGTCGGTGCCGGTGTTGCCGAGGGCTACGGCGGCATTCCGGGCGAGCCCACGGCGCTTCGTGCGCGGTACGGGCGTCCCGAAGTAGTGCTCCCCGAACTCGTCCTGCGTCATTCGCAGCAGCCAGTGCAGTGAAGGGAAGGCGTTCGCGATCGATTTCGGCTGCATGTCCGGATCGTTCACAACCTCGGCGGCACCGGTGTAGGGGCAGACGTCCTGGCAGACATCGCAGCCATAGACCCAGTCGCCGATCCTGGGGCGGAGCTCGTGGGGAATGGCGTCTCGCAGCTCGATGGTGAGGTAGGAGATGCAGGACGGCGCGTGGATCGTATACGGCTCGACAATGGCCCCGGTCGGGCAATTATCGATGCAGATCGTGCATTTCCCGCAGTTGCGATCCAGCGGTTCGTCGGGTTCGAGGTCGAGATCGGTCACCATCTCGCCAAGGAGGACCCAAGAGCCGCGGCCAGGCACGATGAGGTTGGCATTCTTGCCATACCAGCCAAGTCCGGCGCGAGCGGCAACGGCGCGCTCGACGACGCGTGCGGTGTCAACCAGCATGCGGACATCCAGGTCGCGGCCGAGAAGCTCGGTCATGTCCGCGCGAAGCGCTTTCATGCGGCGCTTGAGGACGCGGTGATAGTCCCGGCCCCAGGCGTAGCGGGAGATGCGTCCGCGAGGGATATCGTCCGGTTTTTCAGCGGGGCCACTCCAGTAGGCGAGGCCGAAGGAGATGATGGAGCGGGCGGTCGGGTGCAGGTTGCGGATGTCGGTGGAGACGCGTGCGCGCTCGTGGGTGAACCAGTCCATGCCTTCGACGTGTCCGGCGTCGATGTGGGCCTCGAGATGGTCCGCGACGTCGGGGAACGGCTCTGCGGTGGTCACGGCGCTTACGGCGAGGCCATTCCTTGCCGCGAGGTACTTGATACGCGCGGTGAGGGCCTGGCGTTCGGTCTGGCGAGGATGATGGATGGTCAGGGGTGAGGCGGTATTGTCCATACGTGAATTATAGGAGACGTGTGATGCCCCGAGCCTCGGGGAAGATTTGCTGTCCGATTGGTCATCTGTCGCCTCGCCGGAAGCCGTGGCGATTCGCGTCAGGCGCGAAGGAAGGATCAACCGCGGTCGTGGCGGCGTCTTCCCATGGGGCATAGTGAGCCAGGCCCCACGCGATGCCTGCGGTGACCTGGGGCAACAGGAGGTCGGGGATGGCGTCCCGGACCGGGCGGAGCAAGCGGTCCTCCCGGGCGACGAGATCGAGGCCGTGGGGCGTGATGGCGACGGCCGCCCGGAGCTGGGTTCCGGGCATACGGTCGAAGAGATCGCCGAGGGCGTCGGTCACATCGGCCTGGCCGGTGAGGGCCTCGAAGTGTGCGGGCGTACCGATGATGGCGTCGCAGCGCATGGCGATGTCGATTTCGTCCGCCGTGGGCTCATTCCAGTCGAGGTGGGAGAGGGTGCTGATCATCTTCACGTTGCCGTCGGTATGGGCCGGGAGATCGGTGATGAAGCGCCGCAGGGGCTGGTCGCGTGTATCGAGGATGAGTGCGTCGTGCCCAAAGAGGGCATAGATATCCATGATCGCGCCCTTCTCGATCCCGACACCGGGTACGCGTTCGATGATGGCTCCGTCTTCGTCGCGGATGATCCGGGGCAGGGGTGTATTGGCGACGCGGTCGACCAGGCCAGGATGGATGCGGGCTTTCTTGAGTTCGTCGAGGATGGTTTTGCCGGTCGGATCGGTGCTGATCACGGAGCGGAGTGTCACCTGGCCGTCGATGTCGCGAAGGGCGAGTGCGATGGCGCCGGCACCTCCCGGTGTCGTGAGATTGACGTGCTGCTCGGCGATGATGTCGCCGATGATGGCGTAGCGTTTGGTCATGGTGGTGTGGTTTCGCCTCGATCTGGATCCGGTCGGGTCGTTCGGGGAAGTATCGTACGCGGGTACGTTGGCGAACGACAAGAGCGGTTGTTGGTAACGTATGCTTGATGGCGTGAGAAGACCCGGTTGACGGGATCGTGTGAAAACGGGGGCGCTCCATGGCGCGAAAGCGATCGACAACCGAGGCCTCGCCAACAGTGGGGTCGTTGCTGGGTGAATGGGTGCGCCGGACGCGCAAGGACCAGGGGTTGAGCCAGCGGGCGCTGGCCGACCAGTCCGGCCTGAGCCGGTCGTATGTGTGCGATATCGAGCGGGGGCGCGGCGCCGAGCCGAGCCTGACGACGCTCGACAAGCTGGCGGCTGCGCTGGGAGCGTCACGCGCTGACCTCATGCGGGCTGCCGGACTGATCGATCGGGCGCTGGTCTCGCGCGAGTCGGATGATGAACGGCGGATGCTCTCGGTGTATCGGGACCTGAGCGAGGAAGGTCAGCGGAACGTGATGCGGTATGCGCGCTTCCTGCACCAGGAAGAGCATGCATGGCTGCAATCGTCGTTCGTGGATCCCGCGCCCGAGGTGGCGGAACCCGCGCGACCGATGCCAACGGGGCCGACCCTGTTCGATATGGACGATTGACTGCCCGAAACGGTGGTCGGCGACCGACGCGGGAAAGGCTTGTTGAACGAGCCAATACAAAAACACCCTGGAGAGCATGCTCTCCAGGGTGTTTTGGCTTCCGGTATTTTGGAAGGCGAGGTATTAGCCCTCGTTGGACTCGCTCGCGTTTTCAGCGGCTTCGCTCTCGGCCGGCTGGCCGTCGGCGGGAGCGCCGGCTGCGGCGGCCTCGTTGGCCTTGGCTTCCGCCTGTGCCTTGGCGGCCTCTTCAGCGGCTTCCTTTTCGGCCTGGGCGGCAGCTTCCTTCTCGGCCTTCTCGCGCTCGGCGCGGCGCTTGGCGCGCTCTTCCTTGGCCTGGGCCTCCTTCTGGGCCTGGGCCTCGGCTTCAGCCTCGGCGCGGATGCGAGCCTGCTCCTCCGCACGGCGCTGGCGCTTGGTCTTGCGACCGGCCTGGGACTGTGCGGTTTCCATGCGCTTGGTGAAGCGCTCAACCTGGCCCGCGGTGTCAACGATGCGCTGCTCGCCCGTGTAGAACGGGTGGCAGACGTTGCAGAGGTCGACGCGCAGCTCAGACTGCGTCGAGCGGGTGGTGAAGGTGTTGCCACACGAACAGGTGACGGTGGCTTCCTGGTATGTAGGGTGGATACCCGGCTTCATAATGATGTGTTCTCCGTTGTGTTGTAGCCAGGGTTGCTTTAGTCAGCCGCGGTGGTCTCGGCGGTGGCGGGAGCGTTCGTCAGCTCGTTGGCGCCACCCACCGGATACACGTCCTGCGGGTACACGCTGATCCGGCGCTTCTGGCGCGAGATCGTCTCGAAGCGGACGACGCCATCGATCATCGAGTAGACCGTGTGGTCCTTGCCGATGCCGACGTTGTTACCGAGCCAGAACTGGGTTCCCCGCTGGCGGACGATGATGGTGCCGGAACGGACAAACTCGCCGTCGCCGCGCTTCACGCCAAGTCGCTTGGACTCGCTATCGCGACCGTTACGGGTGCTGCCCATACCTTTTTTGTGAGCCATGTTGGTGATCCTTTCTCACTGCGGGTGCCCGTTGGGCACGTCGCTCGGGATGTCAGGCGTTGATGCCGGTAATGGTCAGCCGGGTGAGCTCCTGGCGATGACCCTGCGTGCGGCGATAGCGCTTGCGCTTCTTGAACTTGAAGACCACGATCTTGTCGCCGCGAAGGTGCTCGTCGATGGTGGCGGTCACCGTCGCGCCGTCGACCACCGGGGTACCGATGCGGGTCGAGCCATCGCCACCGAGCAGGAGCACGCGGTCGATGGTGATCTCGCTGCCGGCGTCGCCAGTGAGGCGCTCAACCGTGAAGGTGTCGCCGACGGAGACGCGGTACTGCTTGCCGCCGGTTTCGATGACGGCGTAGGGTGCAAGCTCCGGCGCGGCCGGGGCCTTCTTCCCACGCTTCGGGGCTTCGGTGGACTCCACCGGGGTTTCGTTCACGTTCTCTGCATCGCTCATCTACTGAAAATCCTGCCAATTGGCCCCTGGGCCCAGTCTGCGGTGTCGCGCCGGAATCCGGCCACGAGGTGGCGATATACCGCACGTTGATGCACTGTCCAGGGATGCCAGCGCTCGAACACTGGCTCTGATGCACACAAAATCGGGCGCCGAAGCACCCAAGACACCGTAGTGTAGCACATCACCGGTGGCGGAATGAAGGCCGGACAGCGCTGTCCGGCCTTCATCAATGGGAGCGTTGCGAGGGTGGTCGAAGCGACAGAACCTAGTGATGATGCTCGTGGTCGGCGTCCGCTTCGGCCTTCGTCTTGTGGACGGTGCCGTCTGCGTGCTCGGGCGGAGTGTAGATCGTGTAGACGCTGAGCACCTTATCGGTCGAGGTATTCACGATATTGTGCTCGACGCCTTGCGGGATGATGACGATCTGGCCATCGAAGAGCTTGTGGACCTCTCCGTCGAGAATCGCCTCGCCTTCACCCGCCTCGACACGGAAGAACTGGTCTCCGTGATCGTGCGTCTCTGTCCCGATCTCCTCGCCCGGTTGCAGCGTCATGACGACGAGCTGCAGGTTGGGTGCGGTGTAGAGAACCTCGCGGAAATGCGGGTTGTCGATCGTTTTCTTTTCAATGTCGATGGAATATCCGGCCATATTGAGACCCCTTTCACTGAGGTTGTGTCGTCTCCGACTCCTATTACTATATATTATATAGTATGAGTCTGGTTGTGTCAAGGTGGTCGGGCGGGAACCGGTGCCCGGCCCGTTCCAGGGAACTCCATTAGAATGGAGGGAATCGAAGGCGTGCCGCCTCCCTATGGCATGTCGCAACCCCTGTACCAGGTGAAACCAGCGTGATCCATTCATCCCCACTTCGTATCGGCACGCGCGGAAGCGCGCTCGCCCTCTGGCAGGCGCGGACCGTGCAAGGCCTCCTGCAAGACCAGGCGCCGGATGCGCGAACCGAGCTCGAGATCATCAAGCCCGAAGGCGATATCGACAAACACTCGTCACTTACCGCGATTGGCGGGCGAGGCGTTTTCACGTCGGCGTTGCAAGTGCAACTGCTCGACGGACGCGTTGATATGGCGGTGCACTCGTCCAAGGATGTCCCGAGCCTGGCGCCGTCCGGCCTCGGGATCGCCGCCTATCCGCAGCGAGAGGATGCCCGGGACGGCCTGGTGTCCAGGCATGGCGTGCCGCTCTCCGAGCTACCCGCGAACCCAGTGATCGGGACGTCCTCGCGGCGGCGGGCCGTGCAGGTGCTGGCGATCCGTCCGGATGCGGTGATCCGGGAGCTGCGCGGGAATATCGATACCCGGTTGAAGAAGGGGATGTCGGAGGACTACGACGCGGTGATCCTGGCGATGGCGGGCCTGACCCGTATGGGCTGGGCGGACCAGGTGACCGATGCGATGGCGGTCGACATGTTCGTGCCGTCACCCGGGCAGGGCGCGCTGGCGATCGAGACGCGGCTGGACCCGGATCGGGCGCATGCGATGGCGGCAGCGCTGGACGATGCCGATGTCCGGCTTGCGGTTGCGACGGAGCGGGCGTTCCTGCGAGGAGTCGGCGGTGGTTGCACGACACCGATCGGCGCGCATGCCGTGGTCGAGCGGATGCACGGGCTGCCGGTCGTGCGGTTCTGGGGCATGCTGGCCTCTGACGATGGCGCGCGAATGGAGCGGATCTATGAAGAATTCCCGGCAAACCGGGCCGAGGACAGCGCCTTCGATGCCGCCGTGCGCGTGATGCGGAGTGTCGCGCCACGTTGGAGCGGAACCGGCGAACGGAACCCGCTGGCCGGGATGAAAGTGCTCGTGACCGGGTCGCCCGTGCAGGCCGATCCGCTGGAGCGAGAGCTTGCCGCGCATGGAGCGGAGCCGGTGTCGATGCCGACGATCCGGATCGAGCCGGTGGAGGACGTCGCCCCGATTCGAGAGGCGATCCAGCGAGGACATGACTGGGTCGTGCTGACAAGCGCGAACGCGGTCGGTCCGGTCGCATCGGCGATTGACGGCATGTCGATCCCGGGACGTGTCGCGGTGGTTGGTGCGCGGACGGCGGAGGCGCTGGAGCGGGCCGGCATCGGCGTTGACCTGACCGGCGACGGGCCGGGAGCTGACCAGCTCGTGGAGCAGATGCGGGAGGCCGGTGTCGGCGGGACGCGAGTGCTCTGCCTGTTGTCGGACAAGGCGCGCCCGGTGCTCGCGGATGGATTGCGAGCGCTCGGGGCGGACGTGGAGATCGTCACGGTCTACCGGAACCTGCCAGTCGACGCGATTGAGGACGATGTTCGCCTGACGATCCGGCACGGGGAGGTTGGTGCGGTGACCTTCGCGTCGCCATCGGCGGTCGCGGCCTTCCGCGATCTCGTAGCGGCGGATATGCCGGCGATGTCCGGCGCGGCGTTCTTCTCGATCGGGCCGACGACGTCGCAGGCGCTGCGTGAGGCCGGGCTGCCGGTGCATGGCGAGGCGCCGACGCAGGATGCCGCCGGCATGGTGGCCGCGATGCGCGCCTATTTCCAGCAAGACGAACCAACAGGAGTCGATGCATGACATCCCAGCTTCCATCGTTCACACGCACGCGACGACTTCGCCGGAACGCGGCGCTCCGTGCCTTTGCGCGGGAGACATCGCTTGCCGCGAGCGATTTCATCTACCCCCTGTTCGTTGCCGAGGGCGAGGGAATCCACAAGGAGATCTCCTCGATGCCGGGGCAGTTCCAGCTGTCGCTGGACCAGCTCGACCGCGAGATGGCGGACTTGCAGGCGCTTGGCATCCAGGGGGTGCTGCTTTTCGGCATTCCGGCCGAGAAGGACGAGATCGGTTCCGGCGCGTTCGCTGAGGACGGGATCGTCCAGCAGGCCGTCCGGCGGATTCGCGAGATCGCGCCGGAGATGTTGATCGTGACCGATGTCTGTGCCTGCGAATACACCAGTCATGGGCATTGCGGGATCATCGTCGACGGGGCGGTCGATAACGACCAGACGCTACCGCTGCTCGCGAAAACGGCGGTGAGCCATGCGCGGGCGGGCGCGGACATCGTCGCGCCGTCCGACATGATGGACGGGCGCGTGGCGATCATCCGGCAGGCGCTGGATGATGCAGGATTCCCGGAGACCCCGATCATGTCCTACGCGGCGAAGTACGCATCCGCCTATTACGGCCCGTTCCGCGAGGCGGCGGAGAGCACGCCGACGTTCGGCGACCGGCGCACGCACCAGATGGATTCCGGGAACTTCCGCGAGGCGATGCGGGAGATCGATATCGACATGGACGAAGGCGCCGACGCCATCATCGTCAAGCCGGCGCTGTCGTACCTGGATGTCATGCGCGGTGCGCGGGAGCGCGTGGACGTCCCGGTCGTTGCCTACAATGTTTCGGGCGAGTACTCGATGGTGAAAGCCGCCGCGCAGCTGGGCTGGATCGACGAGCAGCGACTTGTGCTCGAGACGATGCTCTCCATGAAGCGGGCCGGGGCAGACCGGATCATCAGCTATCACGCCAAGGATGTCGCCCGCTGGCTGGGCGAAGGCGAATAGGCGCATTCATGCGCCGGTTCCGGTGACCGGACCGGTGCACTCCAACACCATCGTTCATTCCAGGCCGCATCGTGGCCAGGGCTATCGGGTAGTTTCCAACCCAGAGAGGTAAACAGATTGTCGAACACCATTCCGGAAATGACCGGGCGCGAACGTTTCCTGGCGGCTGCGGCGATGCAGCCGGTTGATACGACCCCGGTCTGGTTCATGCGCCAGGCGGGCCGGTGCCTTCCCGAATATCGCGAATTGCGGAAGAAGTACAGCTTCATCGAGCTGGCGCACACGCCGGAGCTGGCGGTGCAGGCGACGCTGATGCCGGTCGATCGCTTCAATGTGGACGGGGCAGTGCTGTTCGCCGACATCATGCTGCCACTTGAGGGCATGGGTGTTCCGTTCGAGATCAAGCCCGGTGTCGGTCCGGTGATCGAGACGCCAGTGCGAACGATGGCGGATGTCGAGAAGCTCAACGTGGTCGGACCTGAGGAGGGCACGCCGTACGTCCTCGAGGCGCTGCGAATGCTCCGGGCGCAGCTGGGCGATCGGGCGGCGGCGCTCGGCTTCGCGGGGGCCCCGTTCACGTTGGCCTGCTACCTGGTTGA
>CAZVAA010000053.1:0-1860 GCA_964624125.1 uncultured Sphaerobacteraceae bacterium | reverse complement strand
CCCGATTTGCGTCGTGGATGCTCGGCTATACTGACGGAAACCGAGGCGAGTGAGGGCAATGGTGCCCGAAATATTAACTCCCCGTCTTCCGGAGCACGTTGATGTCCGCCGATCCCAAGTCTACGCAAGCCGCTTGCGTTCTCGTTGTGGATGATGAGCCGGTTATTCGCGAATTGGTGACGCTCCATCTCGGGCGGGATGGCCTGGATGTCCTGCAAGCGGAATCAGGGCCGGAGGCGCTCGAGATCATGAGCGCCGCAAAGCCGGACGCCGTCGTGCTCGATATCATGCTGCCCGGCATGGATGGCCTCGAAGTCTGCCGAAAGATCCGCGAGAAATCGAACGTACCGATCCTGTTGCTGTCGGCGCGGGGCGAGGAGTTCGACCGCGTGCTGGGTCTTGAGCTCGGCGCGGACGATTACCTGACCAAGCCATTCGCCGTGCGCGAACTGGTCGCCCGGGTGCGAGCGATGCTGCGGCGGATGCGGATGATCAATGAGCCGGAAGAGGCGGCCAGCGAGGCGGTGCCGGAACCGGCCCCTGAATCGAACCACCAGACGCTTCGTGCCGGCGATATCGTCGTCGATGTCGCCGGTCGCGAGGCCACCGTCGATGGCGAGCCCCTCTCCCTCAAGCCCAAGGAATTCGATCTCCTCGTGTACTTCATGCGGCATCCGGGCGTCGCGATGACGCGGGAAGCCCTGCTGCGTGAGGTCTGGGGCTACGAGTACCGGGTTGATACGCGAACGGTCGATGTGCACATTCGTTGGCTTCGCAAGAAACTCGAGGAAGATCCGTCCGATCCCGACTGGATCCTGACTGTTCGCGGCCACGGGTATCGTTTCGTGGTACCTGATGGTCAATAGTGGGCACCAGCCAGTCGAATCACGGGGCGCCACGACAAACGGACGGCGCTCGCTCTCCGATTACCTGCCTCCATGGTTGAAAACGCTGCGTGTTCGACTTGCGCTCCCGTTCATCCTGCTTTCAACATCGATCTTGCTGGTACTCGTTCTCCTGGCCGGATGGCAGCTCGAGAATCGCTACACCGAGCAAATGCGGACCACGCTTCGCAACCATGCGAATGTCGGTGCGCTGACGGTTGCGCAGTTCGATGCGGCGAACGGTACCGACCCAATGGCACTGGTCGAGCGTATCGCCAGCGGAAGCGGTACGCGCGTGACGTTGATCGCTCCGGACGGCACCGTCCTCGCTGATTCCGATGCTGCGGCGAACTCCATGGACCCGCACAACCAGCGTCCGGAGGTCATCGAGGCCCGGGAGTCCGGCTTTGGCGACGACCGCAGGCAAAGCCAGACGACAGGCGAGTGGTATCTCTATTCCGCGGTTATGGTTCCCGATGCTGACGGGAAGGTGTTGCGCGTCGCGGAGTCGCTGGATGCGGTCGAGACGTCCGTGGAGCGCATCCAGCTGACGATCTTGCTCGCGGCCGTCGTGATGATCGTTGCCCTCTCCGCGGCGGCATTGTGGATGTCCGGCCGCATCGCGGGGCCGCTCGACCAGTTGCGCACGCAGGCGAACCGCGTCGCACACGGCGATTTCTCCTCATCGATCTCCCCGACGACGGTTACCGAAATCGACGAGGTCGTGTCCGCGTTCACGGTGATGACGCAGACGCTTGAGCGGTCCCTGCGCGCGCAGGAGCAAACGCGTACCCGCCTCAACGCGATCATGGAGGGACTCGCGGATGGGGTCGTACTGACGGACGCCAGCGGGATCGTCGTGCGCATGAACCGGGCGGCGGAGGAGATGCTCGATATCGAGGAGGCCGCCGCGTTGGGGTCGCCGTTCGTCCAGGTGGTGCGGGATCACGAGCTGGAGCGGGTGATGCGCGGCGTC
>CAZVAA010000052.1:0-15722 GCA_964624125.1 uncultured Sphaerobacteraceae bacterium | reverse complement strand
CTGATCTTGATATTGCCGCCGCTCGATTGCTTGCCATTCCGCGATACGGAGACGTTCTTCATCACATCGCCGATGGGTTTCATATCATTCCTCCACGTTCCGGCCTTCATCGATGCTGGTGTAGGTAGCCGGTGCGGTTGCTGCCCGGGTTCAGTCTTTTTCCTGCCGTCCGGTGGCTTGCCAGTTTTCCAGGACCCGGAGGACATAGCGCCAACTGCGGCGGTTATAGTTCACGGCTTCGGCGATCGCATCCTCGATCCAGTCGCCGGGATATTCCTCGACCGCGAGTGAGATCTGGTCGGCGATCATCGGCGTCAGCGGCCCGATGTTCTGCTCGTAAAGCTGGAACGCGTTCGCGGGGTCGACCGAGATCACCGGAGCGGACTTGCCTTCCCAAATGATAGCCGGTGCTGGCAGCGCGCCGCGTTCCATCGCTGAAATCGTGGAGCGGTTGACCGGCGTGTTCAGGTAGTACCAGTACGATTCTTTTCGGCCGGACGTCGCCCTAAAGCGGAGCAGCGTGCCCCGGCCAACGGCAAGCTCCAACCCCTGGAAGATGCGGTCATCCGGGTCGGCCGCGATACCATCACGACGGAGCGTCCTTCGCAGGGTCTCGTCCCGCAGGATGCTCCGTTCTGCCACTGGCGTTTCCTCGCCATCAGCAGCGGCGGCGAGCCGAAACATCGCGAGGCTTACCTGGAGCTCCGCCATCGAGGTGATATGCGCGACCGTCTCGGTCAGGAAGCTCGCCGGGATGGCGACCGTCGCACCGGACCGGTGTGTTGTCGAGTCCCGTTGCGTCGTCATCATTCTGCGTCGGGCTCGCGATAGAGCTCAAGGTCCGCGAAGCGAGCCGTCTGCTCGAAGAAGCGCAGGTGGACCGTATCAACCGGGCCATTCCGGTGCTTGGCGACGATCAACTCGGCAATGCCCTTCTTGTCCGAGTTCTCGTCGTACTTCTCTTCGCGATAAATGAACATGACGATGTCGGCGTCCTGCTCGATCGAGCCGGATTCACGAAGGTCGGACAGCATCGGCCGGTGGTCGGAGCGCGTCTCGACCGCGCGGGAGAGCTGGGAGAGTGCGATCACCGGCACGTTCAGCTCACGGGCGAGTCCCTTGAGGCCACGAGAGATCTCGGAGATTTCCTGGACCCGGTTGTCGGTACGCCGTCCCGACATGAGCTGCAGGTAGTCCACGATGATCAAATCCAGGCCGTGCTCGGCCTGTAACCGGCGCGCCTTCGAGCGGACATCCATGATGCTCGCGTTCGCGGCGTCATCGATGAAGATGTTGGCCTCGGAGAGTCGTCCGAACGCGCGGGAGATGCGATCCCATTCGCTGTCATCGATCATGCCGAGCCGGAGCCGGTGCGAATCGACGCCCGTCTCGGTGGCGAGCAGGCGCTGGACCAACTGGTCGGCGGACATCTCGAGACTGAAGATGCCGACTGTGCGGTCGTGCTGTACCGCCGCGCCGTAGGCAACGCCAAGCGCGAACGCCGTCTTACCCATACTCGGGCGGGCCGCGAGGATCAGGAGGTCGGATCGCTGCAGGCCGCCGGTCAGGCGATCAAGGTCCGTGTACCCGGTCGGCACCCCGACGACATCACCACGATGCTGCTGCAGGTAATCGATCTGGTCGAAGTATCGGTCGATGACATCGGCGATCGCCTCGAAATCCTTCGTCTGGCGATGCTGGGAGACATCGAAGAGCGCGCGCTCTGCCTCGTCCAGCGCGTCCTCGGTGTCGATTTCATCCTTGAATCCGATGCCGACGATCTCGGTTCCCGCATCGATCAGGCGACGTCGGGTGGCCTGTCGCTCGACAATGCGTCCGTAATACTCAACGTGGACGGCGGTCGGGACCGTATTCAGGAGCGAGGAGAGGTAGGTAACGCCGCCGACTTCCTCGAGTTGGTCACGCCGCTCGAGTTCGTCAGAAAGGGTCACGAAGTCGGTCGGTTCGCGCCGGTTATAGAGTTCGACAACCGCCTTGTAGATAAGGCCGTTCGCCGAGATGTAGAAATCCTCAGGCTTGAGATACGACGCGACCTTGATAATGGCGTCGCGATCGATCAGCAAGCTCCCCAGGACGGATTGCTCGGCTTCGATATTGTGTGGTGGCAGCCGTTCGACGACGGTGGATTCCATGCTGGGCAGCCCTCGGATGACTGGTGTCTGCTGCGGGGAAGCGGACGCTGATACTGTACGTACTCATGATACTCGAGAGATGCAACGAGCCGGACGCGTTGTCTCCAACGCGGCACCGGCTCGTGTGCGGGTTGACGAGTCTTGGATGGATTAGGCCTCGGTGGCCTCAGCCTCAGTCTCGGCTGTTTCCTCGGATGCGGTCTCCTCGGCAGCGGCTTCCTCTTCCGGGACATCCTCCGGGTTCACCGTGACGGTGACCTCGGGGCGGAGGCGTCCGACAAGGTGAATGGCGACCTTCGAGTTGCCGAGCGAGCGAATCGGCTCGTCCAGCTCGACCTTGCGCCGGTCGATCTCCTCACCGATCTGCTTCTGGAGCTCTTCGGCGATATCGCTGGCGGTGATGGAGCCAAAGAGGCGACCGCCTTCGCCCGCGCGGGCGGTGAAGACGAGGCTCTGGCCTTCGATCTTGTCAGCCAGGGAGCGGAGCTGCTCTTCCTGGCGAGCGACCTTGCGCTCCTTGACGGCGAGATTGTGGGCGGCCATCTTCAGCTCACCCTCGGAGGCATACACCGCCAGTCCCTGCGGGATGAGGTAGTTGCGCGCATAGCCCCCGGAGACGTCCTGGACACTGCCGGCCTCGCCAAGCTTGGGGACATCCTGTCGGAGTACGACTTTCATTGATGGGTACCTTCCAAACAAAATCGGTTAAGGGTCTCAATCAGCACAAAAGACCACACCGGATGGCAGAACAACTCAGCCGGTGCGGACGCGTTGCCAGTTAGGGCCATTCTACCGGGTTTTCATCGCCGGTTGCAACGCGCGCCGATTCAGGCCCTCGCAAGCCAGTCGCCAGCGCACCAGCCGGTGCCGTGGCGGGAGCTGCTCACGCGATACCAGTCATGTTCTTCGGCGCCAACCGGTCCCTCCAGCACTTCGACCCGTGCGGCATCGGGCAGGATCGCGATGACCTCGCTGCCAAGACTGGCTGCTTCACGGAGATTCAGTTCACCATCGAAGACGCGAGCGGTGTCGCCGGGTCGCGGACCTTGCTCGCCATCACGAGCGAGATATTTCGCAGCGGCCCACCCATCGCCACGGTCTGAAGTGAGCTGAACCCAGGCGTACCCGTCGGCTTCCGTTGGCTTCCCGCTGACCGTTGCGACGTCGTCCAGGTAGAGTGTCGCCGTCACCGGAGCGGAGATCGACGGCTCCGCGCGCAGGTTCAACACATCCGTGTCCACAATGACCGAGGTGCCGTCGGAAAGACGATTGCCCGTTGAAGGGTCCGCCGTTCCATCCCCAAGGAATTGCGCGGCTGACCAGCCGGTGCCCTCGTCCGATTCGACCTGGTACCAGACGTAGCCGTCATTTTCCTCGGGGCCATCAAGCACGGTCGCGCTCGCATTTGTGAAAAGCACGGTCACCACATCGGAATCTGTCCCTGGCGTCTCCCGCAGGTTCAAGGCGTCGGTCGTGACATGGACCCTGGCTCCCTCCGCGAAACGAGCGGTTGCGTCGCCTGATCCAGCCGCGGTAAGGAACGATTCGACGCTCCAGCCGACGCCGAAGTCCGATTCCAGCTTGTACCAGTTCAGGTTGTTCGCCGGTTTCGGTCCGTCGACCACCTCCGCTCCGACCCCGGTGCCAAGCGTTGTCACGATCGGCTGGTCTGCTCCCGCCGTCTCCCGGAGGTTGAGCGCGTCTGTGTCCACAATGACCGCGTCGCCGACCTCGAACCGCGCCGTGGATGGTTCCGGGTTCGGCGCAGAGGCGAGGAACTCGTCCGCGGTCCAACCGGTGCCCTGGTCGGTCTTGATCTTCAGCCAGACATAGCCGTCAGCGGCTTCCGGACCTTCGATGACCGAACCTGTCACACCAGGAGAAAGGCTCGCCACGTTCGAGGCATCACGCGTGGGGGACGTGCGCAGGCGAATCCCCTCGGGTTCGCTCACCATCACGCCTTCGCCGACGAGGAACCGCGTGGGCGGCTCGACATCTTCTTCCCGGTTCAGGTACTGCTCGGCCGACCAGCCGGCGCCTTCCGCCGTCTCAACCCGATACCACTTGTACCCATTCGCCGGCATCGGCCCTTCGAGCACCGTCGCTGGCGCCATATAGGGAAGGGTTGCGACGATCAGGCCTTTCAACGACGGCTCGTCGCGGATGTTCAGCATGTCGGTGTCGATGACGATTTCTTCGCCGATCTCGAACTTGCCGGTCGGTGGCGCGGCATTGCTCGGCCCGAACGTCGACGTGGCGAGCCAACCGGCCCCGGCGGTGCCATCGACGTGGTACCAGACGTGGTCGTCGACCGTGGTCGGTCCCTCGATCACCTGCATCACCGCGGCAATCGGCAGTTCAGCGACGACATCGGTGTCCGTTCCCGGGGCGTTCCGGAGGTTGGCGCCTTCGACAGTGGTTTCAACGACGTCGCCCGGGCTGAACGCAGGGTTGGGAATGGTCTCCCGGGCGCCAGCCAGAACCTCAGCCACGGCCTCCCGGATGTAACCGAGGTCCGCATAGAGGCCGTCCCCGGGGCAGGTGCTGTCGTTGACATCGCGATGCCCGCAAATTGTGGGGAGGTTGGTCTGCTCATGGAAATCCGAGCGGCCAAGTGGATCCAGGTAGCGAGCCGCCCAGGCGGAAATCCAGATAAGCCCCGCAAGCGCTTCCGGCGTGGCCGCATCCATCGAGAACGACCCGATCGTGCAGATGCCCGAGCTGCCGTAGGCATACTGGTAGGCGTGGCCGCCGACCACGTTGTCGCCGCCGGAGCGACCTTCGTACACATTCCCCATGAAGTCGACGAGGTAGTTGTAGCCGATGTCACCCCAGCCACGTGTGATCGCGTGGTAGTAATGGATCGAGCGAACCTCGGCGAGCGGGTTCCGGAAGTTGGTCGTTTCCGAGTGATGGATGATGACGTGCTCGACGGTCCGGAACTCCGGAATCCAGTCGCGCGCGCCGGCCTCGACTCCGCCGTAGGCGAGGCTCGCGCCCCATTCCTCGCGCGAAATAATCGGCGGGCGGTCGAGCGAGGGCACCGGTGACGATGTCGAGATGTCACCGAGGCCCGGGCCACCCGTTGCGTCGATGTAGGTGAACGACAGGCCCGGCAGGCTGCGGACGTTGCCGTCGACATCAAGAGGCCGGTACCGAACGTACCTGGACTCCTGGGTGAATGCGAGTTGCCCGAAGACGCGATTGTCGCGATCGGGCGGGCCGGCGTCGGTATGGGCCGGACCGAGAATGGTTGGCTCCGACCACGTCTCGCCATCGTTGCTCAGTTGCACTTCGACGGCGGCATCGAATTCCGTCTCGCCCGGCCAATGCGGCGCGATAGCATAGAAGGGGAACTCGGTTTCGAACCCAAGGGAGCCGTCCGAGCTTCCGACGCTGTCTGGTTGGACCCATTCACCGGCGATCGTCGGCGCCCCCTGCGCTGACGCTTTCGGGCGTGATGCGCCCGAAGCCGTGGCCATCGCCGCGAACGCAGCGGTGGCTTTCATGATCGTACGGCGATTGATCTTTCTCCGGGCCAGAAATGCCGGAGTTGCCGGTTCGATACCGGCGTGTTGCAGACAGTGTTTCCCCACGGGTGGACTCCTCCACGTCCCAACCATGCCGGTCGTCCCTTTTGGGCCACGTCAGCCAGCCAATGACCCCGAACGACATGGGTTGACGACACGTCCTAGCGAACGTACTTAGTGTACGTACACTAGCATTGACTGAGAGTCACCGTCAAGAAACGCGGAGGCAACCTTGAGTTGAACCGGTTGGAGCCCCCGGACCTGAATGCAAGTTTCTTCACCTGAAATGAATGGGAGAAGCTGGTAGGACGAGAGGGGATAGGCACCCTGCCTCGTCCTACCAGCCTCTGGACGTCAGCCTCCCGGGTCCTGGATCGCTAATCCGCAGCTTCGTCCTGCTGTACCGCCTGGACACGCTCGACCTCGTCAAGCACGCGATCCAGCGCGTCCTGCCACGGTACCTTCAGGTCAAGCAGGCGGATGCGTATCGCGTTCGGCGTGATGCGCAGCGCATCGCCAGCCGCCTTCTCGAGTCGCGGTCGCGACAGGTCCTTCGTAATAACCGGGCGGATGATGATCTCACGTTCACGCTCGACGACCGAGTCGATGCCGAGATCTGCCGCCCGGATGCGCAAGCGGATCAGCGCAAGCAGGTGCTCGACCTCTTCCGGGAAATCGCCGAACCGGTCAAGCAATTCATCGGAAAGCTCCTCCACATCGGCGAGCGTCTCCACGGCGGCGATTTGCCGGTAGGTGTTGAGCCGAAGCTCGGTATCCTGGATGTAATCCTCCGGTATCAGCGCCGTCATGGGGAGGTCGAGCGTGATTGGACCCTGCTCGAGGGCAGGCTGGCCCGAACGGACCTCCTCGACTGCCTGGCTCAGCAAGCGCATGTACAGCTCGTAGCCGACGGTCGCGATATGGCCACTTTGCTCAGCCCCGAGGATGTTCCCCGCGCCACGAATCTCCAGGTCGCGCATCGCGACCCGAAGCCCTGCGCCCAACTCCGTCGCTTCCTGGATCGTCTCCAATCGCTCCAGTGCCTCGGACTTCAGCTTCTTGTGCGGCTGGTACAGCAGGTAGGCGTATGCACGGTTGCTGCTCCGCCCGACGCGCCCGCGGAGCTGGTAAAGCTGGGTCAAACCGAGCGTGTCGGCATTGTCGATAACCATCGTGTTCACGTTCGGGATGTCCACGCCCGATTCAATGATCGTCGTCGCGATCAGGACATCGAACTCGTGACGGATGAAACTGAGCATCACCTCTTCAAGGACGTGCTCGTCCATTTGTCCGTGCCCGATGCCGACTCGCGCTTCCGGCACGACCTTGCGAATCCGGTCGGCAAGTCGGTCAATGTCATGCACGCGGTTATGGACGACGTAGACCTGTCCGCCACGATCCATCTCGCGGAGGATGACCTCGCGCAGCAACTTGTCACTGCTCTGGGTGACGAAGGTCCGGATGGGCAGGCGCGCCTGTGGCGCGGTCTCGATCATCGAGATGTCGCGAATGCCGGACAGCGAGAGATGTAGCGTCCGGGGGATCGGTGTCGCCGACATCGACAGGACATCGACCTGGGTTCGCAGCGTTTTCAGGAACTCCTTGTGCCGCACACCGAACCGCTGTTCCTCGTCGACGATGACGAGTCCGAGATCCTTGAAATCGATGTCCTTCTGCACAAGGCGATGTGTCCCGATCACGATATCGACCGAGCCGTCTTTCATCCCTTCGATCGTTTTGGCCTGCTGCTTTTTCGAGCGCAGGCGCGACATCATCTGGATGTTCACCGGAAACGCGGCCATTCGTTGCCGGAACGTCTCATAGTGCTGCAGCGCCAGGATGGTCGTCGGTACCAACACGGCCACTTGCTTCCCGGCGTTCACGGCCTTGAACGCCGCGCGAATGGCGACCTCGGTCTTCCCGAAGCCAACATCCCCACACACAAGGCGGTCCATCGGCTTGAGCGCTTCCATATCGCTCTTGACCGCCTCGATTGCCTTCATCTGGTCGGGCGTCTCGACGAACGGGAACGACTCGGCAAGCTCATAGTCCCAGCGGGAGTCTTCCGGGAACTGGTAGCCATGCCCGGAATCGCGATAGGCATAGAGCTGGATCAGCTCAAAGGCCATCTCCCGCACAGCGCGGCGGACGCGGCGCTTCGTCTTCTGCCATTCGCCAGAACCGAGCTTGTTGAGCGACGGCGCGGCGACGCCGCCCGTTGCATAGCGGGTCACGCGGTCGCTCTGGTCGACCGGGACGTAGAGCTTGTCTCCCTTCTCGTATTCGAGCTGGAGATACTCGCGCTCGATCCCCCCGGTGTCCATGCGCACGAGCCCGGTGAACTTGCCGATGCCGTGATCGACATGGACCACATGCTCACCCGGCTCGAGGCTAAGCGCGAAGGCACGGGATTCACTCGATGTGCGCTTGCCAACCCGGCGCGCCTGCTTCCTGAAGCCGAAGATCTCGAAATCTGACCAGACCGCTGTCTTGCCACGTTGCCAGCTCCAGCCGGCGGTGAGATCGGAGGGTTGGATCTCGACCATGCCAGCGCTGAGCGGAGGAGAATCTGCGTTGGCGCCTTTCTTCACCTTGCGCGGGAAGACGTCGTGCTCTTCCAGGATGTCCGTCAACCGGTCGACCTGGTCTGTGGCGATCGAGATGCGCCAGCCTTTCTGGAGCTTTGCTTTCAGATCCTTTACCGCATCGATCAAACGTCCACCGAAGACCGGAGGGTCGCTGATGCCCTGCATCGAGAGGGCATCGATATCGGATTCAGACTCGGTTCCCAGACGCAATGTCGGGTAGGAAGAGAGATCGCCCAGCGCGTCAGTGGCGGATAGCCAGGGCCTTGGCAACCCTTCAGGTAACTCACCGCTGTCGATAAACGTCCGTTCCTGCTCGTTCGCCTGCTGCTCGAGCTGGGTCGCGGACAGGAACACGCTTCCCGGCTCGTCGATCACGACCCGGGTCTCCTTCGGCAGGTAGGTGAGGAGGGTGGACGTGTCCGGCGCGAGGTACCCGGCGAACAGCTCCAGCGCGGTCGGGACGATACCCTCGCGCATATGGTCGACCAGTCGTGCCCATTCCTCGGCCACTTCAGGACGCAGCGACGATGTGTCTACCTTCTGGAGTGCAGGGACGATGTCCTCGAGCCGCCATGTCGGCAGTTCGAGTGGTGGCAGCAATCGGATGACGTTCAGGCGATCGGTCGAGCGCTGCGTATGCGGATCGAAGTGGCGAATGCTCTCGATGTCATCACCGAAGAAGTCGATCCGCACCGGAAGCTCCGACCCCGGCGGGAAGATATCGACGATGCCACCCCTTCGGGCGAACGTGCCCGCCTCCTGCACCATCGGGTTCTGCTGGTATCCAACCGACGACGCCCACTGGACCAGCCGTGGGATCTCAACCCGCCTGCCGAGTCGTAACTCGACGGTATGGTCGTGGAACTCCTGAGGCGTCATCAGCAGTTGCGTCAACGCCTGGACGGAGGCGACGACGACGCGCGGCTTGTCCGGCTCCAGCAGCAGGCGACTCATGATCTGGACGCGCTGGATGCTCGCTTCATGGTCGACCGGCAATTGCTCGAAGGGCATCGCGTCGGGCGCATTCCAGCGTTCCAGCGGAATGCTGGACGGCAGGTACTCCGATATCGACGAGGCGAGCGCGTCGGCGCGATCCCGACGAGAAGTGAGGACAAGCACGGTCCCGTTGATTCGCTCCGCCAGCGCGGCATCGATGGCGGGACGAATGGCCTCGGGCATGTCGACGAGTGTCCGGTTTTCGCCCTTGGCAAGTCCGGCGAGTGCGTCTTTCAGCGGACCATAGTTTGATATGTGGGGAATCAGGTGGGAGAGGCTCAAACAGGTGATCCTTTTGGTTTTCGGGCGTGATTGCACGCGGAATGCCGGCGCGAGCGATTCGCCCGGCCGTTTCTTCCGTCGCTATTCATTTTACATGATGCCTACTATGGTTGAAGATGAGGTCAGGACACTGCATCGCGTGAGGATCAGACCATGGAACAGGGCACTCGTGAGAAATTTGACCGGCTGCGGGCTGAGCTTGCGGCGATGGAATCGGTCGTGGTCGCGTTTTCTGGCGGCGTCGACAGCACCCTGCTGCTGAAGGTGGCGCATGACGTCCTAGGTGACCAGTGCGTCGCCGCCAGTGGTCTCTCCGCGACATATGCGCGGGAAGAAATGGAAGAGGCGCGTGAGCTTGCCGAGGAGATGGGCGTCCAGTATCACGTGCTCGAAACGATGGAGCTCTCCGATCCCCGGTATGCCGACAACACGCACCAGCGATGCTACTTCTGCAAGCAGGAACTCTACGGTACGTTGCTGGATTTCAGCCGGGCAAACGGGTTCGCCTTCGTAATCGACGGATCGAACGCCGACGATGGCGGCGACTTCCGCCCCGGCATGCGAGCAGCCCAGCAATTGGGCGTGCGCTCGCCTCTGCAGGAAGTCGGACTGACGAAGCTGGAGATTCGCGAGATCTCGGCGGAGTACGGGTTGCGCACCGCGGAGAAGCCGGCCGTCGCCTGCTTGTCGTCCCGTTTCGCATATGGCGACCCGATCACCGTGACGAAGCTGAAGCAGGTCGCGGAAGCGGAGTCGGCGATCCGGTTGCTGGGGTTCCGGGGATTCCGCGTGCGGCATCATGGTGATGTCGCCCGGGTCGAGATGCCCGAAGGCGACCTGGAGCGCGCATTCGGCATGCGGGCCGAGATCATCGAGGGCGTGAAAGCGGCCGGGTATACTTACGTCACGCTGGACCTCGATGGATACTCCAGTGGCTCGATGAACAAGGTCTTGCCGCTGACGGTTGTTGCCTCCGGAACATCACAGTAGGACAATGAAAAGCGGCCGGCACCTTCAGGTGCCGGCCGCTTTCGTCTTGATTGCTTACGGGGCCGGGTGCTCGACCTCGTCGATCTGGGCGCGCTGGAGCTTGCCGCTGAAATCGACGTAGATCGACTGCCACTCCGTGTAGAAGTCGAGCGTGGCGGTGCCGGCTTCGCGGTGGCCATTGCCCGTCGCCTTCACGCCGCCGAACGGCAGGTGGATCTCCGCGCCGGTCGTTCCCGCATTGACGTACAGGATGCCGGTGTAGATGTCCTGCATCGCGCGGAACGCCGCGTTCACGTCCTGTGTGAAGATTGCCGCTGAGAGCCCGTACTGGACGCCATTGACGACGTCGATCGCCTCGTCGAGGTTGTCGACGGGAATCATGGACACCACCGGGCCGAAGATTTCCTCCTGCGCGATTCGCATATCGGCAGAGACGTTGTCGAAGACAGTTGGCTGGAAGAAGAAGCCGTTATCCAGCTCCCCGCCGGTCGCATCCTGTCCGCCGGTCAGGAGGTTGGCGCCCTCGTCCTGGCCGATCTTGACGTACTTCTGCACGGTCTCCCGCTGTCCCTGGCTGACCAGCGGCCCGACTTGCACGCCCTGCTCGAGCCCGTTGCCGATCTTCATCTTCTCGGCACCGGCCACGAGGCGCTCGGCGAGCTGCTTCTGGACGGAGCGGTGGACGACCACGCGGCTGGTCGCGGTGCAGCGCTGGCCGGTCGTGCCAAACGCGCCCCACAGGATGCCCTCCGCGGCGAGGTCGAGATTCGCATCTTCATTCACGATTACCGCGTTCTTGCCGCCCATCTCCAGCGCCAGCCGCTTGTTGTGCTCGGCTGCCGCGAGGGATACGGCCTTGCCTGTAGCCGTGGAGCCGGTGAAGGAGATGAGGGGCACATCCGGGTGGTGCATGATCGGGTCGCCGACGGCCTCGCCAGTGCCGAGGACAACGTTCACCACACCATCCGGGATTCCGGCTTCCTGAAGGATTTCCGCGAGGCGGATCGTCAGCTTCGGGGTGAACGTGGCCGGCTTGATGACGACCGTGTTGCCCGAGACGATTGCCGGCATCATCTTCCACGACGGGATGGCCATCGGGAAGTTCCAAGGAGTGATCAGGCCCGCCACACCAAGCGGCTGGCGAACCGACATCTGGAACTTGTTGCGCATCTCCGACGGGGTCGTGTCACCGAAGAGCCGCCGACCCTCGCCCGCCATGTAGTAGGTCATGTCGATGGCTTCCTGCACATCGCCACGGGTCTCATCGAGGACCTTGCCCATCTCCTCGGTCATCTCTCGGGAGAGCTCTTCCTTGCGCTCTTCGAGGATCTGGGCCGCGCGGAAAAGGATCTCACCGCGCTTCGGGGCCGGGTAGAGTCGCCACGACTTGAAGGCCTTGGAGGCCGCTTCGACAGCGGCGTCCACGTCCTTCGCATCGCTCTTCGTATACGTGCCAACGAGTTCACCGGTTGCCGGGTTCTTGCGCTCGAATGTCTCACCCGTGTGGGACTCAACCCACTTGCCGCCGATAAAATTCCTGAACAGTTCTGCCACGTGGTGACCCTTTCTGGGATAGCCAAAAATCCGGAAAACTCCCCTGAGTCTAACAAAAAAACGCCGTCGGAATTCCGACGGCGCCCTGCGGCTCCCCGACCTGGATTCGAACCAGGAACCCTCCGGTTAACAGCCGGATGCTCTACCGTTGAGCTATCGGGGATCATGCCCGTTTCCCGGGCAGCGAATGGATTGTACCATAATTTCCTTTCCGTTCAAGCCAGCTCACGGGGTGCTTTGCGAGGCGTCGGAAATCCCCGGCGGCGGCTCGCGATCGCTACAATTACAGGAAGAATTGACATATGGTCCGAACGGGAAGGCAAGCTCGCAGTGTGGGATCCGAGAACATACGAAGACACCGATTACGGGCTCGAGCCGGGAGAATCGTTCGAGCCTGAAGATGCGTGGGACGGCGAAGACGTAAGCACCGACGGTCCACACATCATGACGATCCTCGGTCCCATCGATCCGGATGAACTGGGGATCACTTTGGTCCACGAGCACCTGCTCTGTGACCCGGTGGCGGTTACGGGCGAGGAACCCGATTACCGGCTTGATCGGGAGGATTTTGCTGCCGAGGAGATCGAGGCGTTCGTGGCGCGTGGAGGCCGTTCGATGGTGGAATGCTCGCCCCGCGACTATGGACGGGATGCCGCAGGGCTGATGCGGCTCGCGCAGACGGCGCCGATGCACATGATCTCGGTGACCGGCCGCCATAAGGACCTGCACGCATCACGCATGGACAACGCCCGGGACGTCGAGAGCCTCGCTGAGGAGTTCATCGCCGACCTGACGATCGGGATGGACGGCACGGAGGCGCGTGCAGGGGTGATCAAGGTCGGGACCAGCCTGGACGAGATTACCCCCGTTGAAGTCGCATCCATCGAGGCGGCCGGCAAGGCGCACCAACGGAGCGGGGCACCTGTCACGACGCATACCGAAGCGGGCACTATGGCGCTCGAGCAGGTCGAGGCACTTGGAAAAGCGGGCGTGGAGCCCGGCCGCATGATTGTCGGGCATATGGATCGGCGACTGGAGCGTGAGTATCTCATCGAGGTCCTGAAGACTGGTGCCTTCGTCGCATTCGACCAGGTCAGCAAGAGCCACTACAACACCGACGAAGACCGGGCACGGATGCTCGTGCAGCTCGTCGAGGCGGGATTCGCGGACCAGTTGCTGATCTCCCACGATCATGGCCGCAAGTCCTGCTACATCGCTTACGGCGGACACCCGGGAATCACATTTATCCAGGAGATTTTCGCGCTGGCGTTGATGGAAGCCGGGGCCGAAGCGTTGGCAGTCCGACAAATGTTGATCGAGAACCCGATGCGGGCGCTGACGATTCATCCCCGGACGGCCTGAGGAGGAGGGGAGTCATGCGGACACGAGTCTACCTGCGCTCTGCCCGGATCAGCGACGGTCCGGGGGAAGATGGAGATATCCTCGTCGAACGATTCTTCGTCAACGCCTCGGACGTCCCGGAGGTGTGGGTCGATATCGAAAGCACCGAGGTGCTGGAGTCGGGCCGTGCGGCGACATTCGCGCTTGCCCGTGACCTCGGATTGGGGTTTGTCCGCGTGACCGGCACGATCGAGCGAACCGTACAAAAATAGGCCGGTCCAAAAGCGGACCGGCCTATTTCCAGATCAGCGTTTGGTTCGCTCGAATTTCGGGACGGCGGATCGTTTGTGGGCGGTGGTACGGATCATCCGCTCGACACGCTCCAGCACCTGGGGCTCAATCCCGCTGGTATCCCCGTTGAGGATCGCATCGATCGCGGTATCGAGCTGGTTGTACGTCAGGCCGATCTCGTCCTCGTCGGTCTGCCCCTCCCAGAGCCCCGCCGATGGAGGACGCGTGATCACGCTCTCCGGGACGCCGATTGCCTTCGCGACGGCCCGGACTTCGTACTTGTAGAGGTCGGCGATCGCCATGATGTCCACGCCGCCGTCACCGTACTTGGTGAAGTACCCAATCATCGCTTCGGTCTTGTTCCCGGTGCCGACCACGAGGCCGCGAACGAGATTCGCGACGTAGTAGTTCGTGATCATCCGCAGCCGGGGCCGGACGTTTGCCCGTGCAAGCTGGTAGCGATCGTCGACATCCGGAGGTTGCGCCAGCGACAACAGGTCGCCGAAGAGCGACGACGTATCCGGAAGGGCGGAGAACAGTGCCTCGGCCGGGGAGGTGAGGTCGACGACCATCGTGCGGATGCCGAATGCATCCGCTACCTTGCGAGCCTCCACCATATCCTCGGGGTTCGATGCCGACGGCATGATGATGCCGATGACGCGGTCGGGGTCAATGGCCCGCGCGCACAGCCCGGCGACGACGGCGGAGTCGATGCCACCGCTGAGACCGAAGACGAAGCGTTCGGAACGAGCCTCCTCGAGGCGCTCTCGCAGCCATGCGCTGATCTCGTCGCCGAGGGCGAGCGCATCTGCGTGTTCCAGGTACAGCTTTGGAATGGACATAGGCGTTCGCTTCCCGCTCGGAATGAGAACTGGCCGCCTGTGGTGAGGCGGCCAGTGCCGTGTCGTTTCGCTACATGTCGATCGCGTGACCGACCGCGTCCATGGCCGCCTGGCCAATGACCTCCGAAACCGTCGGGTGCGGATGGATGGTCATGAACAGCTCCTCGACGCTGGCATTGAGGAAGCGGGCGAGGCCGGCCTCCGCGATCAGCTCGGTCGCATGCGGGCCGATAATGTGGACGCCCAGGACGTCCTTCGTGTCGGCGTCGACCACGACCTTGGTGAAGCCGTCCGGTTCGCCCTCGATGACCGCCTTCGCGTTCGGGCGCATCGGGAACTTGCCGATCTGGACCTCATACCCGAGGTCCTTCGCCGCCTTCTCGGTCAGGCCGACCGAACCGATCTCCGGCTCGCAGTAGGTGCAGCTCGGAGAGTTAAGGTGATCGATCGGGAACGGATTGAGGTCCGCGATATGCTCGACGGCGACCAGCGCATGGTGCTGGGCAGTATGAGCCAGCATCTGGAGGCCATTGACGTCGCCGATGGCATACACGCCCTCGACATTGGTGCGCATCATCGAGTCGACGGCGATGAAGCCGTTCTCCGTCTTCACGCCAACGTCCTCCAGGCCGATATCCTCGATATTCGCCTGGCGACCGGTGGCCACGAGCAGGGTCTCGGCCTCGACAACGTGCTCCTTGCCCTTGGGATCGGTGACCGTCATCTTGACGCCCTTGTCGGAGATCTCGAAATCGTCCTTGGTCGGGCGGACGTCCGGGATCACATCGATCTTCTGGCGCTGGAAGGCTCGGGCGAGCTGCTTGCTGACCTCTTCGTCCTCGTTCGGAACGACGCGGCCGACGAGCGTGACCTTGGAGCCGTACCGATGGTAGACGCTGGCCCATTCGACGCCGGTGGCGCCGCCGCCACGAACGATGATGCTCCTCGGCATCTTCTCGAGCACGACCGCGTGGTCACTGTTGATCACGCGCTTTCCGTCGAACTCGACGCCCTCGATCGCGCGCGGTCGCGAGCCGGTATTGATGATGATGTACTTGCCCTTGATAGAGACCTTCTCGCCACCCTCGTTCATGGTCACCTCAACGGTGTCCTTCGCGGTCATCTTGCCGCGGCCGATGAAGGTGTCGATCTTGT
>CAZVAA010000051.1:15255-16181 GCA_964624125.1 uncultured Sphaerobacteraceae bacterium | reverse complement strand
CGGCGGTCGATACCGCCCGCGTCCGCGCCTGCATGGTGCCGCAACCGGACGAGGAGGACGCCGCGGCCGAATCCACGCCGACCGTCGAGCCCACCGAGGTGCCGGGCACCCCGGAAGCCGAGCCGACAGAAGTCCCGACCGAGCCGGTCGAAGCGGAGCCGACCGAACCAGTTGAGGCTGAGCCAACCGCGGTCCCGACGGAGGAGCCGCCAGTTGACGAACCGCCGGTGGACGAGCCGCCAGTCGAGGAGCCACCGGTTGACGAACCGCCGGTGGACGAGCCACCCGTCGACGAACCGCCGGTGGATGAACCGCCTGTCGAAGAGCCGCCGATTGACGAGCCTCCCGTGGAGGAGCCGCCCGTCGAAGAACCTCCGGTCGAAGAGCCGCCGGTCGAGGAACCGCCAGTCGAGGAGCCGGTTCCGGTCGAGGGCGATGACGCCAACGGTGAGCCCGGAGCCTCCCGGGGCCAGCCAGTCACCCGTATCCTGCTCCAGGACGCGGGAGACGAGGACCTCGCCGACTGTGTGCCCCTGCCCGAACCGGTGGAGCCTGACCCGGATCCCGATCCGGTCGCCCCGGCCCCGCCGGCGCAGCCAGCCCCGCCCACCAGCGGTGGCGGTGGCGGCACCAGTGGAGGTGGTCCGGTCGTGAGCAGCCTGCCGAGCACCGGCCAGGCGCAGGCGCCGGACGCCCTTCCGGGAGTGTGGCTGGCCGCCGGTCTCGCCGCCGCAGCGCTCGCCCTGGGCGTGGTCGGCCACCAGATCCGGCGCGCCCGCCAATCGTAATCGACAACGGTATCCCGCACCTGGCGAGGATGCTGTCAGGTTCAGCGCAGCGCCCCCCCACCCGCAACCCGGGGGGGGCGCGGTGTGCGGCAGTACGCACAGCAGGGGCGTGGCCGACAACACCACTTGAACCGTGTC
>CAZVAA010000051.1:6123-15245 GCA_964624125.1 uncultured Sphaerobacteraceae bacterium | reverse complement strand
GCGCCCCCGACAATGTTAACCCAAACGGTTCCCCCCCCCGGGGCGTGGTTGCTGTCTGGTCCCGCGCCGCGCCCCCCCCCCGAACGGGGGGGGGCGGCGCTGTGTCCGTCAGTCCTCACTGCAGGGACTTGACCTCAAGCTCACTTGAACCCTTATCGTGTGAACCTGGGACTCGATCACACTGATCCGCATACCAGGGAGCATCTCAATGACGACAACGGATACCCATCCTGTTCGCACCGGGTCTCCGGGGAAACCATCCCACGACGAATGGTCCATCGATCGCCTGGATCTCGACGCGTACCTGGCGCGAATCGGCCATGATCGCCCGCTGGCACCGACCGAGTCGACGCTGGTCGCGCTACACCGGGCGCATACAGCCGCGATCCCGTTCGAGAATCTCGACATCCTGCTTGGCCGGGGCGTCTCGCTGGACATGGACGATATCCAGGACAAGCTGGTCCGACAGGAACGGGGCGGCTACTGCTTTGAACAGAACCTGCTGTTCTCGGCGGTGCTGGAGCACGCAGGGTTCGAGGTGCAGCGGCTGGTGGCCCGGGTAAACCCGGACAACGGCGGCCCACGGACGCATATGACGCTGAACGTGTCGGACGGAGTGCGGACGTGGCTCGCCGATGTCGGCTTCGGGGCGACGCTCCTGGAGCCGATCCCGATGATCGACGGCGGGATCGCGCGGCAGGGGAAATGGACCGTGAGCGTGAAGCGGCATGAAGACGGCACGTGGCGGCTACGATCGGCGGAGCGCGACGGCTGGTCCGATCTCTACGCCTTCACGGATGACCCGCAACTGCCGCAGGATTACCGCGTCTACAATCACTTCGCCGCGACGCACCCCCGCTCCCCCTTCGTGAACCAGGTGGTGGCGATCCGGATCACGCCGGAGGTGCGGTACACGCTGCGCGACCGGACGCTGGTGACCGGGCGGCCCGGCGGCGCCTCGGTGGAGCGGCCGGTTCCCGACAACGAGCTGGCGTCGACGCTCCGGGACACGTTCGGGATCCGGCTCTCCGCGAACGAGATCGCCACGCTGCTGGATCCACCGGCGGATCGGCCGGCACGCTCCTGAGAAAGAAGGTTTTTCATGGCTCGTACGACATTGACCCCGAACGAGATCGCCTACCTTGCGTCGCAGAAACTCGGACGGATCGCGACCGTGGACCCGAAGGGACGTCCCCGCGTGGTGCCGACCGGATTCGCGGTGAATACCGAACGCGGAACGATCGAGCTTGGCGGGCACAACCTTGGAAGCACCAGGCGAGCGGCGGACATCCGGGAGAACCCGCATGTCGCGCTGGTGGTGGACGATATCGCGGACCCGGCAACATGGGCCGTGCGCGGGGTGGAAATCCGTGGTGAGGCGACGTTGCATGACGGCGATGCGCCAGGGGCGTTGTCCTCCCGGCTCACGTCGGGCGGATGGATGGAGATCTCGATAACATCCGTACGCTCCTGGGGTCTCGACTAACCAGGCGGCTCTCTCCAGGTGGAGGCGTCAGCAGTATCGAAAGAGATGCTTACACAATTGCGCGCCACTGTTCATGGTTTCCTGGACGAATAAGCAACACACCCTTCCGACGCACCACCGGCTTAGGACAACCCATGCCCGTACGACCGGTGGCAACAATGTTGCGCGCATTCCTGGTACGTAATCCCGGAGTCGATAAATCCTGACGGTAGTTCGACCGTTGACCCTCCGGGAGAGGAGGTACCGGCATGAGCACTACCCAGTTCGTCCCGTCCGGAACCAGAATCGTGATGCGGAACATGGTCATGGCACTGGTCGCGACCGTGATCCTGAATCTCGTGGTCTATTTCATCGGTGAAGCAGCTGGCTGGATTCCCGACAGGCTGCCCGCCGGGGCAGAGACATTCGGCATCCCGGCGATCATCGCCAGCACCGTGGGGCCGATCGTGCTTGGCGGTGTGCTGCTGGCGATCCTGGTCCATACGACGACCCATCCGGTACGGATGTTCGCGCTGATCGCGGCGGTCGTCTTCATCGCCACGTTGTTCGCCCCGCTGAGCGTTGCGGGTGCCTCAACCGCATTCCGCTCCTTCCTCGTGGCGCTCCACGTCATCACCGCCCTGGTCGGCACGATCCTGTTGATCTGGGGCATCGAGGACGAAGAGCAGCACTACTAGCCGGCACGAGGCACCTGAACGTCGCCAGTCCCGTGGCGACCCTGATCCCGCGCATCCGCAATCAGGGTGTGCCAGTGTCGATGCGCTCCCACGGCTCCCAACCGAAGCGGGCATGGAAGCGCTCGAGGAGGCGGAGGATGGGTCCGCCGAGCGCGAGGATGAGGACGACGTTTCCCGCCGAGCGCAGGAGATCGAACCCGAGCGAGGTGACGGTGTAGAAGCGGGCGTATCGCGAAACGGTCTCCCCGATCGAGAGATCCGGGTGCCAGTAGAGCGAGGCGTCCGCTCCCGCGCCTGGCGCGGTGAAGGGCCAGAACCAGATATTCATCAACGCCCCGAAGAGCAACCCCCAAACGGCGCCGAAGAGGGCGAGCACCCCGAGCCGGGCGCGCATCGAGGCCGGGCGCGGCATCCAACCGGCGGTCATCCCCATCCATCCGGAGGCGAGCATCTGAAACGGTAGCCACGGGCCGATACCGCCGGTAATAAAGGCGGACAGCAGGATGGTGAGCGCGCCCATCTGGAACCCCATCGACGCGCCGAAAACGGCCCCGACCAGGATCATCAAGAGGAAGACCGGCGACGCCCCGGCCATGCTCGGGACGAGGCGCAGCGTGGCGTCGATTGCAACGAGCATGCCGAGCAAGGCGACCGTTTTCGAGCGCCCGACGCCGCCATGCTCATCGGAGATCGTGACCAGCGTCGCAATGAGGCAGAGGACGGTGACACCGGCGAAGATCAGCGGCGCGGCGTCACTATGGGCGGCGTTCTCGTCCTGGATCTGTCGCAGGCCCGGCAGGATGAAGGGATAGAGGAAGGCGCCGAGCCCGGCGAGGCTGGCAACGATGAGCACGAGCGTGGAAGACGAGAGCCGAAGCTGTCGCCGTCCTGTGTCGTGGATTGCCATCGGCATCGCCATGGGTCGTCCTTCCATACTGGCGCGCCACTCGCGCCTGTGCAGTGCCATTATGGACTGGTAGGATGATCCGTGCTCCGGAATGTCCCGGAAACCATCATGCACAACAAGGCGACGCGCCATGGAGATGATCAGCCCGGAAATCACCCTGCGGGACCTGCTGGCGTGGGAGCCACGCCTCGATGTCGCGGTGCCCCGCGAGCCGGTGGTCGACGCGCCCGACCCGCTCGATCGTGAGGTCGACTGGGTGCTGACCGCGCGCGCCAGTCCCCCGATGCTGCCGATGTTGCGTGGCGGGGAGCTCGTCATCCTGACGCGGCGGATGGTCCAGGAGACCGGTATCCCCCTTGTCAGACTGGTCCAGGAGCTGATGTTGCAGCCGATCGCCGGGATCATCACCGAAGCGCCCGTTCCCGACATGGCCACGACGCCCTTCGCGATCCTCACGCTGTCGCAGATCGGGCCGGAAACCGAGAGCGACCTGAACCGCCTCCTCACCGCCCGCAACCGCGACCTGATGCAGACCACATCGGATGTCGAGCGGATGATCGCCGATGCGGTCCAGCGGCATGCGCGTCCGGGGGAGTTGATCAACGGGCTGGCCGAACGGCTGGGAGTGCCGCTCAGCGTCGTCGGCGACGATGGCGCGGTGCTCTTCGCGACCGGTGCCGGTGCGACGAATATCCCGGTCGAGCAGCGCCGTGTGCCCGAGTGGCTCTCGGCATCGCTGAAGGCCGACCAGACGCTGTGGCTCGGGCCGATCCCGGACGACCGGCGGGCGTTGACGCGGCTCGTGCGGGAACGGATCCGTATTGGCCTGCAGCGGCTCCTGGACCGGGATGCCTCGGCCGCACCGCACGGCACGGCGCGCTCGGCGGCGTTGCACGCGCTGCTCATCCCGGTACCGGGCACACAACGGACAGCCCTGGTCGATCTCGCGTTCCAAGCAGGCATCTCGCCGGGGCGGACGCTGCATGTGGCGCTGGTGTCGCCGCACGTTCCCGAAACCATGGCGCGTCGCGCCCTCTCGCCACTGGGGGAGATCCAGGAGGCGGGGATCATCGATGGCGCAATGGCGATGATCGCGATCTCGGCGCCGTCGTCCCGCGCGTTCACGCCGGTTGCGGGAGAGATGACGGGATGGATCGCGGTCTCGGCGCCCGTGGCGTCGGCACGGGACCTCCCGGACGCGACCCGGCAGGCGCGGTACGTGGCCGGGCTCATGGAGCAGGGGTTGATCGCGCCCGGCGTAACGCTGTTCCGGGACGACACCCGGCTGGGGACATACCGGCTGCTCTATGAGCATTGGGGCTCGCCGGCGCTGGAACGATTCCGGGAGACGTTCCTGGGCTCGCTGGTCGAGGCGGACCGGCATGGAACGTTGCTGGAGACGCTGCGCGTCTTCCTTGAAGAGGGTGGATCGCTGCGGCCGACGGCGGAGCGGCTGGGTATTCACCGCAACACGCTGACGTACCGGATCCGCCAGTTGCGCTCGATCGTGGACGTGGACCTGGACGACCCGATGGCGCGGCTGGGCCTGCAAATGGCGTTACTGGCGGAGCGATTGCCACAAGCGCCGGGGTGATTGATCGGTCGACGTGACATCCACCCGGAGAGAGCCGGTTCCCGGGCGCAGCCGCATCGCCCGGCAGGCACGCGCCTCCTTAAGACATGCCTTCCCAATCCCTGTTGACATCCGAATGCGTATGGTAGAGTGTACGTACACATCGTTCGGTCGCTCTTGACGGTGCCGGTTTGGGCATCGTGCGATCGGGACGGGCGTGCTGGCGCCTGTGTACGAACAGTCTGATAGATGCGGCACCTCGTGACAAGCGTTCACGGTGCCGGCAGTCGGGAAACACGCGGGAATCGCACTACAGCGACGGCATTCACCCGCACGGGGCACGCGCAGGGAGCGCGTGAGGGAGGACCTCTCAACATGGCAGATATTCCAACGGGCCCGGATCGGCGGCCCTCCTCACCTGCCGGGAACAACCAACTTCCCTCGCGGATATGGCATGACCTCCAGGCCGAGACCATCCTCTGGGACGGCGACATCCTGCTCGTCGGCGGCGCGCACGATTTGCCGGCGCGGATGATCGTGACCCGCCGGCGCATGACGCTGGTGATGAACGGCGAGATCGCGCTGGAGGCGCCACCCGAATGGCTGCGCCCGAGCCCGAGACTCGCCGCCGAGAATGGCATTCGCCTCTACATCACCCCCGATGGCGACGCAACCGCCACCGAGCCGATCCTGATGCGGACGCCGGCCGGTCGCGGTGCCGCCGCGGAGCTGGTCGCGATTCTCTCCGGCAAGCCGTTACCGGAGCAGCCGGCGGGCCCGGCGGTCACGATTCCGAACTGGAAGGACAAGATCGGCGCCGCCCCGGCGATCGCCCTCCCGACGCTGGACGACGATGAGCCAGCGAGCGCGAGGACGACCGCCGCGTGGCCACCGGTCGAGGACGATGGTGTCGTGGCGCGGAAGAAGCCGCAGCCGCGCCCGCAGGGTCGTCCGCTTTCGGCGTGGCAAAGCACGGCCAACGCGCCGGAGCCGGGACCGGTTCCGTCATCGATCAGCCGGGAGGCCCGGAAGCAGGGCACGCGGGCCGACGGCATCACGATCAATGACGAGGAATCAGCAGTCCCGATGGTTCCCCGCCGGCAGCAGCCGGGCCGGGGACATCGCGTCGCGACGTGGAGCCTGTGGGCCGCGATTCTCGTGATCCTGGTCGGCACCGTTGGGTACTTCGAGCGCGACCGGCTGGATGGTGCCTGGAGTGATATCCAGGCCCGGATCCCGGTCGACATCCAGCGCTCGTTGGGAATCGGTGACGATACCCCGGGCAACGATGTCGCATACCAGGAAGCGCCCGAGACGGGCATTGCCGGCGAAGGCGGAAACGCCACCGGCGACGGCACCAACGGGGCCACCACGGACGAGCCGGACGTTGAGGAAGTGCCGGTCGAGACCGAGGTGAGCGAGCCTGAACCGGAGCCGAGTGAGGTACCGGACCCGGATCTCGACCCGACCGCGAACGTGGGCGGGGCGACCGGCGAGTTGCCGCCGACGAACAACGCCAGCGAGGAAACCGGCGGCGAGATTGACGAGCCCGTCGAGGAACCGGCGCCGACGGAGGCTCCCATCGAGGAGCCAGCTCCGACCGAGCCGCCCGTCGTCGAGCCAACGGTCGCCCCTGAGCCGACCGCCGAGCCAACCCTGGCGCCGACGGAAGCGCCGGAACCGACCGCGGTGCCGACGGAGGAGCCTGAGCCCACCGCGGTGCCAACGGAGGAACCGGAGCCGACGGCCGTCCCGACGGAAGAACCCGAGCCCACGGTGGAACCGACCGCGGCACCCACCGAGGAGCCGGAACCGACCGTTGCGCCGACGGAAGAGCCAACGATCGAGCCGACTGTGGAGCCAACAGAAGCATCCACGCCGGAGCCGACCGAAGCGCCGGTTGAGGAACCGACAGCCGAGCCGACTCCGGAGCCAACCGACGTACCGGACGTGACCGCGCCGGAGCCGACGGAAGAGCCGGTCGAGGAACCGGAGCCGACGCCGACCCTCGTGCCGCAGGAGCCGAGCGTGCAGCCGGAAACCACGCCGGAGCAGGCGATCGTGTCGGGAGGCTTCCGCTACACCGTCGAGGGCGCATCGGTCGGCGATACCGTGCCGGAGCTTCCGGAGATCAACTCCGTTGGCGGATATGGCGAGTGGGTTGTGCTCAGCATGTACGGGCAGAACATGTCCGACGAGGCGCAGGTCTTTGATATGTCCGACTTCCGTCTCTTCGCGGACGGCCAGGAGGTGTATGTCGATGTGGGGAATGCATGGGTAGCCGGGATGCTGGGCAATACCCCGGCCTACGGCAACACGGATGCGATCCAGTGGGCGCCGGGTGAGGGCAATCGCTTCACGCTGACCTTCCTCGCGCCGCCAGAGGCACAGTCACTGGTGCTGCAGGCAGGTGACCAGACGATCGACCTTTCCCCGGCGCTGGTCGAGCCGGAGCCGCTGATGGATGACGGCGAGGTCCCGGCCGAGTCCGACCTCCTGCAGGCGCAGGTCGTCGAGGTGATCGACGCGGAGACGATCGTGATCGAGGTGGACGGTGTCCGGCAGACGGTGCGCTACCTCGGGGTGGACGTCCCGACGGGCGATGCGTGCTACGCCGCCGAGGCGGCCGAGGCGAACCGGGCCCTGGTCGAGGGCCAGACGGTGATCCTGGAGCGGCAGGCGACGGATGTCGATGCCCGTGGCAACTGGGTTCGCGATGTCTGGGTCACCAACGAGGCCGGTGAGCCGGTGCTGGCATCGCAGCAGCTCGTCGCGAGCGGTGCGGCGGAGGCCGACATCAGCCATCCGAACTCGCGCTTCGCGGGCTGGCTGGAAAGCTCCGAGGCAGGGGCACGGAATGCCGGAGATGGCATCTGGGGCGCCTGCGGCGAAGAATAACCAGGAAATGCACATGGCCCCGACTGGTGACCTGCCGGTCGGGGCCGTGGCCGTTAACCTTGGCGGGGCCGAACAGGAACGGTACGATCATCAGGACATAAGGCGCATCGCAAGGTGGTTGGCACGCCCGAACCAGGTTGCCCGCTTTTGTCGGTTGAACGCACGAGTGATTTCATCCCCGATGAAATACGCCCCGATCGGTGCAGAGCACCACCCCTACATGAACGCACGCCAGGAGACCTGAGCATCCCATGCGCGACATCGTCATTTTTTCCGGCTCCGCCCACAAGGAGCTCGCGACCGAGATCTGCGAGCATCTCGGCAAGCCCCTTGCCCGCGCCGAAATCAGCCGATTCAGCAATGACTGCCTGCAGGTGCAGTTGATGGCCAACTGCCGTGAGCAAGACGTCTTCCTGATCCAGCCGCTGGTGCCGCCGGTGCAGGAGCACCTGATGGAGCTGATGCTGATGGCGGACGCCGCGCGGGGCGCGTCCGCGGCGCGGATTACCGCCGTCATCCCCCACTACGCCTATGCGCGGTCGGACAAGAAGGATGCGCCACGGATCTCGATTGGTGGACGGCTCGTGGCGGACCTGCTGGTGACCGCCGGGATGGACCGGGCGCTGACGATGGCGCTGCACGCGCCGCAGGTCCACGGGTTCTTCAGCGTGCCGGTCGATCACCTGAACGCGCTCAACGTCATGGCGGAGCACTTCCAGCAAACCGACCTGGAGAACACGATCGTGGTCTCGCCGGATCTCGGGAACGCGAAGCCGGCAACGCAATTCGCGCGGCTCCTGGGCTTGCAGGTGGCGGCGGGGAGCAAGCAGCGGCTGGCCGACGACAAGGTGGTGATCGACGCCATCGTCGGCGATGTCGAAGGCAAGAACGTGATCGTGCTGGACGACGAAATCGCGACTGGCGGTTCGATCCTCGAGCTGGTCGACAAGCTCGACGAGCACAACGTCGGGCGGATCTGCGTGGCGTGTACGCACGGCATCTTCTCCGGCAACGCGATCGAGCGGTTCAGCAAGACGGATCGAATCGGGGAGATCGTCACCACGAACACGGTGCCGATCCCGCCGGAGAAGCGGCTGCCGAACATGACGGTGCTGTCGATCGCGCCGCTGCTGGCGAATGCGATCCACAACATCCACGAAGGTGAATCGGTGAGCCAGTTGTTCGTGAATACGCTGTAGAGCGCGGGCGATACAGACCTGACCCCGGGCCGGACTGGTCCGGGGTTTCCTCTGCGCGACAGGACAGGGGATATGTACGGTCACGGTGATCATCCGGCACATCGGGGGATGACAAATTCGCCCTCCCTCCCCTATCCTGTTTTCAACGCGAAGACGGAGACGAGTAGCCGCGGGGTGCGGGTCTTCCAGCGAGCCACGAATGGTGAGAGCGTGGCGGTCCACCCGAGGTGAAGACCCTCCCGAGTGCCTGGCTGAAAGCGGCTGATGTCCGCGAAGGCCGGGCCGGATGCCCCCGTTAGCAGGCTCCAGAAGGCCGAACTCCCCGTTCGGCGAATTGCGGTGGCACCACGAGACGCCCCCCTCGTCCGCAAAGGCGGAGGGG
>CAZVAA010000051.1:0-6023 GCA_964624125.1 uncultured Sphaerobacteraceae bacterium | reverse complement strand
CGGCGAATTGCGGTGGCACCACGAGACGCCCCCCTCGTCCGCAAAGGCGGAGGGGGCGTCTGGCTTTTCTTCGGAGGTGGCACCATGTCCGCCCGTTTTTCCATGCCGGCAACCGCGCCGGCCCCGCGCACCCTCGCGCGGGAGCTTTCCCGTTCGCAGCTCACCGGGGAGCGCGTGCTCCTTCAGGGATGGCTGCATCACCAACGGCACCTGAAGGCCGTCGATTTCCTCCTGCTGCGCGATCGTTCCGGGATCACGCAAGTTGTCGTCGAGGATCCCCCCACGCGGGAGCGCCTCGCCGCCCTGCCCCATGAGACGGCACTGACCGTGACCGGCACGGTCGTGGCGTCGCCGCAGGCACCGAACGGGGTGGAGATCCACGACCCGGTGATCGAGGTCCTGAGCGACGGCAGTGAGGAGCCGCCGATCGAGCTCTTCCGGCCGGAGATGCAGGCGCAGCTGACGACCAGACTCGACCATGCGGCGGTGTCGCTCCGGCACCCGGCGCGAACCGATGCCCAACGGATGCTGGCTGCGGCGATGCGCGGGTTCCGCGAGACGCTTGCCGGGCTCGACTTCACGGAGATCGCGACACCAAAACTGCTGGAATCGGCGCCAGAGGGCGGCGCGAATGTGTTCACGGTCGACTACTTCGGACGACCGGCGTATCTCGCGCAGAGCCCCCAGTTGTACAAGCAGGTCATGGTCGGCGCGCTGGAGCGGGTGTTCGAGGTAGCGCCGGCGTTCCGCGCGGAGCCGCATGATACCTCCCGCCATGTCAGCCAGTTCCTGTCGCTGGACGCCGAGATGGGATTCATCCACGACCATCGCGATGTGATGGCGGTGGTGCGGGAGGTCCTCGCCGGGATGATGGCGGAGATGGCACAAGTTGGCGGTGAGTCCGGGTTGCCGGACGTTCCCGCGCACATCCCCGAGATTCACTTCGCGGAGGCGCTTGCGCTGGTCGGCGAAGCACTGGGGCAGGACCTGCATGACGAACCGGACCTCGCGCCGGAGCACGAGCGATGGCTCGGCGAGTGGGCGATGCGGGAGTACGGATCGGACTGGCTCTTCGTGACGGGATATCCGATGCGAAAGCGGCCGTTCTACACCCATCCCCAGCCGGACACCCCGCAATGGTCGAACAGTTTCGACCTGCTCTTCCGGGGTCTTGAGATCGTCACCGGTGGACAACGGCTGCACCGGTATGCGGACTACCTGCAGGCGCTGGAGGAGCGCGGGATCGCAAGCGAGCCGTTCACGGGATACCTCGAGGCGTTCCGGTACGGGATGCCGCCACACGGAGGATTCGCGCTGGGTGTGGAGCGGATGATCCGGCAATTGACGGGCGCGGCGAACGTGCGGGAGGTAATGCTGTTCCCGCGGGACATGTCGCGGCTGGCGCCATAAGCGATCACAGGCAGTTGCGATTCGCGAATACGAGGAGCATTATGGAAGGGACCCACCATCATCTCCCGGAACCGGCAACGCCGGGAGCGAAGGAGGACACTATGCCAGAACAATCCCGTATTCCCGACCACATCTCGGTCCTCGAGTCGATCAACCGGGAGCATTTCACGCTGGCGGAGCTATCCGAGCTGCTCGGCGTGAGCGAACGGGTGGTGGTTGCCGCGATCCGCCGTGGAGAGCTGAACGCGTTCACGGTGGATCATCACGTGGTTGACATCACCCGGTCGGATGCGTTGCGATGGCTGAATGGGCGGTTGGTCAGCTAGACCTGCCCTGGCACGCAACGCCTGCAGCGACAGGAGCTCCCGGTCGAACAGGGATCTTCGCGGTATCCACACCGGACATCCTGCAGGACGCACAGAGGCCGGCCCGTACATGGGCCGGCCTCTGTGGTTAATCAGGTCCTGCTCTCGCTACCCGGCAGGAGCGAGGTAGTCCTCAACGACCCACCCTTCGGAGCCGTCGCCTGTGGCGACAGGCCACCAGGTGTAGCCATCGGCGTCCTGCGCGGCACCGGTGATGGTCACGGCGGTGTCGGGCGCGAGCACGCTGACAACCTCGCCGCTGGTCGATGGCTCGCTGCGAAGGTTGACCGAGGCGTCGACGATCGTTGCGCTGGCGCCTTCGGCAAGGGAGCCGGAGGCAGGCTCATCGGCCGGAGGTGCTTCCTCCTGGGCCGGCGCGGAATCGGCGGTCGAGGCCGGTGTGGTATTCAGCAACCGGGCGCGGATGATATCTCGGGAATAGTACTCGCCACGGTCATAGTCGAACTCACCGCCGCAGGTGATCAGCGTGAGGGCGCCATAGCCGGTCGGGCCGACGATCTGCTGGAGCTTCTCCTGGGTGAGGCTGGCGACCTCGACGCGCTCGACATACTCGACGGCGTAGGTGAAGGCTCCCCCTTCGCCGCCATGGACGGTGATCTCGGCGCCCTGGGGCAGGTTGACGACATAGCGAAAGACGGCGGGGCCGACATCCCAATAGTCGACGTGGCCTGACATCACCGAGTTATCCGCCGAACCGGCGAGCCCGGTTCCTTCGTACCAGGCGACGATCCACGGACCGCTGGGGTCGAGCATCTGGCCATCGACGATCTTGGTGCGCTCGACCTCGGCGTCCACCTCGGCCTGCGGAATGGTGATCGCGACGGGAACCTGGCCGCTTGCGACGGAGGCCGGCGCCTCGGCGATGTTGAGCCCGAGCGAGCCGGCACGGCGGCTTCCCGGCGGTGCATCGCCCCAGCCCGGGAGCTGGACCGAGGTTCCGGCTGATGCGGGTCGCATGACGCCGGAGGCGAGCGCGCCTCCCGCGATCAGGGCCCCGAGCAGTTGTCTGCGAGTGTGCTTCATGGGTCTCCCCTGGAGATCGACAGCGTCATCGGGGCGCTGCATTACAACATAGACATGGTCGGGATGCGAAACAGCGTGTGTTCCGCATCCATTTTACTGTTTTACGCACATTTCCAGCACGCGGATGTCCACGTACATCTCCTACCGGAAGCGCATCCTGCCGGGCGTGTCCTTGTCGGGACGCCGCTCCGGTTCACGAACCTCGACGGCGACCGCTTCCGGGCGCTGCCGACGGGAGTGCCACAGCGCGGCGGCGAACGCCGGAACCGCGAGGGCGGCGAGCAAGAGCGATGCGTCCTGCATCATCGTCGCGGGATCAGACGGACCGGTCCCGGTATCCGGCAGCCGTTCGACCTGGCCGCACTGGTACAGGAAGACGTTGGTATTGGCGCCATCGCCAACGATCACGCGGCTCCGGCTATCGACGCGCTCGGCGGCGGCCTTGCACCAGACGCCAGTGTCCTGTGTCAGCTCGTAGTAGCCATCCGGCAGCTCGGCGAAGACGAGGACGCCCTGGTCGTTCGGCGTCGCGTTGCGGGTAATCGAGCCGTCGCTGGAGACCAGGCTGAAGGCCGTGCCGGAGGCGCCCGGAGCGCATTCGCGGTCCCAATCCTCGATCGAGCCGCGCTCCTTCTCGCAAAGCAGCTCGCGGATCGTGATGGAGCCAGTCGGGCCGGCCGGTTCCTGCGGCGGCTCGGGCTGCACCGGCGTCACGAACCATGAGCAGTGGATTTGCTCGCCCTCGACGTTGACGAAGGTGGTCGAGCCGTTCTGGATCGGCTTCTGGTAGACGTCGCCGCGATTGATATCGCAGAAGACCGCGGTGTTGGCGAGATCGGCCGGAAGCTTCGGCGTCATCACGTAATCGGATGGCACCAGATCGTAGAAGCGAACCGCGCCATCGCCGGAGACGCCGGTCGCGGCCGTGATCGGCGTGCCGCCCGGGGCACCGAGAGAGAAGGTGATGTCGTCGATGGTCGTGGTGCACTCGGCATCCAGCTGCGCGAAGGTCGCACCAGCCGTCTCCAGCGCCGGATCACAGGAGAAGAGCGTGACGAGGATCTCGGCGTTCTGTGGCTCCGGGGTCTCTTCGCCACGGGCATCGTCGCCGATGAAGTACCAGTCACAGAGGATGCTCTGCTGCTCGGCGAGGGAGAAGCTGGCGATGCCCCCATCCATCGGGGCGTCGATGCGCTCGTTGGTCGTGGGGTCGCTGCAGTAGAGCACGACCGAGCCGAAGTCCTGCGGGGGGCCACCGGCCAGCGTGTAGTCGCCGGGCGGGAGCTGGGTGAAGGTCGCGACACCGGGACCGGGATGGGCCGGGATCTCGGTCGTCGCGGTCACCTCGCCGTTCGGGCCGGACAGGGTGAACTCCATGTCGGCGACGCCGTTCCCGTGGCAATCGGCATAGAACTGGTCGCCCGCGTACTCGGTCGGGCAGGTCGCGAGGTGAACGGTGACGGTGGCGCCGGTCTCATCGCCGCGGAGGTTCTCCGGGACGATGTACCAGATGCAGTCGATCTCGCCAGAGGCATTGTCCAGGGTCGCGACACCGCGATCGCTCAGCGGCACCGGCGTCTCGACGCCATCGGCGGGGGTGCAGAAGACGTACTCGGTCGCGGCCTCGAGCGGCACATGGCTCCAGGCGCGATAGGTGTCCGGCGCGAGACCGGGAAAGGCAACGGTGCCATCGGCGCCGGTGGCGCGATCGGTCTGGCCGTCGTTGCTATCGACGACGGAGAACATGACGTTGCTCACCGGCTCGGCGCAATTGGCGGCGAAGGTCGCGCCATCCTCGCCGTTGGCGGCGACATCGTAGTCCTGCGGACAGGTATTGGCGGTGATGTTGATCGTCAGCTCATCGTCGGCCACCTGCTGCGGCTGGAGGGGAGCCGTTGTCGCGGTTGGCTCCGGCGCATCGCCCTGCGGCTGGGCAAAGACGACGAACAGGTCGCACTCGATGTACTCGCCCAGCAGGTTGGTGAACTGCGTGGTGTTGCCCTCGAAGTCCTTTTCGTAGCGTTCCTGGCCCTCATATTCACAGAAGAGGTACTGCCCGGCCTCGTTGGGGTCGACATTTGTAGTGACCGGGTAATCGCCGTCCGGCAGGTCCCGGAAGATGACGTGGCCATCATCGTCAACGGGCAACTGGTTCGTGACACCTCCGGGCATCCCGATCATCAGGGAAATCGGCGTCTCCGGGGCGGTTGGCGGAGCGGCGAGATCGGTGCAATTGGCGGAGAGCTGGTCGAAGGAGCGGTCGTCACCATCGAGGTCGCCCCGATCACACCACTGGACGGTGAAATCGAGCGTGGCGAGGCTGTCGGGCGCCTGCTGGCTCATAGCTGACGTCGGGATCACGAAGAGGTCGCAGACGATGTCCACGCCCTGCGGGATAGTGACCTGGAAATCCTTCTCATCGCCCGGGGTCACCGGGTGGACCTGGTCGCTCTCGAAGACCTCGCAGCCGACGACGAACGAGTTGCCCTCGGTAGGGAGATCAACCGCGACGTTGTAGTCGCCAGCCGGGATCTCGCCGGTGTTGATGATACCGGGGCCGGCGTCGTTGATTCGGGTCGTGGTCTTGTCGACCTGGTTGATGCCCAGGGCAGGATCGATGGACGACACGTCCATCTGCACGCCGGCGAGGCCGTTGTCATGACACCGGTCGCGCAGCTCCTGCGGGGTGCCGGTCTCTCCCGGCTCGCATTCGCTGACATGCACTTCAAGGAAGCTGCCGGCCTGGGCCGCTGCCGCCTCGGGGCCAGCCTGGTTCGCCGGGGCGGCCATGACCGCGGTGGCGGCCGGTGTCAGCGAGACCACAAACATCAGGGCCATGAGCCACGAAACGAAGCGCGGCCCCCTGCGTGTCCCCTTGTGGTGATCATTCGTCAACATGATGTTCTCTCCTCATCCATGGCGAGAGCGACAAGCCTCTCCGCGCCTGTGTCCCAATAACGCATGGGGGCGGGATGGGGTTTCGCCACGCCCGGACGTCCGGACCTGGGTACGTACACCTTAATCATACGACGTTGGCGCCGCTACGGTTCAGTTCAGCAATGACCGGGAGATTCTCGCCGGTCCAGACGCTGCCAGATGCGCCTCCAACCCTCCGATGCGACCCAAGTACACCATGGGAGCAATTAGTTGCCCTGGAAAAATACTCCTAAAGTACACCGGAAATCGTACGCATGGCTTCGCATA
>CAZVAA010000050.1:13855-16209 GCA_964624125.1 uncultured Sphaerobacteraceae bacterium | reverse complement strand
GTCACCGTTAATGGAACGATGAGCTTTCCATGCAATGTATCAGGATACACCCCCGGAGGTCACGCCCGCATCGTGTGCTGCAGTTCCCCGGATGCGATTTGCCATCTCGTAGCCCCGGAGCTTGTCTCCGGGGAGCCCGCGCCTCCGTTCCCCGGACACGAGGTCCGGGGCTACGTAACCGGGGTAGGGGCCACGTCGGCTTGCTCGATTTGGAAGGAATCAGAGGAGCTCGATCTTCGGGATGCGCGATGCGTCGAATTCCCCGATCCGGTCGGGGCCGAGCGCGATGATCTGGTTCAGGCAGGCTCGCGCTTCCCGTACCAGTTTCGCGGTGTTCACGCCCCGCGCCTCGGGCTGGAACGACGCCGTCTTCGTAATTCCATCGGTCAGCAACGAGATCGCCCCGCGGTGGTTGCCGTTCAGCGCGTGGTAGAACCCGACCCCGATCTGCAGGATGCCCTGGTACAACCGGCGGATCGATCCCCGCTCGGCGTGCCATTCGTGCTCGATCACCTCGTGCTGCTCGAAGAATCGCCGCTGGTTGAATAGCGCGATGCCCTCCAGTACCCCGTCGGGCAGCGTCGATTCCTGGTCCCCCTCATGCCGGTGCTCGTCGGGGGAGAAGGGGAAGACCGAGCGGATCAGCGGATTGAAACGTTGCCGGATGCGCTCCATGACCTCGTCGCCATGGCCGAGCGGTCCCTCGATCATGATCGGTCCGCTGTAGCCGCTCCCGGCGATCGCCCGCACCAGCGCCGGCCACGGGAGGTCTCCATCGCCCGGGGGCAAGTGGCGCTGCGAGGGATCGTGCTCCCGGTAATCGCTGATGTGCACATCGACGATCCGGTTGCCCATGGCCGCCAACATCATGAACGGGTTGGCACCGGCTTCCGCCGCCTGGAAGGGGTCGAAGACGAAGCCGATCTCCTCCGGCGATCCGATCTCACCGAGCCGCTTCGCGAAAGTCACGACATGCCGTACCTGCGACAGCGCGCAGCGGGAGACATTCTCGATCCCCAGCGTCACCCCGGCCTGCCCGCATTCTTTCGCAAGCTCGCCGGAGAGCGCGATGAATCGCTCCCAGCCGTCATCGGAGCTGACCTCGTGGCGGGTTGGTCCATGCCAGACCAGTACATCTGCGCCAAGCGTCGCCGCCGCGTCGATCCCGCGCCGGAACAGCTCCCGCCCCTCGGCGACCCGCCGGGGGTAGGGGTTCAGCATCCGGTGCAGGCTTTCAAAGGTATGGACCGCATGGATACGCACGCCGGCGTCCCGCGCATTGCGCGCAAGCACCGCGATGAATTCCGGCGCATATTCGCCGGCCGTCTGCAGCATGACCTCGATCGTGCGGATCCCGAGCCGTGCGGCCGCCTGCGGCACATCCTCGGTCGGGACATGCGGGAAGAACGCCCCGCTCGATGCCGCCAGCTCCACCGAGCGCACATGCGCGATCTCCTCGTCCTCACCGGGACGCGGTTCCGCGAAGGTCTCGAGATGCAGCAATCGGTCGACATCCTGCCGGTCCGGCGCATCGGGGGTGACGGCGCGGGTCGGCGGTCGGCCAGCGCGACCGGTGGCGTCGGGAAACAGCGGGATGATCCGTGCTTCGGCGGATTCGTGAGGTGGTTCCACGCGCACGGCTCTCCTTCCTGCGGGTGTCGGCAACGGCGGGTTGTGCCGGCGTGCCCGTGCGAATTCGCGCCTGGCGGACGCGCGGTCATCAATGATCAGGTCCGGTCCGGCGCCATGCGTGGATGTCATGCAAGAACGGCGCCGTAATGTACGTTCATAGCGTACACCAGCTCGCGACAGGGATAAAAACAGGCCGGTCACGTCGCGAAGCATCTCCCCGTGCAAGCGGCTGGTGCCGTTCCCCCGGGGCTCCACCCGATGCTACCACCTGCGTTTCACGATTGGCAGATGTTCCAGAAGGTCACACGGGCGGCACGATTCCGGGGTTCCGGTGTAGGCTTGTGCGTTAGCCCGCATCCGCCCCGGCGGAGTGCGTGGATCGTCTTCCCGCAACCGTGGCGATGCCCGAATTCCGGACGCCACCAACGTACCTGACTGCACGACCCGCCCATGGCCGAGACCGCGTCACAATCCAAACCGAAGCTCTCCCGGCTTGAACTGCAGGGGTTCAAGAGCTTTGCTTCAAAGACGGTCTTCGCCTTCGAGCCCGGCATCACCGCCATCGTCGGCCCGAACGGTTCCGGCAAGTCCAACATCTCCGACGCCGTGCGCTGGGTGCTCGGCGAAACGAGCTACAGCTCTCTCCGTTCCAAGAAAACGGAAGATGTCATCTTCGCCGGCGGCAAGGGGAAATCCCCTTCCGGCATGGCGGAGGTCACCGT
>CAZVAA010000050.1:12691-13755 GCA_964624125.1 uncultured Sphaerobacteraceae bacterium | reverse complement strand
ACCACCCGCCTCACGGATCTCCTCGCCGAGGTGGAGCCGAACCTGAAGCGGCTCGAGCGCGCCGCGAAGCAGGCCCGCGAGTGGCAAGGCCTCCGCGATCGCCTCACCACCCTCCAGCAGGGACACTATCGCCGTCTCCTGCTGGCGGCGAAGGAGCAGCTCGCGCAGGCCGAAGCGGTGGTGGCCGGCGACGAGGCCGCCATGCAGTCGGTGCAGGAACAGCTCGATGCCCTCGTCGCCGAGCGGGAATCCCGCCAGCGGGCGCATACCGCCGCCGTCGAGCGCCTCGCATCCCACGATGCCCGGCTCGACGCCCTGCGGGAGCAGCATCGCCGCCTTTCCCATGAGCGCGACCTGGTCGCCGAGCGCCAGTCCGCGCTGGAGCGCCGCCGCGCCGACATGCAGGACACCCAGTCCGGTCTCGACGAGCAGGTGACGAAGGTCGAGGCGCAGTTGCGCGACGCGACCGCGTCGTTCGAGCAGATCCAGGCCGAGGTCGCGGCGGCGAAGAAGCACGCGAGCGAGCTTGAGGCCACCGTGGCCGATGCCCGCACCTCCCGGCTGGAGGTCGAGAAGAAGGCAAGCGATCTCTCCCGCGCCATCCTCGCGGCCGAGCGAACGGCCTCCGGGATGGAGCAGCGTCGCCAGTTGCTCGAGCAGCGCCGGGAATCGTCCGACGCCGAGCGCCAGCGCGTCGCCCGCGAGACGGAGGAGCGCTCCGCCCGGATCGCCGAGCTCGAGGCGGAGATGACCGCCTGGCAGGAAGAGGACGCGCGCATCGCCAGCGAGATCGCGGCGATCGATGCCCGCCTCGAAGAGGTGAAGTCCGGCATCGCGGCGAAGCAGGAAGCCGCCCGCGCGGCTGCCGCGAAGCTCGCGGACCTCGATCGCCAGCACGGGCAGGCGGTCAACCGTCTCGATGTCCTGCAGCGGGTGCACGAGAGCGGCACCGGTCTGCACGCTGGCGTTCGCCAGGTCATGCAGTGGGAGCGTGACGGCTCACTAACCGGGATCCGGGGCACGCTTGCCGAGCTGATCGCCGTCGACAAGACCTACGACACCGC
>CAZVAA010000050.1:10377-12591 GCA_964624125.1 uncultured Sphaerobacteraceae bacterium | reverse complement strand
GGATCCGGGGCACGCTTGCCGAGCTGATCGCCGTCGACAAGACCTACGACACCGCCGTCGAAGTGGCCCTTGGCGGCCATTTGCAGGACATCGTCGTTGGAGAATGGCGCGACGCCGAAGCCGCGATCCAGATGCTGAAACGGGCCCGCGCCGGCCGCGCGACGTTCCAGCCGATCGAGACGGTCCGCCGCCGTGGTGGCCATCGCCCGCCACCGCGCGAGGTCGAGAACACCGCCGGAGTCCACGGCGTCGCGGCCGATCTTGTCGAGAGCGATGAGGATGTCGCCCATGTCGTGCGCGGGCTTCTTGGCCGGATCGTCGTCGTGGACGATCTCCCGACTGCGCGCAAGCTCCTTGGCGACCTGCCCGGTGGCTGGAGCACGGTCACCCTTGCCGGCGAGATCGCCCGTTCCGGCGGCTCCGTCACCGGTGGCTCTGCCGTTCGAGAGAGCGGTGTGCTCGGTCGCGAGCGCGAGTTACGCGATCTTCCTGGCACCATCCAGCGCCTTGAGAAGGAGCAGGAGCAGGCCCACGCGGCCCAGCAGGAGGTCGCCAACGAGACGCAGAAGCTGCTCGATGCCCGTGGTGAGGCGGAGTTCGCCCGCGCCGGGCTCGTCGCCCAGCAACGCGAGCGGGGCGGGCATCGCGACCGCCTCCAGAACTGGCTGCGCGACCAGCGCCAGCAGCAGGAAGCCGCCGATCGGCGTCGCGATGCCGCCGCGACCTCCCGCGAGGATCAGGAGCGCGAAATCCGTGATCTGGAAGCGGGGCACGAAGCCGAATTGGCGAAGATCGCCGGGCTCCGCGAGGAGCACGAGCGGCTGCAGCAGGCCCTCCAGCTCCAGCGCGACGGAGCATCCGACGATGAACAGGCGCTGGCGACGGCCAACCAGGAGCGCGCCGCGCTGGAAGAACGCCTCCGTTCCGAGGAGCGGCATCTCGGCTCGCTCCGCTCCCAGCGGCAGGGGCTGACCGAGGAGATGCGTCATCGCGAGCAGCGTGTCGCCGAGATCGATGGCGAGCGCGAGGCCCTGGCGGGGCAGCGCTCGCGCCTCGACCGCGAGGTCGACAGCCTCGCAGGATCGCTGGAGGTGGCGACATCCGAGCGCGCCCCGTTGCAGGAGGTTGTTGCCACCGCCGAGCGGTCCGTTCAGGAGCAGGTATCGGCCATCGACAAGACGCGTCAGGAATTGCTGCAGCGCGAGCGATCCCTTGGGCAGCGCGGGCTTGATGTCGAGCGTGCCAGGTCAACGCTTTCCGCGATCCACCAGCGAATCAGTGACGATCTGGACTATGAGGATCCGGATGATCTGCTTCCGGATACCGACGACCTCAACTTCCCTGACCTGCCGGAGGAGCATGACACAGCCGAGCGCGATATCCACCGCCTCCGCGAGCGGCTCCGACGCGTCGGGTATGTGAGCGACGACGCGGTCGAGGAGTTCGAGCGCGAGTCGGAGCGCCACGGATTCCTCCAGACGCAACTGGCGGACGTCCAGGCTGCCGCGGCGTCGTTGCGCGAGCTGCTCGCCGAGCTGCACGAGACCATGCAGCAGCGCTTCGAGGAGACGTTCGCCAAGGTCGCCGAGGCCTTCCGTGAGGCGTTTACCGTGCTCTTTGGCGGCGGTACCGCGCGGCTGGTCCTCACCTCCGACGAGGAGGGCGCGCCCGGCGGGATCGACATCGTCGCCCAGCCACCCGGCAAGCGCCTGCAGGGGCTGGCGTTGCTCTCCGGTGGCGAGCGGTCCCTCACCGCCGTTGCGCTGCTCTTCGCGATCCTGCGGGTCAATCCCTCGCCGTTCGTGTTGCTGGACGAGGTCGACGCCGCGCTGGACGAGGCGAACGTTGTTCGCTTCCGCGACGAGCTTCGCCAGCTCGCCGACGAGACCCAGGCGATCGTGATCACCCACAATCGTGGCACCGTCGAGATCGCCGACACGCTGTATGGCGTCACCATGGGCGGCGACGGCGTCTCGCAGGTGCTCTCGCTCCGCCTCTCCGAGCTGCCCCTCGACGACGATGTCGATGTCCGTGACCTTCCCGCTGTCTCCGCCGGCCTTCCGGTACGGTAAGGAACGAGGATGACTGGCTCAATCATGCAACCGGGAGACCTCACGCGCTCCGCCGGTTTCGCGGTTGCCGCGCTCGAGCCGTTTGTTGATCGCGACTGGTCGATCCGCGCCGGTGACCTGGAATGGTCGTGCCGTCGCACGC
>CAZVAA010000050.1:0-10277 GCA_964624125.1 uncultured Sphaerobacteraceae bacterium | reverse complement strand
GATCGCGACTGGTCGATCCGCGCCGGTGACCTGGAATGGTCGTGCCGTCGCACGCTCGACCACATCGTGGACGCCCTGATGCTCTACGCCTCAGCGGTCGCGTTGCCCGTGACCTCGCGCGAGGGCTGGATCCCGGTCCGTAACGGTGACGATACCGCATCGGTGCGGCAGCTCCTCGAATCCCTTCAGCGGGCCGCCGCGATCCTCGAGCGCGTCTGCGAATCCGTGTCACCCACGACACGTGTATTCCACCCTTCGGGGCTGTCGGACCGTGACGGATTCCGGGCGATGGGTTGCTCCGAGATCCTGACCCATACCGACGATATCCTCCTCGGGTTCGGGGAGGCAGATGCATTTACGCCTTCGGACGACGTATGTGAGCGGATCCTGCAGCGGGTCTTCCCGTGGGCGCCCGGCCCAACGAGGCATCCAGACCGGTGGCAGGTCGTGAAGTGGGCGTGCGGACGCGTCGCGCTTGAGGGGCATCCCCGGCTGGACGATCGCTGGTGGTGGCATGCCGCCCCGCTTGACGAATGGGACGGCACCCGGAACCAGCGGACAGCGCCCCCGGCGTGGAACTGATTCGCGTCACCCGCTTGTTACCCGATTACCCCAATTGATCTGCGCCGGGTGTACGCGTCGCCTGATGTCTACCGGTCCTCGCAACTGCGGCTGGCGGCCGGTTTCCGATGGATCCCGGAGCCATGTCGCCAGCCGGCCTGGCGTCCATCTCCCGCAATGCCGGTGTGAAGAAAAGCGACGCCGTCACGCCGATGTAGACCAGAGACACCGCCGCGAAAAATGGCCGCACGCCGATCACCTCCATCACATACCCACCGATCAACTGCCCCAGCGGGATCGCGATGAATGCGATCGCCGTCAGCGAGCCGAACACCCGCGCCCGGTATCGCGCCGGGACCCGCTCCTGCCGGATCGACATCAGGATCGGGTTGATCGGTCCCGCGATCAGCCCCATCACCAGCGTGACGCCGACCGCAACGGGGTAGGGCGGCGCCGTCGCCAGCACCAGTCCCGCCGGCGCCACCAGCAGGAAGCAGGTCGTGAACGTCCGCCGTCGCGACAACCGGGGCGCAATCGCGCTGAACACGATCGTGCTGATCACCGCGCCGACCCCATGCGTCCCGAGCAGGATGCCGACGCGCTCCGCCGATCCGTACTCCTGGTTCACCAGCGCCGGCACCTGGATTGTCGCCAGTGGCGCATCGAGAAAGTTCGTGAGGCAGATGATCCCCGCCAGCCACAACAGCAGCGGTTGCTGGCGGATGAAGCGGAACCCGAACAGGATGTTCTGGCGGAATGAGCCTGCCGCCTCGAAGTCCGCGCTCGTGTCCTTCACATCCGGGATCAGGACTGCGGTGATCACCGCCGAGAGCCCGAAGACGATGGCGTTGCCCCAGAGCGCATTGCTTGTCCCGACCCACGCCACGAGGAAGCCGGCGACCATCGGCCCGATGAACGTCGACAGTCGCCGCGATCCGGTGAAGAAGGCGTTGATCCGGTCGAGGTTGGCGCCGGCCATCCCCGCAAGATCGGGCACCATCGCTTCCTTCGCCGTCGCGCCCGGGCCGTCGAAGACCGCCCCGAGGATCACCAGCACAATCAGCCAGCCGAAGTTCAGGTGTCCCGTCGCATACAGGATGGGGATACCGCAGACCGAGATACCGCTGAGCAGGTCGGATGCGATGCTTGATGTGCGGAACCCCAGCCGGTCGACCACCTGCCCCCCGAGGAAGGTGGCGATCACCCGTGGCAGCACCGTGAAGAATCCGACAAGTCCCATCTGCGCGTAGCTGCCGGTCAACTCCAGCACGAACCACGGGATCGCGACCATCGTGATCCCTTCGGCGATGAACGCCAGCGTGTTGGCGACCAACAACGCAAGGATCGGCGTGCGGGACCGGCTCACGGGGACACCAACTGAACGGCGGTCGGCAATCGCCGTAGGCCCGGGCCGTGTGCCCGGATCCTGCCGCGCGGCGGCAGCATGGCGAACCCCGGTTGCTGGCCCGGACTCCGACTCACGCCTCATCTCCCGGGAACCGGTACATCACCATCGCGAACGCCATCAGGTCATCGTCCGGTTCACCTGCCTCCGGCTCGTCCACCTTGCCCCAGAACTCCGTCAGCAGCGCCAGCAAGCGGTCGTTGAACTCCGCCTGCCGCTCCGCAGAAAGGCGGGCGCGCCGCCCTTCCCAGAAGTGGGGCTGGTCGGGCCACAGCTTCCGGCTGGCCAGCACCTCCTGCGTCACCGCCTCCAGGCCTGCGCCGGAAACCTCGCCCGCGAGCGCCCCGGCATCCGCCGGATCGGGCCGGAATCCGTATGTCCGGGCGCTGGCCCGGTAGTACTTCTCGACGTTGCCGCCTTTCACCCGCTGGTCGACCAGCACCACCAGCCCGGCATCGACAAGGAAGCGCACGTGATAGAGCACCTTCGCCTGCGGCTGGTCAAGGAGCGCCGCCAGTTGCTGGTTCGTCGCCTCGCGGCCGGCAAGGATGTGCAGGATCCGGTTCCGCATCGGGTCGGTGAACGCCTTCAGCTGGCGCGGATCCGATACCGGCTGGAAGGGGATGGGCTCGAAAGACGCGTTTTCAGTCATGGCTCAGCCTCTGTCGCGATCAGGCACAGTCGGAGATTAGGGTATACAAACCACTTTGTAAATACTAACCGTCGAGCTAACCGCGATGCGTGACCAGACGCAAGATACGAGAAGTCCTCTCGACGCCCACGATTTAGCCTGAAGGTGGTGCCACGATTGGCGCCGGTCACGAAAGGAACACACCACATGGCACAGGCCAGACCCGCCTCGACCACGGTCGTCAACGAAGCCGAATGGAGCGCGGCGCTTCGGGAGTTGCAGGCGAAGGAAGAGGCGCATTTCGACGCGGCCGAGGCGCTCCATGCCGAGCGTCGCAAGCTGCCCAACGTCGAGATCACCACGCCCTACACATTCGTTACTCCCGATGGACCACGCCAACTGGCGGATCTCTTCAACGGTCATCCCCAGCTCGTGCTCTATCACTTCATGTTCGCGCCGGAGTGGGAGAACGGGTGCCCGAATTGCACCAAATACGCCAACAGCCTCGGTCGCGTACAGGAACTCCAGAAGCTGGGGACGGAGCTCGCCTTCGTCTCCCGCGCGCCGCTCGGGAAGATCGAGGCCTACAAGGCGAAGATGGGCTGGGACATCCCCTGGTACTCGTGCGAGACCGGTTTCAGCGAAGCGATGGGGGCACTGCCGGGCGGCTCCGATATCCCGGCGATCAATGTCTTTGTGCCCGGTGACGCTGGCAAGGTGTATCGCACCTATTCCACGAACGGTCGGCCGATCCTGACCACCTGGGGCCACTCCGGTCTTCTCAATCTCACCCCTGCCGGGTCCATCTACTAGCCAGGAGAGGGCAATGTCGACACACACCGCGCCACCATCGCCGCTTCCCCGGATCGTTACGAGGGACGAATGGGAGAGAGCCCGCGCCGACCTGCTCGCCAGGGAGAAGGCGCACACGCGGGCCATGGACGCGCTAAGCGCCGAGCGCCGCCGGATGCCGATGCTCGAGGTTCGGGGCGAATACGTGCTCGCCGGCGAGCACGGCCAGTCGACGCTGCTCGAGCTTTTCGAGGGACGACGCCAGCTCATCGTCTATCACTTCATGTTTCACCCCGACTGGGATGAGGGCTGCGACGGCTGCTCGATGGTTGCCGATTTCATGGGGCCGCTGTCGCACATCCACGCCCGCGACACCTCGCTCGCGATGGTCTCTCGCGCCCCGATCGGGAAGATCCTGCCGTTCAGGCAGCGCATGGGGTGGACGCAGCCGTGGTACTCCTCCTTCGGCACCACGTTCAACGAGGACTTCCATGCCACCGTCGATGGCGAGGAGCACCATGGCATGAGCGTCTTCCTGCGCGACGGAGACCGCGTCTTCCTCACCTGGAACACCGCTGACCGGGGCATTGAGTTCTTCGTCAACACCTTTCGCTTCCTCGATGTCACGCCGTTCGGGCGCCAGGAGGCCTGGGAGGATTCACCTGCCGGGTGGCCGCAAACCGAGCCCTACAGCTGGTGGCGCCACCACGACCGTTATCAGGATCAGCCCACGCAAGCGAACGGCTGCTGCCACTGACCGCGTCACTCCTGTAGACCCGGGCCTTGTGCCCGCGACCGCAGGTCGCGAAATGACGTCCCATTCACCGAAGGAGCACGAGCCATGTCACGCGCAATCGTCCAGAGTTTCTCGATCTCGCTCGATGGCTTCGCCACCGGGGATGGGCAGAGCCTCGAGACACCATTCGGGCACGCCGGCGAACGGCTGCATGAATGGATGTTCGCGACCCGGTGGGGAAGCGAGATGGTCGGCAAGCCCGGTGGCTCCCGCGGCGTCGATGACGCATTCGCGCGGCAGTTCCCCATCGGTGTTGGCGCCGAAATCATGGGTGCCGGGAAGTTCGGCCCGCCCGGTTGGCACGAAGATCCGGACTGGAAGGGGTGGTGGGGCGATAATCCGCCGTTCCACACGCCGACGTTCGTCCTCACCCATCACCCACGCCCGTCGATCGAGATGGAGGGCGGAACAACCTTCCACTTCATCGAGGCGTCGCCCGCCGAGGCACTGGAGACCGCCCGCGAGGCTGCGGGTGGCCAGGATGTCCGTATCGGTGGCGGTCCCACCGTCGTGCGCGACTTCCTCGCCGCCGGACTCGTCGATCACCTGCACACGGTGGTGGTCCCGATCCTTCTTGGACGGGGTGTCCGCCTCTGGGACGGTCTGGAGGGCCTGGAGAAGGAGTATGAGGTGGAGATGCTGTCATCTCCCGGCGGAGTCACGCATATCACATTCAACCGCAGGGGTGGCTGAATTCACCCGCACAGATAGACCGCACCTGGAGGTGCCATGGACTCCATCTGGACGATCGTCCGCGCCGAACGCGATGCCCTGATCCGCGACCTGGAATCGGTCCCGGCCGACCGTTGGGCGACGCCGTCGCTGTGCCCGGGTTGGGATGTACACGATGTCCTGGCCCACCTGGTCGACGACGCCAAGACCACCAAACCCGGGTTCATCCTCTCGATGCTGCGCGCGAGGTTCAACTTCGACCGCCTCAACGAGGACGGAATCGCGAGAGAGCGGGCTGCCGATCCGCTGGATACCCTGGGCGCGTTCCGGGCGGTGCGCGACCGGACCACCAGTGCTCCGGCCCCGCTGGCGACGCGGCTGGTCGAGATCATCGTGCATGGTGAGGACATCCGCCGGCCATTGGGCATCAAACACGACTACCCGGTGGATGCGGCCGCCACAGCCCTGCGGTACCAGCTCGGCACGAGCGTGAAGATGGGTGGCGGCAAGGAGCGCGCCGAGGGATTGCATCTCGTCGCCACCGACAGCGACGTCGACACGGGCGAGGGGCAGGACGTCCACGGCACCACGCTGGCGTTGCTGCTCGCCGTCTCCGGTCGCCCGGTTTCCGCGCAGGAGGTGACCGGCGCCGGTGCATCAAAACTCAACGCCATCCAGGACTGACCGCGACCCATCCGGTCGGAATGATTACCTGCATCTCATCACCCGCTACCATGGAATCTGGCGTACTTTGAGGCGCACCCGGCGCCCACACGAATGGATCAGGCTCCATGCAACAGGCCTTCGTTGACCAGTTGATCGATCCGGAGGAGAACTTCGACCAGTGGTATGTCGAGGTCGTCCAGAAAGCGGAGCTCTCCGATGATGCTCCCGTTCGTGGCATGAAGGTCGTTCGCCCCTATGGGTACGCCATCTGGGAAGCCATGCAGCAGACACTCGACGCCCGATTCAAGCGCACCGGCGTTGAGAATGCCTACTTCCCGCTCCTCATCCCGAAATCAATGCTCGAGCGCGAAGCCGAGCATGTCGAGGGCTTCAACCCGGAAGTCGCCTGGGTCACCCATGGTGGCGACAAGAAGCTGGAAGAGCCCCTCGCCGTTCGCCCGACCTCGGAGGCGATCATCTGCCCGATCTACGCGGGGTGGGTGCAAAGCTGGCGCGACTTGCCGATCCTCCTCAACCAGTGGGCGTCCGTCGTTCGCTGGGAGGATCGCCCTCGCGCCTTCCTGCGGACCAGCGAGTTCCTCTGGCAGGAGGGGCATACCTCCCATGCCACCGCCGACGAGGCCCGGCAGCGTGCCCTGCAGATGCAGGAGATCTATCGCGAATTCCTCGAGACCGAGCTGGCCATCCCGACGATTCCGGGCGTCAAATCCGAGTCCGAGAAGTTCGCCGGCGCCCATCGCACCTACACCATCGAGGCGATGATGGGCGGCAAGAACTGGGCGCTGCAGGCCGGGACCTCCCACGATCTCGCGGATCACTTCGGCAAGGTCTTCGGCATCGAGTTCCTCGACCGCGATGGCGTCCGGCGGCATGCCTTCAACACCTCGTGGGGCCTGAGCTTCCGGACTATCGGCGCGGTGGTGATGGTCCATGGCGATGCCCGTGGCCTGAAGTTGCCGCCGCGCGTCGCCCCGATCCAGGCGATTATCGTGCCGATCCTCAGCAAGAAGGCGACGGCGGGGCAGGTGCTCGATGCCGCAAATGCCCTCCGCGACGAGCTGGCCGGTATCGCCCGCGTCCGCGTCGACACGCGGGACGACCGATCGCCCGGCTACAAGTTCAACCACTGGGAACTGCGTGGCGTGCCGGTCCGTATCGAGCTGGGACCGCGCGATCTCGACGCGAACCAGGTCGTGCTCGTCCGTCGCGACACCGGTGAGAAGCAGACCGTCCCGCTCGATCAGGTCACCTCGGTCCTGCCGGCCATCCTCGACGAGATCCAGGCCAACCTGCTGGCGACGGCAACCGAACGGCTGGCCACCCTGACCGTCGATGTCACCGACTGGGCGACGTTGGCCGACCGCGTCGCCGCGAACGCCGGCTGGAACCGCGTCTGGTGGTGCGGCGATGAGGCGTGCGAAACCCGCGTCAAGAACGAGACGAAGGCGACCATTCGCTGCATCCCGTTTGACCAACCGGGCGGGACAGGGGAGTGCATCGCCTGCGGCACGATGGCGGAGCAGAAGGTCATCATGGCACGGGCATATTGACCGGAAATCCGGGGCGTCGGACACCATCCGGCGCCCTGCGCTGTTTTCGGCATGAAACCATTTGACCCCCGCAAGCGTCTCAAACAACACAGGGACCCGATAAACGCTATTTCTTGACTGCTGGGGAAGGAGTTTCCTTACCATGCGTCGTTTTTCACGCCGGACATTCATCTCGTCGGTCGCAGCCGCCTCGGTGGCCAGCGCTGTGAGCTTGCCGGCGATCGCGCAGACGCCAACGTTCGAGGACAACACGCCGGAAGGCGCCATGCGAGCGGCGGAAGCGCTCTCCCGCCTTGAATCCGTCCAGAATGTCCCGCCGCTCTATGAGCTGTACGGGGCGATGCATCCCGACGCCAAGAACGTCGTCCCGCGATATGCCGTCGTTGGATGGTATATGGAGGATTTCTGGCCGCAGGGGCCGCAACCCGCCGTCGCCACGGATGTCACCAATGTTGGCCCGTGGACCTGGGCCGGCAACGACCTCACCTACGAGAATGTCCATGAGGTCGCCTTTACCCAGGAATTCACCAACGGCGAGACCGTCAACGACATTGTCCGGCTCGTCTATGCCGGTGATCACTGGGCGTGGTTCTTCGGTCGCGATCGCGCGTTCATCGACCAGCAGATCGCCCGCTTCGACCAGCGCCAGCACGTCGAGCAGGCGGGCAACGCCCCGTACGGCCTCGACGGTCTCACCGAAGGCGCGAGCTTCGAGCTCGAGTCAATGCCTGGCTCGGTGGCGCTTGGCGGCGTTGAGACCACCCTGGAGGTGACCTATGCCGACACCAAACCCGGCTACACCCTCGCCACCTGGAGCGGGCCGGACGGCATGCCCGTCGGCATGATCCGCTACGCCACTTTCCCGGGGAATGAGCCTGCCTCCGATGCCTTCAACAGGGCGGTCGAGGGCGTCCTGAACGCGCCGCCCGTCACCCTGCATGGCTGGAACCTCGCCCCGGACGCCGGGCAGCCGTGGGCCGAATACACCCAGTCCGGCGAAGGCGCGATCACCAGCATGGATGCGGTCGCGGTTGGCTGGGGCAATGCCACCCTGACCCTCAGCAGCCCGAACCCGGACGTAGTGCCGGAGCTCGCCGCCATCGCGCTCGACAACGCGACCAGCGTCAGCTAACCGGGTCGCCAGGCGGGCCTCCCGCCGGGTAGCATGGAGGGGACGTCTTCGTCCTGCTCACGCTGCCAACAGGAGGCCCGCCATTCCCGTCATCTACCTCGACGCCGACGCCTGCCCGGCGAAGGACCTCGTCTACAAGGTCGCCGCGCGCTATGAGATCCCGCTGAAGGTCGCGGCTAACAACTGGCTGCGCCTGCCGCAGGACGCGAAGCTCGATGCCGAGATGATCGTCGTGCCCGGCTCGCCCGATGCCGCCGACGACTGGATCGCCGAGCACGCCGAAAAGGGTGACCTTGTCCTCACCGCCGATATCCCGCTCGCCGCGCGGGTCATCGCCAATGGCGTCCGCTGCATCGACTTCCGCGGCAGCGAGTTCAACCCCAACCGCATCGGAGACGCGCTCGCCTCCCGCGACCTGAACGCCCACCTTCGCTCCATGGGGATGGTCACCGGGGGACCTTCGGCGTATACCAAACAGGACAGGTCGAAGTTCGCATCCATGCTGGATGCCGCCGTCAACAAGCTCGCCCGCGAATCGGCGCGGCGTGAGGCACAGCCATGAGAAAGCAGGACGCCATGCCCGAATCGCAGGCACCGGTCACCGCGGTGCTGCTCGACCTCGATGACACCATCCTCCACGACCACGCCGCGACGGAGATGGCCTTCAACGCCACCGCGGTGCTCGCGCAGGAGCGTGCCGGCGTCGATCCCGAGCTGCTGGTCGCGAGTGTCCTGCGGGAATCCGCCGCGATCTGGGCCGCAGGGCCGCATCCCGAGTGGGCGCACGGGATCGGCACCAGCGAGGTCGAGGGGCTTCGCGCCCGTTTCGAAGGCGACCATCCTCACTGGCGGGAGATGGCCGAGTGGGGGCCGGGATTCCGCTTCGAGAGCTGGAAGCGCGCGCTGGCTGCGTGCGGCGTCGACGATGATGATCTCGCCCGCGAGCTCGATGCCCGCTTCGATGAGGAGCGCGCCGCCGCCAACCCCTATATGGATGGCGCGGAGGAAGCCTTGCGCCGGCTTGGCGAGCGCTTCAGGCTCGGCATGATCACCAACGGGATCCCCGATGTCCAGCGCACCAAGATCGAGCGCTCCGGTCTCGCGGAGTATTTCGATGTCCTCACCATCTCCGGCGAGCTCGGCTACGGCAAGCCCGACCCGCGCATCTACACCGAAACCGCGAAGCTGATGGGCGTTCCCGTCGCCGAGTGCATCATGGTCGGCGACAATTTCCGCCGCGATGTCGCCGGCGGGCAGGACGCCGGCATGCGTGGCGTCTGGATCTCCCTTGGCCGCGAGATCCCGGACCCGTCCGTCACCCCCTGGCTCGTCATCGAGTCCCTCGCGGAGTTGCCCGACCTGCTTCCATAATTCAGCTCACCTCACTTCGCGTAGACCCGGAGCTCGTCTCCGGGTTTTTCGCTGCGTGCAAGTGAGTCTTGCCCTAACTTGATAGAATTGTGTCTAGATTGGCTAGACAGGAAGTCAGGCATGAGTAAGGGCTCAAGGGAGCGACCCTCATTGGTCCAGTACCGCAAGAGCATGCATGTAGACAAGGAATTTGCCGAGATCATGGAGCACATATGATGGCGCACCGGCATGGAAGCTAGGGTGACGCTGACGAAGGGAGACAACGATCATGACGGTTAAGGTGGTGGACGCAACAGACAGGCTCAACGAGTGGAAAGTCGCGGACGCAAAAAACAAATTCAGTGAACTGCTTGATCGTGCGGAAAACGACGGTCCGCAATATGTCACTCGCCGGGGACAACAGTTCCAGGTACAACTTGTACGTGAAGGCGATGAAGAGGAGAACCAACTTGTCCGGGCGTTCCTGGATGAGCCAGAATTCGGGGATATCAATATTGATCGTATCGACGCTCCGATGAAGGAGCCAGAGTGGTGAGGTATCTGCTGGACACCGTTGCGATCTCGGAGCTCGAGAAGCAGAACCGGAACGAGACCGTCGTTCAATACCTTCGTACTCGTCCGACATCGCGGACATACCTTTCCGCAATCACCATCGGAGAGATTCAGCGAGGAATCACCCG
>CAZVAA010000049.1:0-16582 GCA_964624125.1 uncultured Sphaerobacteraceae bacterium | reverse complement strand
TCATGACCGGGCCGTTCGCGGCCTCCCTGGCCACGTTGGTGACCTCCAGCAGGTCGGTATACGGCTCACCGGTGTTCAGGGATTCCAGGTTGTCGATTCGCCAGAAGGCGGTGTTGGCGGCCTGAACGGCGTCATCTTCCGAAGCGGCCAGGAACGACATGAAGGCCGTCGCGTCACTCATGCCAGCATCGTCTTCCCCGTTACGCGGCGGCGCCATGACCCCGGCGGTTACGCCAGCGAGCGCGGAGAGTAAGGGCGGCATGGGTCCGATGGCTTCATCGGACTCCTCGAAGAGGCGATCCAGCGCCTCCAGCGCTGATGGCGTGATGTTCGGAGGTATGACCCCTGCCCGGCTGAACGTGCCGCCGGGGAACGCCATCACGTTCACGGTTTCTGCCGGCATGGCATCGACCAGTGGAACGATCATCTCGCTGTCCGCCGCTGATTCTCCGCCCGTGGCGTGGAGCTCCAGCACCCGCTCGATCATCGGCGCGGTCGGTGCGCACACCAGCGTGTCGTCATCAATGATGGCCATATTGTTCATGCGCGCGAGGACGAAGCGATGCAGCGGGTTGTCGAAATCCACGCTCGCATCCGGGGATGTTGACCAGTATTCACCGTGGGCGCTGCTCACCAGCGCGTAGTCCGACGCCTCCCAGATGTCGGTCAGCGACGAGAACTCCACACCACCCCGGTAGAGCGAATACATCTCCGGGGGTGTCCCGGCGACCAGCACCTGGTGCACATTGAAGGGCAGGAACCCGAGCAACTCCTCGATTTCCTCGGTCATCGCGTGCATGAAGAGCGGGTCGTTGCTCGCCAGGGGCATCGTGTACCGGACGATCTCAACCGACCTGTCGTAGGGATCGTCCACGCCGAGCGCGGCAAACTGGCGCTGATAGTCGAGCCAGTCAAAATGCAGGCCGCCATCAATCGGAGACAGCAGAACATCCTGCGGCACCAGGGCGAGCATGTCGCGCAGCCGCTCACGCGCGTCACCGGAATCACCAACCGGCGACGCGGCGGGTGAGGCGTTTGTCTGGGCGAACGCGCCGTGCGACATCATGGGAATTGCCGCGAGGCCGGCAGCGCCGGCGAAAAGCGCACGGCGCGTTATCCGCCGTTGGTCACAGGCCACATACCGATTGTCCATCCGGATACATCCCCTCCCGCCAGGCGATATCCGCCCTGTGGCGATATGTTGTCGAGATTGTGCTGACCATTATGAATGAAACGTATCCACTGTATTGCCGGTTCCGGTTCAGGTGGCGGTCGACTCCTCGTCCACCCAGGCAAATGGCCACAGGTCGAATGACCAGAGGAGGGTATGCCACGGAAGGCCGGGATGCACCAGCGAAAACCCGAGGGTGGCGACATCTCCCTGAACCCGATCATCACCGATGGCGACCGGCACCATGAACTCAGCATAGGGGCGATCGATGAACGAGGACTCCAGATGTTCCACACGCCAGGCCACAACCTCTGATGCGCGCTGCGCGTCCTCCGGCGATGAGGTGAGCAGATGGACAAAGAAGCGGCCCACCGGGTCGGCCGGATCGACCGGAGACTGCTCCCGGTGGAAATCATCGAAGTCGACCGGACCATTCAGGCCCGCAGAAAAACCAAACAGGGCCATCCGGATTTCGGGCATCGGCCCGACGGCGGCTTCGGATTCCTCCATGACTGCGTCGGGGCCGACCAGCCGGTTTTCCACATCGTCATCCGGATCGGGCTGCTGCGCGACGTTTCGCGCCTCGAGCCCCTCTCCAAGCCAGGGTAAGGCATGTGCAGCATCGTCCGGCAGGGTCTCGATCAAGGCGGTAAGTTCGGGAATGGTCGCGGCAGACGACTTGCCGCTTCCATCCTTCGCGAACAACAGTGGTTCCGTCATCTCGTCGGCGTTGAACACATACGACTGCATCAACACCGTCTCGTCGTCAACCACGGCAAATCCAGGTTGTTCATCCACTGGATCAAGCCAAACGGTTCCTGCTTCGGTGTCATGTCGCTCGTATCCAAAGGAGTCCCAGGCCGCCGGCAGGCCGGACGTGTCGAGACCACCCGAGAGCCACAGATTACCTGACTCCGACAACACCTGATGGACGTTGTGCAGGGAGAACCCAAAGGCCTCCTCCGACCGGAATGATCTCGTGGCCAATGAGTGTCCACCCATCCCGCTGATATGCATAAACGTATTGTCAATGATTTCTTCGGACGCCCCACCAGCATGCAGGGCTGTCCGGTGACGCTGGTTGTCGAACCAGTACAGAAAGACGGGTGCCCCCGTCTCGGCCAAATCCCGTTGCATGCGCTCGGCGGAAACGAGATCCAACATGCCGCGGAACCGATCCCGCGCCGGGGCGAAGTCTCCGGTTCCTGGTGATGCCATGGGTGAAGGAGCATCCCCAGCCGTGGCGCCTGGGGCGAGCATCCGTGTGGCAGCGAAGCCGGTCGCACCGGCGATCAGGGCGCGGCGGGTCGTTCGTTGATGGTTTATCGGCAAGCGTTGTCCTGGCATACCGTGGAATCCCCTCTCCACGAGGCAGTGTCCGCCGCGTGGTTATTGCATATCGAACGTTGCAGGGTCCCATGGGCAAGGAAACGCCACTTCTCTCCCGTTGGTTCCATTCCACTACGTAAAAACACCGGACGCGACCTGGTCGATCCCGGTGTTTTTGCTCGCTCCTGGTTTGCTGCCATGAGACCGCCGTCGGTTCCACCCTGAACCACCGATCGCGATCAGGTTGGCGCAAGCGGCATGACCCTGGCACGCCTGTTCTGGAAATAGGCAACACGCGTCCAAGGTCCGGGTCTACGGTGGCAAACCGGCATCCCGACCAGGCAAACCGGTCAGGCATTTCGCAGCATCTGGAAAGACCGTCTGTTGCCGATTCGCAGTTCCAGGGCACCCTCGTCTTGACGCGCCAGTGTGCGCTACTCCGAACCTACCCAGACGAACGGCCAGAGGTCCTGCACGCCCAGCAACTGGTGCCAACTGGCGACCGTGTCCGGGGTAGCGAAAGACATGGCGGCGACACTCCCCTGTACCGCGTCCGCCGGAGCAAACAGGGGCGCCAGCCGTTCGATGTAGGCGTATCCCGCAACCGGGGAGAGCAGGTTCTCGATGCGCCACAACACGACTCCGGCCGCGGCCTCCGCATCGACCTCCGACCCGAGAAGAAGGTGTACGAAGACGTGCGCCTCGCCCGGGTCACCTTGCTGAGGGGGCATCTCCTCAGCCACGTCGCTGGTCGATGTCGGAGGCGCGATCGCCCCGGCGGTAACCCCGAACAGGGCCATCTCGCTCACCGGCATCGGGCCCACAGCATCGTCGGATTCGGCAATCAGATCTTCCAGCCTCGAATTCGTCGTCTCCATGCCCGGGTTTTCGGGAGTGATCGACGAAGCCTCCAGCCCAGCCCCAGGAAGGGCGATAACGTTGACGGCACTCTCCGGCAAGGTGTCGACAAGCGCGGCGATAGCCGGATCATCTGCGGCCGAGGCATCGCCGCTGGCGAGGTTCGCCTGCACGAACTCGATGAACTCGGCCATGGGTGCCGCGACAACGGTGCCGCCGTCGAGGACCGCGAGGTTGTTCATGCGGGCGATCGCCAGACGCTGGATGGGCGACGCCATATCCATTTCGGCATTCTCGCCGATCGTCCAGTAGTCGCCCGCCATGCCGGACTTGTGCTCGTAGCCGGCAGCCTCCCAGATCTCGGGCAGGGTGGAAGCATCAAACCCGCCAGCGTACAGGGTCAGCGTTCCCGGCGAGGCGCCGGCCACGAGGGTTCGATGCACCTCAAACGGGCTGAAGCCGAAGAACTCCCACATATCGGGCATCCTGGCTTCTCGTAGCAGCGGATCGTCAATCATGATCGGGGTCATAATCGCGATCGAGTCTGTCGCCGGATCGAAGAGGTCCGGATTGCCCAGCGCCGTGAGATGGGACTCGAGATCCAGCCAGGAGAAGAGCCAGGTGTTGGGGTCCGGACCGCCGAGCAGGTCGGGTGGCACGAGGCGAAGCATCTCGGTCAGGCGCTCGCGCGCGTTGGCCGGTGGCGCAATTCCGGCGGCCGGGCTGGCACCTGGTGATGCATCCTGCGAGGAGGCATGGGGCGAGAAGGTCGCCGCGGCCGCGTATCCGGCGGCACCGGCAAGCAGGGCGCGGCGGCTGACGTGGCGGGTGCGCCGGGAAGACGTCGGGAAATGGATGATGCCTGTCATATCGGCTCCCTTGTCGCTGCGATGACGTCGATGGGACGTGGCAGCAAGGTGGTTCGTTGGTCCCGTGTACGTGGCTTCAACGCCCCATCCGCAAGGTTGGTTCCGGTCGGTCGTGCCGGGGTGCCGGTGAGATGAATCAGTCGAGGTGAAGGAGGTCATTAAACGCGCGCCCGGTGCCCGAGAATGGAGCGGCAGGAGCGCGTTCAAGACCTCCGCTACAGGGGCCAGTCTTCATGCACAGTGGCGCGTCAACCTGCGCATATGTCGACGCCTGCGGCGTCGATCGGGTCGATACCCTGCGGGGATCGACCCCTACACGATATTGGTGGCTTCCATATCAGCCTGCCGTAACCGGCTCAAGGCCCATCGCGGAGGCGAGGTATGGGGCGCTGGCGCTGGTTTGGTGCCGCGCGAGGTCAGCCGGGGTGGTTTCGGCAATCACTTCCCCGCCCCGGTCGCCGCCTTCGGGTCCCATCTCGATCACCCGGTCTGCGCGGGCGACGACGTGCATGTTGTGCTCGGCGACGACCACGGTGTTCCCGTGGTCCACGAGACGGTCGAAGACGCGCAGGAGTTGGACGACGTTGACCGGGTGGAGCCCGGCGGCGGGTTCGTCAAGCAAGTAGAGGGTGTCGCCGCGCTCGCTGCGCTGTAGCTCGGTGGCGAGCTTTACGCGCTGGGCCTCGCCGCCGGAGAGCTCCGTCGCGGGGTGGCCGAGGGTGATGTACCCAAGTCCAACGTCATGCAGCGCCTGCAGGCCGCGCCTGATCGCGGGGACATCTGTGAAGAGGGGCAGCGCGCGGTCGACGGTGAGGTCGAGGACATCAGCGACGCTATGCCCCTCGTAAGTGATCTCCAGCGTTTCCTCGTTGTAGCGGGCGCCATTGCAGGTCGGGCAGGGTGAATAGTCCTCCGGCATGAAGAGAAGCTCGACCTTGATATACCCCTCCCCTTCGCAGGTGTCGCAGCGGCCACCCTTCACGTTGAACGAGAACCGGCTAGCAGTGTAGCCGCGCCGCTTCGCCTCACCGGTGGCGGCAAACACCTTCCGGATACCGTCGAACAGGCCGGTATAGGTGGCGGGGTTCGAGCGCGGTGAACGGCCGATCGGCTTCTGGCTGATGGGGACGAGGCGACCGGGCGCGTGCTCCCCGATCGAAGCGAGGAGCGAGCTCTTGCCGGAGCCGGAGACGCCGGTGATGGCGGTAAAAACGCCAAGCGGAAGGTCGATCGCGATGTCGTTCAGGTTGTGAAGGTCCAGCCCGGAAAGCGGGAGCGTGCGGTCGACGGATCGCGGATCGGGAATCTCCGGCGGGGAGGCCGGGAACATGAATGGCGCGGTGCGGGATTCCTCCACATGGCGCAGGCCCTCGGGTTCCCCGCTGTAGATGATGCGGCCGCCATGCTCGCCCGCTTCGGGACCGATATCAACCAGCCACTGGGCGCGTTTGGCAATGCCAAGGTCGTGCTCGACGACGAAGAGCGAGTTACCGGCATCACGCAGCTTGAGCAGGGCGTCGTAGAGGGCATCGGCGTCGGCGGGGTGCAGCCCGGCGGAGGGCTCGTCCAGCACATAGACCACGCCAAAGAGACCGGAGCGAAGCTGGGTGGCGATGCGCAGGCGCTGGAGCTCGCCGAGGGAGAGCGTGGTGCTCTCGCGGTCCAGCCGGAGGTAGCCAAGGCCGAGGCGGACGACGCTCTCGATGCGCTCGAGGACGTCGCCACCGAGCGACGCCGCGACCGAGCGCTGCGAACCGCTGCGGCCCATCTGGCCACGGCCTTCATCGGCGAGGGCGTCGGCGAGCAACTGCGCGAGGTCAACCAGCGGCAGGGATGTGAGTTGGGTAATGTCGCGTCCCTCGAAGGTGACGGCCAGCGCTTCGGGACGGAGCCGCTTGCCGTGGCAGGCGGGACAGGTGGTGTCCGCCATGAACTGCTCGAGGCGCTCGCGCTGCCTCGCTGATTCCGTCTTGTTGTAGGTGCGGAAGACGTATTTCTCGACCGATTGCCATGCGCCCTTGTAGTCCTGCATCGGGCGCTCCTCGGGCGGGCGATGGACGGTGAGCACCGGTTCCTCGTCGGTGAAGAGGATCCAGTCACGCTCCTCTTGCGAGAGCTCGCGCCACGGCTTGTCGATGTCGTAGCCCATCTCGCGCAGCAATTCGCGGTAGTTCTTGCTGAGCCAGGCGCCGGGCCAGGCAGCGATGGCGCCTTCGCGGATCGAGAGCGACGGATCGGGGACGAGCAGCGCTTCGCTCGTGGTGCGGGCGACGCCGAGGCCGTGACAGGTCGGGCAGGCGCCGATGAGCGTGTTCGGCGAGAACGAGTCGGAATCGAGATGCTCCGCCCCCTCGGGGTAGTCGCCGGCGCGGCTGAAGAGCATCCGCAAGACGTTCGAGATCTGCGTGATGGTGCCGACGGTGGAGCGAACGCTGGTGCCTCCCCTGCCCTGCTTCAGGGCAACGGCGGGCGGCAGGCCTTCGATCGCGTCGACATCCGGCGTGGTGACCTGATCGAGCAGGCGGCGAGCGTAGGGTGCGACGGATTCAAGGAAGCGGCGCTGGGCCTCTGCGTAGAGGGTGCCGAAGGCGAGCGAGGACTTGCCGGAGCCGGAGACGCCGGTGAAGACGACGAAGGCATCTCGCGGGATGTCGAGGTCGATGTTGCGCAGGTTATGCTCGCGGGCGCCACGGACCTGGACGCGACCGGGAAAGGGATCGGTGGATTGGTGGGTCATTCGGGTTCTCGATTCGTGGTGTTGACTACTTCGCCCGGCGTGAGGACGGCGCATCACGATTCACGGGCTCCATTATGAGCCGGCATTCGCATGGAATGCCGGCTGTCAGGTCAGGGTTCGATGGGCCACATGAGGAAGCCAAGGTCGCGGTCCTCAAGCATCAGCAGCCAGTCCGGCAGGCCGTCTCTCGGCTGCAACTGGATGACGAGGAGTGCGCGATCCTGGGCCGTCCCGACGACGCGGCTGTCCAGCAGTTGGAAGCGCTCCGCATAGGGCTGGCCGGTGACCGGGGAGCGATCGGTGTGAAACGAGTGCCGGGAGCGAGTCATCGCCAGCGTGGCCTCATCGGCGGAATCATAGCTGACGACCAGCGAGAGGACCGGGACCGCGGACGCGGAGTCGGGGCGCTCGATTCCCGCCAGGACGAGCCCGGCGGCGGGCATCGGGAGCTCCGGGATCGGTGTTGAGGGCGGTGTTCCGGTCATGGCGATAACCACCGGGCCGATATCGGGCAGTGTCCCGGCGACAGGCGTTGCGGGTGCCTCCGCCAGGAGCGTCCCTTTTACGATCATCGCGGTAATAAGGTGTTCTGATCCGGCCCCCGGGCGCAGCAAGGCGGCAATCGACGGGTTTGCCGCGAGAGATGGCGCATCGCCACGCACGACCCGGAGCGTTTCCTCGAGCCGGGAGAGGCGAGAGGTCGCGATCAGGGTGCCATCTTCCAACAGGACGACGTTGTTCAGGTTCCCAAGCGCGGGACGGCTCGCCGGGGCGGAAAGGTCGACCGCATCGCCGGGAAAGAGCGACCAGATGGTGTAGTCCTGCGTGCGAACCGCCTGGTACCCGGATTGCGCCCACGCCGCCTGCAACGATTCCTCGTCGAAATCGCCGCGCATGATGAGGATGTAGTCGGGGGCCTGACCGACGGCGAGCACCTGGTCGATGTCGGTCAGGCCAAAGCCATAGGTCGACTCCCAGAGCGGATCGGTGCCGCGCGCCGTGAGCACATCCGGCAGGGCCAGCGCATCCAGCTCCGCCTCCCATTCGGGACCGGAACGCCCTGTGATGCCGCGAGCGTTCATCCAGCCGTCGATATCGGCGAAACGGGCGATATCGCTCAGGGGAAGGGACTCGTTCGCGAGCCGATCCGGAGCGTAGCGAATGAGGTCGGGCACACTGCCCGGCACAACCGTCGGGACGATGGAGACGGTCGGCGCTGGGGTCGCGACCGGGGTCGCCGGCGGTGGTGACGCGGGCGAGCTGATGGGCGATTCGGGCGGCGGGTCCTGCAGCGGGGAATCCTCGCCACGGACGAGCCAGAGCATCCAGAGGACGACCGCGAACGCGCCGATGACGGCGAGCACGACGATGATCCCGGCCAGGGTAACCCGGCGGCGCGGAGGTCTCACCGATTCTCCACCGGGCACGGGGTACCCATGTTTCCAGGGACCCCGCACACAAGGTGCGGGGCTACGAGAACAGGAATCCCGCGCACGAGATGCAGAGATACGGGAAGAGCGTCAGCGGTCACATCGTCACTCATTGACGAACGAGAGCCGTGCCTGGAACGAGTCCGCCTGGCGATACGCCGTCGAGACACTGGCACCGGCATGGACGCGCTGGATCGCCTCGCCGAGCAACTCGGCCACGGAGAGGACGACGAGCTTGTCGAACCGCTTCTCGGGCGGCAACGCGATGGTGTTGGTGACGACCACCTCGCGAATCGCGCTGTTCACCAGGCGCTCCACGGCCGGTCCGGAGAAGACGGGGTGGATGCAACTGGCGTAGACCTCACGGGCGCCGGCATCGAGGCAGACCTGGGCGGCCTGGGTGATCGAGCCGGCGGTATCGATCTCGTCATCGACGATCACGGCCTGCTTGCCCTCGACTGAGCCGATCAGGTTGAGCATCTCGGCCTTGTCCTGGTTGCCGACGCGCCGCTTCTCGATGATGGCGAGCGGGGAGCCGAGGATATCGGCGAAATTGCGCGCCCGCTTGGTATTTCCGAGGTCGGGCGAGACGACGACCGGGGCCTCGAGCCCCTTGTCCACGAAGTAGCGGGCGGTGAGGTACATCGCGCTCATCTCGTCGACGGGGATATCGAAGAAGCCCTGGATCTGCCCGGCGTGGAGATCGACGGTCAGCACGCGGTCGGCGCCGGCCTGGACGATGAGCTTGGCGACGAGGCGCGCGGTGATCGGCACGCGCGGCTGGTCCTTCTTGTCGGTGCGTCCATAGCCGTAATAAGGGATCACCGCCGTGATGCGGCCCGCCGACGCCCGCTTCAGCGTGTCGATCATGATGAGCATCTCCATGATCGCATCGTTGACCGGGGTCGTGAACGACTGGACGACGAAGACATCATCGTGCCGGACACTGGACTGGATGCGGACGAACGTATTGTCGTTGCTGAATTTGAAGACTTCGGCCCGTCCCCGGGGGATATCGAGATACTCGCAGATCTCGTCCACCAGATCGGGATTGGAGTTGCCGCTGAACACCGAAATCTGGTCCCACGGTCCCGCCATCGTGTTCACGTCCTTCCTGCCCGCAGTGCGGTGATGCCGCCGGATTGCGCGCTGCCTGTCATGGGCGCCTGCCGCTCAGGCGTCCCCGTCGCTTGTTGCCTGGTCTCTCGCCGCGATCGCCAGCAGGGCGGCCCGCGCGGCTTCCTGCTGGGCGGCGCGCTTGCTGCGTCCGGTGCCGGTCCCGAACGCCTCGCCGTTGACCGATACCTCGACGGTGAACTCCCGCGCATGATCCGGGCCTGATTCCCCGATCGTCGCATACACCGGCTGGTCCAGCCCGCGCTCCTGCACCGCTTCCTGCAACTGGCCTTTCGGGTTGGAGCTGATTTCTTCGGCCAGGAGGGCGTCCATGTCGCGATCGAGCAGGTCGTTGACGAAGGCCGCGGCGGCCTCCCGGCCCTGGTCGAGATGGATCGCGCCGACGAGCGCCTCGAATGCCCCGGCCAGCATACGATCTCGGGCGCTGCTGGAGACGCGCTCGCCGGTGCCGAGGTAGAGCGCTTCATCGAGATGCATCTCCCGTGCCCAGCGCACCAGCGCCTCGGCGCGAACGAGCGCGACCCGGTGCCGGGTGAGGGTGCCCTCGTCGGCGACAGGATCGACCATGTAGAGCCGTTCGGCAACGATCGCGCCGAGGACGGCATCGCCAAGGAACTCCAGCCGCTCGTTGCTTTGCATGACCGCGTCGACCTCGCCGAGCTGCAGCCAGTCCTGCAGGACCGAGCGATGCGTCAGCGCGAGGCGAAGGAGCTGTGGATCATTGAAGGAGATACCGATGCGCTCCGCGAAGGCGCGCTCGACGGCAGGGTCGGGCACGCCGAACGGGTGTGATGGTTCTTGCTTGCTGGTTGCTGATGGGCTCACGGGATGCCTGCTCCGCTGATGCCCGGGGATGGAGATGCGGCTCCCGGGCAGTGATCTGCCGTCATGAGTATACGTCCCGGGCCTGATAGCCAGGCGATCTGGTCCGCTAGATTCGGGAGCGGACCACGAAAGGAAATCAGTAATTCTACGGATATGGATCCGGCAGGGCGTGGACTAGGGTGTGCTCCGGGTCCCGAATGATCAATTTCATATGCCCGCGGATGCGGGCTGGAGGTTCCATGATCGGAAGACGAGGGCCATCAACGGTTCGATTGCTGCTGGTAACACTGTTGCTGGGCGCGCTGGCGCTCACCGCAACTGATGTCGCGGCGCAGGAACCGGACCCGGCCTACGACCTGACGATTGGCGTTACCGGCGAAGCCGCGCCGGATATCCCGAGCCAGACGGTGAACGCCATTGTGTTCAATGAAGACGAGACAGCGGACTTCGGCACCTGCCAACTGGTGACGGATGCTACTCCGGGTGGATGCACCGTCGATGTGCCACCCAGCACCACGGTTGTTGTGTATGTCGACGATACGGCGTTGCCGGCTGGTATCGTGCCGGTCGAGAACCCGATCGTCTACACCACGCCGGCGGAGCGCACTGGCGCGGGGGATTTCACATTCGAGTTCGTCTATGCCGATGACGGTGGTGAAGATCCGGGGCTGACGTACTACCTGCAACTTCGCCTTTCCGGGGATCCGTACGGGGACATCCCGGACCGCTCAGTCAGCGTGAGCGTGCGGGCCGAGGACGGGGCCGTGTCGTATGGAAGCTGTGCGTTCGACATGGTAAGCAAGCCGGATGGCTGCGGGCTCGATACCCCCGCGGAGACGACCGTGGTGGCGCAGGTGGACGAGAGCACGCTGCCAGAGGGCATCGTGATCGTCGAGAACCCGATCACGTACACCACCCCGGCGGAGAAGACGCAGGTCGGGGACATCGTCTTCGAGCTGGCGTATGCCGACGACGGTGAAGAGCCGGCGCCGCCTGCCGAGCCGGAAGAACCGGAAGCACCCGCAGATCCGGGCGATGTCAGCGAGCTGCCGAGCACTGGCAACGGCCGGATCAGCACCACGTCGGACAGCCAGATCACGCTGGCCGGCGCAAGCGCCGCACTTGCGGTGATCACGCTTGCGGGCGGGGCGACCATCCGGTCGTCGCTGCACCGCTAATCACACCCCACGCGTACCCCGCAGGGCCGGTTCCGCACATCGCGGGACCGGCCTTGTGCGTTTAAGGGGCGATCCAGAAGATTCCGCGTGCCAATGGCGATCCTGAACGGTACTATTGTGCTGGTGCGCAGCGCGGCGCCCCATCCCACGACCAGTTGGCAGATACACCTGACCCAGAAAGAGGTGCCCCCATGGCCACACGACGACGTTTTGTCCAGCTATCCGGCAGCGCGCTTGCGGCTGCCGCCCTTGGCCGCTCCCTGCAGGTTTACGCGCAGGATGGCACGCCGGAAGCCGCCGGCTCCCCGGTGATCTCCGCGACGCCGTCGGTGGAGATCGGCGACATCTCGGTGCTTCCGCTGAAGGAAGAAGGCAAGCTCATCATCCACACCGACGAGCCGGTCTACGAGCCGTGGTTCTTCGACAACGACCCGTCCAACGGCAAGGGCTTCGAGAGCGCGGTCGCCTTCGCGGTCGCGGAGAAGCTCGGGTTCTCCGAGGACCAGGTCGAATGGGGGCGCACGCCGTTCAACAACTCGTATGCGCCGGGGCCAAAGCCGTTCGACTTCTACATCTGCGATGTCTCCAACACGCCGGAGCGCGCCCGTGCGGTGGGGTTCAGCCAGCCGTATAACGCGGTGCCGCTGGTCGTGGTGACGAAGGCCGATGGCCCGGTGATGGAGGCGACCTCGCTCGAGGACCTGGCGCAGTTCAAGTGGGGCACGCAGGTCGGCACGACCTTCCACAGCTATATCGACGAGAAGATCCAGCCGGAGCAGGACATCCTCGTCTATGACACGAACGCCGACTCGCTGACCGCGCTGATGAACGACACGGTCGAGGCGGTGGTGCAGACGCTGCAGATCGGCATCTTCAACGTCAACGTGCAGTTCGAGGGGCTGGCGCTGGGTGGCCTTCTGCCGGATTCGGACCAGCACACCGCACTGGTGACGGAGCTCGACAGCGAGCTGATCCCGTACCTCGATGCCGCGGTGATCGAGCTCTGGAACGACGGCACCATCCCGGCGCTTTCCGAGGAATACCTCGCGCCGCCGGAAGGGCTTGACGAGTACGAGGGCTAGGGTCCATCAGGAAGGTGCGGGGCGAACGTGTTCGCCCCGCACACCGTTCCCCGTCATCCTGAGCGAGCGCGAGTGGCCCGACGCGAAACGGTGGGGCCTATGCCACACCGGCGCCGGAGCCACGTGAACGAGCTTCGCACGGGGACTTTTCGCCGCGCCCAGGAAGCCGGCGCACCTGATGTCGAGTTGAATCGCACCATTCCCCTCCTCCCAGGATCCAGAACCACATGAGCTCCACCGTCCCCCATCACCCACCGCTCAGCCAGGAGGAGGTCGCACAGCTCCTCCAGAAGAAGAGTGCCTGGAGACAGGCCGATGTGATTCGCTCGACCGCGATCGCGATCCTGAGCACGATCGTCCTGTTCGGCGGCATGATCTGGCTCATCCAGGGATCGGAGGGCTGGGCGGCGGTCCAGCAGGCGTTCTTCAGCCCGCCGGATTTCCGGGAGGCATGGCCGAAGGTCGTTGACGGCTTCTGGCTGAACGTCCGCATGTTCCTGATCGCGGAGCCGATCATCCTGGTATTCGGGCTGCTCCTGGCGGTCATGCGGCTCACCAACAACGCGGTGCTCTTCCCCTTGCGGGCGTTCGCGATCGCCTATATCGACTTCTTCCGGGGTATCCCGACGCTACTGGTGATCCTCATGCTCGGCTTTGGCATGCCGGGGCTCCGGATCGAGTGGCTCCCCGCCTCGCCGGTGTTCTGGGGCGTGACCGCGATCATCCTCAGCTCGGCCGCCTATACGGCCGAGACATTCCGGGCCGGGATCGAGTCGATTCATCCGAGCCAACGGGCGGCCGCGCGGTCGCTTGGGCTGACCGGGACGCAGGCGTTCCTGCATGTGGTGCTGCCGCAAGGCGTGCGGGCCGTGGTGCCGCCATTGCTCAGCGGGTTCATCGCGCTCCAGAAGGAGACGGCGCTGGTGAGCACGATCGGGCCGCTGGAGGCGACCCGGCAGGCGGGCATCTACTCCAGCCTGAACTTCAACTACACGAGCTATCTCGGGGCGGCGATCCTGTTCATCGCGATCACGATCCCGCTGACGCGCTTCACCGACTACCTGCTGCAGCGGTCGGCGCGGCTGCGCGAACTGGGGATGACGGCATGAGCGAGCGACCTCCCCTGATCACCTACCGAGGCGTCTACAAGGCGTATGGCCAGCACCTGGTGCTGCGGAACGTCAATCTCGATATCCCGGAGCACAGCGTGACGTGCCTGATCGGCGCGTCCGGTTGCGGCAAGTCGACGCTGCTTCGTTGCACGAACCTGCTGGAGGAGATCCAGCATGGGTGGATCACGCTGAATGGCCGCGATATTGCTGGCGCGCAGAAGGACGCCGACGAAATCCGCAAGCGGATCGGGCTGGTGTTCCAGAGCTATAACCTCTTCCCGCATATGTCGGTGCTGAAGAACATCACCCTCGGGCCGCGCAAGGTGCTGGGGCGATCGGGCCAGGACACGATCGAGGAAGCGAAGTCGCTGCTGGACCGCTTCGGGTTGCTGGACAAGGCGAACGAGTTCCCGGACCGGCTCTCCGGCGGGCAGCAACAGCGCGTGGCGGTGATCCGGGCACTGGCAATGAAGCCGGACGTGCTGCTGCTGGACGAGATCACCTCGGCGCTCGACCCGGAGATGGTCGGCGAGGTGCTGGATATCATCATCGAGCTCAAGGAGCTGGGGATGACGATGATCATGGCGACGCACCAGATGGGGTTCGCGCGGAACATCGCCGACCAGGTGGTCTTCCTTGACGGTGGCGAGATCGTCGAACAGGGCGATCCGGAGACGTTCTACGGAAACCCGCAGCAGGCCCGGACGCGGCAGTTCCTGGAGCGGGTACTGAGCGCATCGTAAGGGATGGCGCTGAGCGCGAGGGCTCTTTGCTCGTCCCGCGTGCTCAATGCTGTATAGCAACTCTCCTGTCTTCCTTAACGTTGCCACAAGTGGTTGCAATGAGTGTGGTGAAACTGCATAGCGCCTCGCTTGCCTGGACCGCTTCGCGTAGGGTTCTTCGCTAGCGCTCAGAATGACGATTGCATTTTTCAGTCCGGCTCATACGAAAGGCCAGTTTCCATGCGCACGTTCACACAGGTCGATGTCTTCACCGACGAGTTCATGTACGGCAACCCGGTGGCGGTGGTGCATGACGCAGACGGCATCAGCGACGACGATATGGCTGCCTTCGCGCGGTGGACGAATCTCTCGGAGACGACATTCCTGCTCAAGCCGACGCATGATTTCGCCGATTACCGGCTGTGCATCTTCACGCCGGGCGGGGAGCTTCCGTTCGCGGGGCATCCGACGCTGGGCTCGGCGCGGGCGTGGCTGGAAGCCGGCAATTCCGGGCGCACACCGGGCACGTTGCGGCAGGAATGCGGCGCGGGGCTGATCGAGCTGCGGCAGGATGGTGAGCGGCTGGCCTTCGCGGCGCCGGAGCTGGTGCGCGAGGGGCCGGTCAACCTCGTCGATATGGCGCAGATCAAGCGGGCACTGAAGATCGATGACGAGGACATGATCGAGGACGCCAACTGGGTCGACAACGGTCCGGGGTGGATCGGCCTGCTCTTCTACGAAGCCGAGGATGTCCTTGAGCTCAAGCCGGATCTCAGCTACCTGGGGAATATGGCGGTGGGCGTGATCGGGCCGTACGCCAACGCCAGCGGCGATGTTCCGACCTATGAGATGCGGGCGTTCGCGCCCGGTCATGGCGTGGACGAGGATCCGGTGACCGGCAGCCTTGCCGCCGGGTTCGCGACGTGGCTGATCGGGGACGGATTAGCGCCAGAGCGGTACCTCGTGCGGCAGGGGACCGCGCTCGAGCGTCGGGGACGGATCCACGTCCAGCGCGACGGGCAGATTTGGGTCGGCGGGGATACCGTTATCGGGATCAGGGGCGAGGTCGCGCTGTAGGGGGTGTGACCTGAAGCGCACCCTTCGGCCGCGCCCCGGGCATACCGGGCTGCTGGCGCAGTCCCGCAGTCCGGGGCTACCGGGTGGGCTTGTCCCTGAAGGAGACGCCCATCTCGGCCATGACGGGTTTGAGGATGCGGATCGCCTTCGGGCCGAACCCGTGCAGCGCGAGGATCTCCTGCTCGGTGTAGTCAGCGAGCTGCTCGACGTTGCGGACGCCGATCTGCGCGAGGGCCACCGTCGCGGGGCGGCCGATGTTCGGGAGATTGCTCGGCCCGGTCGGCTCCACAACGCCCTTCATGCGCTCCTCAGCCATCGCGCGGTTGACGGGCTCGGCCCGCTTGTCCGAGCCAGGATCGAACCGGAGCCCGGCATCGGTCATCGCCGCCTCAACCGTGCGGAAGGCCTTGGGGCCGAATCCGCGCAGTGCCGCCAGTTCCTCCGCAGGCCACGTCGCGCAGTCCTCCAGGGTTGTGACTCCGGCGATCTCCAGCACGGCCACCGCGGATTTCGGGATTTTCGGAAGGTCCGTCACGAGATTCCTCCTTCGCTTGTGAAGCGATCGTAGCGGGTACAGGTCGAGGGCGGCTTCTCGCTTCTTGCGATCTGTCCGGACAATGCGTGACCTGACGTCAGCCTTCCCTGTTCAGTGCAACGATATCGACCGGGTTCGGGGCGGCGCTGAAGACGGCCTCGAGATCCTTCCCCCGGACCTGCACGGTCTGGTCGGGACGGCAGGGGCTGAAGAGCATCCATTCCTGCTCGAAGACCGCCGGGTCGACGATGATCCGCACATCGGCGTCGAAGCCAAAGGGATAGGCGTTACCGGGTTCGGCACCAAATTTCTCCGCCAGCTCTTCATCGCTCGCCATGCGCAACTTCTTCGTGTCGAGGTGCTTCTTCATCGCCTTCGTATCGGCGCGATTGCCCTGCAACGTGACGTAGACCACGAAACCGTCGCCGGCCTTCTGGACGAGGCACTTGATCTCGGTGCCCTGCCATCCGGTCTCCCGCGCGACGATGGCGATATCGTCGTAGGTCAGCACCGGGCGATG